>VGWB01000273.1 GCA_016873755.1 Ignavibacteria bacterium | reverse complement strand
ATCCTTCTGAAGTTCAACTATCTCTTTCACCTCTAGAGGCCGCATCGCTATCCCGGCCCTATTCCCGAATGGGGGGACCTCCGGGCTTTGTGCGCGTACCTGGTCGCGCAGGGCCTCAGTGCGCTGATCGTCTTTCCGACGACCCAAACCGAGCTTCAGCCAGCGGGGCGATACCTGTGAGTCCCTTCTCTTTCAGCCACTTTAGTGTTGACTGAAAGTTTTGAATCCTTTATATTGATTCAACGTAAGAGGAGTCAGAACGTCATGGGATCGAAAGGGACAACGACCGAACTGAACCAGTTTGTCGAGGACATGGGCATTCTCCTGGAGAAATCGCGGGTTCCGAGGATGGCTGGGAAAATCTTCGGGTATCTGCTCGTCTCTGAGAAATCCGAGGTCTCGACGGACGAGCTCGTTGGAGAGCTGCAGGCGAGCCGCGGCTCTGTCAGCACGATGACGCGATTACTCATCCAGATGGGCCTTGTGGAGCGTGTCGGGCGCCCGGCTGAGCGTCGCGACTTCTTCCGCGTGAAATCGGAGACGTGGTCCAGCATCCTGAACGCCCGACTGGAGCAGATCATAGAGTTGCACGAATTCATCGAGCGCGGGATGTCGTTGGTCACGGCCAAGAACCCTCTTGCTTACAACCGACTACGGGAGATGCACGAGTTCTATGAGTTCTTCGAGCGAGAATTCCCTGCGCTGTTTGAACGGTGGGAGGGATACCAGAAACAGAGCGGCAGAAAGTGAGGATGCGATGGTAAGGCGAATCATCCGTGCCGTTGTCGTACCCGTTGCGCTGATTCACATCGTCGCTGGGGAGGGAGCTGCACAGACCGCTGAGCAGATTGTTAAACGGTCGGAAGATCTCCTGAAAGGTGTTTCCTCGAAGGGGAGGTTCCGAATGACGATCGTTACTCCCGACTACACTCGGTCGATGGAGATGCGGGCATGGTGGGTTGGCAATCAAAAGGCACTTATCGAAATCACCTCGCCTCGTCGTGAAGCTGGCAACAAGACGCTCAAGGTGAACAATGAGCTCTGGATGTACCTGCGAAACACCGAGACAACCATCAAGATCCCCCCGTCGATGATGCTGCAATCGTGGAATGGCTCCGATTTCACGAATGACGATCTGGTTCGAGAGTCGAGCCTCGTTGAGGATTACACGATGAGGATCGCCGCTGAAGAAACGGTCGATGGCGAGTTATGCTGGAAGATCGAATTGCTACCCAAACCGACGGCACCCGTCGTCTGGGGCAGGATCTTTCATTGGATTCGGAAGAAAGATTTGCTACCTGCACGCACCGAATACTTCGATGAGAAGGGCGCCCTGATGCGCACGATGCTCTATCAGAACGTGAAGCGGTTTGGCAATCGCGCGGTGCCCTCAAACTGGTTGATGGTGAACAACACCAAGCCGAATCATTCGACCGAGTTCCAATACCTCGAGGCTCAGTTTGATATTCCGTTGAGCGATCGGATCTTCTCGTTTCAGGAACTTGAAAAGGGGCGAAACCGGTGAATCTACTGCTCAAGCTCGGCTGGCGTAATGTCTGGCGAAACAAACGCCGGTCAATCTTGACGATCCTTGCGATCACGTTCGCGACCTTCTTCACTGTCGTGATGCGCGGCCTGGGAATCGGTGTCTGGGAATACAATGTCCAAAACACGGTCGAGCTCTTTTCCGGCTATCTTCAAGTTCAGCGCTCTGGTTACCAGGATAACCCATCTCTGAACAAGAGCTTTCCGTTCCCCGGATCAATTGAGGAGATCGTCAGAGCCGAGGAGGGGATCAAGGGCTACGCTCCCCGGATTCTCGCAGACGGATTGATTAGCTATCGCGAAAATTCATCCGGTGCCGCGATCTTTGGCATCGACCCTAACAAGGAACGGCAAGGTTTTCGGTTCCATCAGAGACTGAACGGTGGGAGGTTTTTCGAATCGCACAGCAGAGACGAAGTTGTCCTGGGGTATAAGCTGCTCGATAATCTCAAGGCCCGCATCGGGGATACGCTGGTTATCTTGGCGCAAGGTAGGGATGGGGTGATGGGTAATCTGCGGTTCCGGATCTCGGGGACCATGAAGCTCGGATCGCCCGAATTCGATGCGATGGCTGCGTTTATGCATCTCAATGCGGCGCAGGAGCTTCTGGCGATGGAAGGTCGGGTGAATGTCGTTGCCGTCTCCGTCGTTGACCTGAAGGCAGTCGACAAGGCCGTCGAGCATCTCGCCGGCTCCCTCCAGCGCGCTCAACTTGACAACCTTGCAGTTCTGCCGTGGGAGGAGGTCCTGCCCGAGCTCAAGCAGGCCATGGATTTCGACAAGATCGGCGACTGGATCTTCCTCTGGACACTGATCATTATCGTCACGTTTGGAATTCTTAATACTGTGCTGATGTCGGTCACGGAGCGCTTTCGGGAGTTCGGTGTGAGCTTGGCCATCGGGATGCAGCCGAAGAAGCTGGTCACGCTCGTCTTCCTCGAGACATCCGTTCTCGCATTGATCGGAATTGTCACCGGGTGCATCACGGGGCAGCTGCTGAACATGTACCTGGAAACACACCCGATAACATTCACCGGGGAATTCGCTCAGATCTATGAAGAGTATGGGTTCCTCCCCCAAATCGTCGCTGCGAGCAGGATCACCATTGTACTGACGGTCGCAGGACTCATGCTGTTGATCGCGTTGCTCTCATGTCTGTATCCGGCGTACAGAGTCTCGAAACTGGAACCGCTGAAAGGCATACGATACACATGATGCTGCTCAGACTGGCTTGGCGCAACATCTGGAGAAACAGGCGACGCTCCCTCATCATCATCACGTCCATCGTTGTCGGGGTGCTGGCGATGAGTTTCGTAGAAGGCTTGTCACGCGGCTTTCTGAAGCAGATGTTTGACAATCAGCTCGGTGCTCACACCTCACACCTTCAGATCCACCGCCGTGGCTTCAACGACAACAGAATCGTACAGAATTTCATGGATGAGGGCGCGCGGGTGAGTTCAATGCTGGAGCAAAACGCCAACGTTCAGTATTTCAGCAAGCGCGTTACGGCCTACGGCATCATCAGCAGCGCCTCGAACTCCTCTGGGGTCTACATCGTCGGGATCGACCCGAAGCGCGAGGCAAAGATCACAACGATTGATGAGTCGATCGCTCATGGACAGCATTTGAGTGGCCAGAGGCACGAGGTGGTGATCAGCAAGAGGCTGGCGGAGACGCTCGGCGCGGGCCTCGGCGATCGAGTTGTTGCCATGGCTTCGAGTCTGGACGGAAAAGTCGGGGCCGAGGTGTTTCGCGTAGTCGGTCTGTACCAATCACCGAGCTCTGCGTTCGATCGGCTGTTCATCTACATTCCGGCAGAGAACGCACAAGAGATGCTCCGGGTAGGGGGGCGGATCGCAGAAATCGCCGTGGTCGCTCGAACGCTCGATTCTGTGGCAGCGATCAAAGCAGACCTTGAGAGCAAGCTGGACGAGTCGTATGAGATCCTATCGTACCAAGATCTCTTGCCCTCGCTGCTTGCGCAACTGGAGATGACGGAAGAGCTCATGTGGATTTTCTATCTCATCGTGGGACTGGCTATGATCTTCGGGATCATCAACACCATGTTGATGTCTGTTTTCGAGCGGATCCGCGAGTTCGGCGTCTTGAAGGCCATCGGAATGAAGAACGGCATTCTGTTTTGCATGGTTCTCATTGAGGCGTTCCTCCTCGGATTGGTGGGAACGCTTATCGGATTTGGCGGGGGAACGCTCATCAATCTGCATCTCTCCGCTACTGGATTGAACTTTGCCGCATTCTCGGAGGGCCTGGCATCGTACGGAGCCGGTGCTGTGATTTATCCAGTAGTTGACTATGCAGGCGTGGCGACCGGCATGGTCGTGATCTTGTCGATATGCGTCATCGCAGCGATTTATCCCGCATTGCGGGCTGTCCGGCTGCAGCCGGTCAATGCGATTCGCTACGTGTGACACGAACAAGTAGCCGTGGAAGGAAGCGATATGGAACTCATTAGGACGGAAGAACTCGAAAAGATCTATCATGACAACGGCGTACCGGTGCACGCACTGTACGGAGTGTCGATCACGATTCGGAAAGGGGAGTTCACCGTGATAGCCGGTCCTTCGGGGTCCGGGAAGACAACCCTGCTGAACCTCATCGGAGCGCTTGACGCACCATCAGCCGGCAGCGTCATGTTCGAGGGAGAGAACGTCGCCAGCAAATCGAAGACGGAGCTGGCTTCGCTGAGACTCCACAGGATGGGATTCATCTTCCAGGCCTACAACCTGATCCCCGTACTGACGGCGCGCGAGAATATCGAGTTCACGATGATGCTGCTGCAGATCTCTGAGCGGGAACGCAGGCGGCGTACGCTGGCCCTGATGGAGGAACTTGGGATTGCAGAGCTCGCCGACAAGAGACCGAACGAAATGAGCGGCGGGCAACAGCAGCGGGTTGCCGTCGCTCGGGCCATTGTTACCAACCCATCACTCGTCCTGGCGGAC
>VGWB01000272.1 GCA_016873755.1 Ignavibacteria bacterium | reverse complement strand
TTGGTGCGCCCTCCCGGCCAAGGTTCGCTGTGTTCGATGGCAAACGCAAAGGTGTTTGGCCGAGCGCCAAGAGTGGAGTTGATCCACTGGACATAACGCTCGCGTCCGTCGGGATTCACATTGGGGTCGAGTATGACGATGGCGTTATCAAGTATCTCCTCGGTTCGCTTGTCCGTTCCTGCGCAGAGTTGGTACGCTGTGAGAATTGCCGCTTCCGTAGATGACGCCTCGTTTCCGTGGACACCGTAGGAAAGGTGAACGATGACGGGTAACGTGCCGATGATTTCATTTGCCACTGTTTTCGACTTCAGCGTGCGTGGGTCCGTGAGTCTCCGGTTGGCCTCTTTGATTTCATCCAATTTGTCCAGATTCTTGGCCGAGCTGATGATGAGGGCCTGCAAAGGACGGTGTTCATTTGACTGGCCGTAGACGACACGTCGGGCTCGATCCGAAGAGGAAACCAGCTTATCAACGAAGAGCTCGAGATGGCGGTAATCCGTGAAACGCTCACCTACTTCGTAGCCAAGCACGGACTTTGGAGTCGGGACACGTTGGTCGTAGGTACCCGTAGGAAAGAAGTATGCCATTTCTTGTCCGGCGGCGAAGTTTATGCAGCAGATAATCGCAAGCAACATTTTCATGCTACCTCCGGGGATGAAACTACGTCGCGCAATTTATGGGAAATTGGCTGAAATGCAAAACGACCGTGTTGCTTTTGCATACACAATTCTGTATCATTTGCTGGCCCGTACCAAAAAGCAAGGAATTCAACTATGATGAATGCACGACAACTCTCTCTTAGGAAGCAGATTGCCCTCTCGAGCGAGCGCGCGGGAGTGCAGGCGTTCTGGATTGTCACGTTCGCTCTACTTACGGCAGTAGGAGCACAGATTGAGATTCCTATCCACCCGGTTCCTTTCACGCTGCAAACGTTTTTTGTTCTCCTGGCAGGTGGCTTGTTGAGCAAGCGTAACGCCTTCCTGAGCATGACTTTGTACCTGATACTGGGGACGGCCGGACTGCCGGTGTTCTCAAGTGCAGGATTTGGGCTCTCACGACTGGTCGGTCCAACAGGGGGCTATCTGATCAGCTTTCCCATCGCAGCGTTTCTAATTTCGTACCTCCTCTCCCTGCGACCGAGCGAATCAGATGGCCGAATGAGTTCCGTTCAAACATTGGTGAAGGGTTATGGCTGGACGATCGGTGCCATGGCACTTGGTTTGGTTATCGTGTTCCTCGCTGGAACGATCCACCTCAACTTGGTCTACATGCACGATTGGGGTTCAGCTCTCCGTTCTGGATTCTTGGTCTTTTCTCTGTGGGATGTTCTCAAACTGCTGGCAGCTGCCGCAATTACGCAGCAATTTGTCCGACGATAAGACAACCGCAGGGCAGGGGCAGATCCGGAAGCCGCTTCTCAGAAGGCGGCTTTTTTGTTCTTGATCTGGAGAAGAAGAGCAGACACTCGCTGCTCGAGGGAGGCGACGGTGTCTCGGAATGCGGCCTGTCGCTCCTCGTCTGACCCGGGTGCGAAGCTCGGATCGGGTGTGCTCCAGTGGATCTGGTGCGTTGCGCCGGGAAAGTGAGGGCACTCTTGGAATGCTTCGTCGCAGACAGTGATGACGTAGTCAAACGATTGCCCGTCGTAATGGGACAATGACTTCGAAGTGTGGTTCGAGATGTCGATTCCGCGCTCCTTCATTGTCTCAATGGCCAAGGGATGGACGAAGCCGGCAGGGTGGGTGCCTGCACTGTGGACGTCGAAATCCGCTCCTCCAAGATGTCGGAGAAGACCTTCAGCGATCTGGCTCCGGGCTGCGTTCCCCGTGCAAAGGATCAGGACGCGTTTCATTGCGATCAACTGTACAGCGTTGACAATATTCATTCGACTGTTGCCAAATATATCTCTCTGTGCGCGCATGTGCAAGGAGCGTACTGAAAGAGGCTGGAATTCCAATGAAACACCTGCCGCCTGCCTGTCCATGCCGTGGTGAGCGTGGGGGGAACGCGAACACATCGCGGATATCCGCAGGATCGCTTCCTGGAAAAGGCGGCGGGAGTCGTGAACGCGGAAATCTGCTTCCCGATCTTCTGGCGATTCGGTGGAGTGTTTGGCTTGGATGCCGGGAAGGTTTTCCGTTCACCTTCGGAGTGGAGCTTCGGGAAATGGTCGGTCAACTCCGTGGCAGGACTTCGATTCTACATGGATACCTTCGTTGTGCGGGCGGATGTCGGGTTCGGAAGGGAGACGACAGGATTCTATCTCAACTTTGGTCACCTCTTTTGAATTCATGCGGGACCCTAGAACTTCAGATATTTCTCCCACCTTCGAAACAGCTCTGCAGTCGCTTTCAGGTCTCCCCAGCAATAGTCCGCGATCTCCCGAAATCTCTTTTGCTGAAACAGCCCGCCGAGGTCGAGCCCCGTAATTCCGTGTGATTTCGGGCTCTCCATGCCGAAGGACTTACAATAGAAATCAAGGTTGAACTTTCGGAACGCTCCGTAGAACGTGAGCTGCTCGAGCAGGTCGCAGTGGACGGCGGAATCGTATCGATAAGGCATCAGATTGCGCGTAGGCTTGATCTCGAGGATCGCAGAGCGGAGCATAAGAAAGGGACAGTCGAAGCCGCGGCCATTGAACGTAATGAACTGGTCAAACTTCAGGATATCCTCCCAGAACTGGGTCAGGATTTCCTTTTCGTTTCCGGTAACGTAATGGATGCTCTCGTTCTCTGAGAAGGAGTCGATCTTCTCGTCTGATTGAAACAGCACCTTGCCGCGATTGGTGTCGGGATTCAACATCCCGACAGCGATGATCTGGGCTGTGGTTGGGTACAGGCTGAGCTTCTGGATCGTCTCGAACCGTTCCTCCTCAGTCTCGGCAAACTTCAGCAGGTACTTCTGTTGGGCTTCATCAAACGACTCCAACGGGAAGGCGAGCGTTTCGATATCGATGACAACGTGGGACATGGAGGGACATTCGGGGGGCCTGGTTACGTCGTGATGTGATACGACTTCAGACCCCAGTAGGTCTCTTTCGCTGCAACCTTCAGGACTGTGAAAAGGGGGATAGCGAGCAGCATGCCGGCGATGCCGAGGAGTTCGTTACCGACGAGAAGAACGATGATCACTGTCAGCGGGTGGATATCGACTGCTTTCGCGAACGTGAAGGGCTGAACAATCGTCTCATCGATGAGTTGGACGGCGACAGCAACGATGACAATCGGAAGGAGCATTCTGAAATCACCGTACTGAGTGAGGGAAACAAGGATTGCGGGTACGGCGCCGACGACAGGTCCCAGGTAGGGGATCATGTTCGCCAATCCAGCGATTAACCCGATCAGGATGGCATACTCGATTCCGATGATGGAGTATCCGACGAAGCTCAGTACCCCGACGATTGTCGCTTCAAACAACCATCCACGCAAATAGCTGACGAGGTCCCTGCGGATCTTGTAAATCACGTTCATCGTCATTTCGAAGTACTTGTTTGGGACTCGCTCGATCGCTTTCTTCACGGCGCGATCAGCATCAACGAGGATGAAAAACGTCACGATCGGCACGATGGCAAGCGATACGATTGCCCCGAGCATGTTCTCCAGCACCGACCCGAGTTGATGAAGCCCTGAACCGATGAGGGAATGCACCTGTTTCGAGAGCTCAGCCGGGCTGATGAAGGAGACCCCGGCGAGAAGGCTCTGAGCCGTTTCCGTGAGTTTCGCTTCAAAGGGAAAGGCATTGAACTGGTCGTAGAACTCCTGGATCCGTCCGATAATGATTGGAAGGAGATGAACCAGCGCGACGATAGCAAGGGAACCCACGACAACGAAAACCCCCAGGACAGCTAGCACTCTCTTCAGACCCAGTCTGACCTCGAGGAAGGCAACCAGCGGACGCAGAAGAAACGCTGTGAGGCTTGAGAGGATCAGAGCAAAGACAAGCTCGGGGAAGTAGGAGGCTACCCAGAAGCACACTGCCAAGATGGAGACGATGGTTGAAGCTTTCAGGAGAGGTCGGTTGGATGCTGCGGGATTCATGGTGGACCCTATGGAAAGACCGTGCGGACGGTTTTGAGGGCGACGTCGGTCGAAAAGCCGCGACCGAGGAGATAATCCATCATCCGCTTCCGGCGCCGGGACGTGTCTAGGTCCGCAAACCGTGATCGACTCAGCTTGAGCTTCCTTGCGGCGAGCCTCGCTGCGGCTTCCCGTTCGTCGTCTTCGGAGATGTACTCTTTCAATACCCTCTCAACAATCTGGAACGCGATTCCTTTTTCAAGAAGCTTGCGCCGGACCATCGCTCTGCCCATGGGCTTCCCGCGCAGCTTATCGCGGACAAGCATACGGGCGAACTCAAGATCATTCAAGAGATTGATATCCTGCAAGTGCCGGATGGCACCACACGCAACCTCCGCGGAAAAACCCTTTTGTTTCAGCTTGTCATTCAGCTCTTTCGAGCTCCGAGGCCGATAAGAAATCAAATTGATGGCAATTGCGCGAGCCTCTTCAACCGA
>VGWB01000271.1 GCA_016873755.1 Ignavibacteria bacterium | reverse complement strand
GATCGGAAGAGCACTGCCTCAAAGATCGACTTTCGGCCAGAGATCGGAATCTCGAAGGACCGTGATCCCGCGAACGAAATCCCTCTCGCCTCGCTGTGTGTCGCTTCGGGCATCTTTCTCTCAATCGACCTGTACGGCAACGAGACCGCGCAACCGCCTGATCGCTACCTCGAGCTGTACGCAGACGCGAAGAAACGTGGGCTCAAGCTCAAGGCGCATGTCGGAGAGTTTGGAGACCCGGGGCTGATGACACGGACTTTGGATCTGCTTCAGCTTGACGAAGTGCAACACGGTGTTGCCGCTGCCGGCTCCAAGCCGCTGATGGAGCGCCTCCGGCGGGACCGCATTCGCCTCAATGTCTGTCCGAGCAGCAACCTTGCCCTCGGAGTCGTTAGCGAGATCTCACATCACCCTATCCGAGTCCTCCTTGACCATGGGGTAAGGGTAACCATCAACAGTGATGACTTGACGATCTTCGGCCAGAGCGTCTCCCAGGAATACCTGCTCTTGTACCAATCAGGACTACTGACAGCCGACGAACTCGATTCTATCAGGCAGGAAGGATTGTCACCTTGAGGAATGCGGCTACTGCTCGGAGGGTGCAGAACGGCGGGTTCTTCAAAAAAGGATCGTGAGCCAGAAGACGATCATTCAGACGGCCTCAGGACGAGGCGACTGAGCGGAGCGAAGAGTCTCGTTTTAAGGATCTGATCAGTCCGAGACAGGAGATCCTTCACTCCGCCCCTCGAGAAGCTCTCGGGGCTCCGTTCAGGATGACAAAAGGTTCGTCGTCATCCTGGGGGGCGTCGCCTCCTTTCGCCGGCTTATGACGGACCGGCCACAGGATCTGCCTTTCGTGCGCGGGCTCTTCAACGGTTTTTCCGACCATTAACCTATCGGGCCGTGCGCAGCGTTTCACTTCGCACAGTGAGGTTCTCGATCCGATCTCTGTCAACCTCCACCCCGATTCCCGGCTTGTCATTCGGGACGTTGATCTTCCCTTCCCTGCTCATCGTCCATTCGGGTACCACAATATCCTGCTCCCAGTATCGCTCGCTTGGTGAAATGTCGCCGGGGAGGATGAAATTCGGCAAGGATGCTAACGCAACATTGTACGACCGCCCGATGCCACTTTCCAGCATCCCACCGCACCAGACGGGGATCCCATGCGCCGCACAGAGGTCGTGAATGGCAATCGAGGAAGAGAATCCCCCCACCCTTCCGGGCTTGATGTTGATGATCCGGCCGCTTTTAAGCTCAATCATATCCCCGGCCCGATCAACGCCGGTGATCGACTCATCGAGACACAGCGGAGTCTTCAGCAATTTCTGAAGCTTGGCGTGCGCAACAAGATCATCCCACGCGAGAGGCTGCTCGATCATCATGAGGTTGAACCAGTCGAGCTCTTGAAGAGTCTTGAAATCTCCCTCGGCGTACGCGTTATTGGCATCCACCATCAAATGGGCTTCAGGACCGATAGCTTCCCGAACGACCCGCACGAACTCGATGTCCTTGCCGGGCTCAACTTTCATTTTGACTTTACGATAGCCGCGATCCAGACTCCTTTTCACCTTCTCGGCAAGCAGTTGCGGAGTCGCTTGAATCCCTAGCGAAATCCCAACCTCTATTTCTTCTCTCACCCCACCGATCAGCTTCGACAACGGGACGCCTGACGCCCGAGCAGCCAGAGCCCAGATCCCCATCTCGACCGCCGCCTTCGCCATATTATGCCCGCGAAAATCATGCTCAAGGATTGGACGAACTTCCCCCGGATCACGAAATTGCTTGCCCAGGACGCGAGGAACTACCCATTCTCGGATTGCCAGCCATGCCGTGTCGATCGTTTCAGGGGAGTAGTTGGGCTCTTCCCCTGCCACACATTCGCTCCATTCGACTACGCCATCTACCGTTTTGAACTCGAGGAGGAGGATTTTACGTGTGTGTGTTACGCCAGAGGAGATCCGGAACGGCTCTTTGAGCGAGAGATGGATTTCGCGTAGTGTAATCGAGTCGATTTGAATGAAGCGAACGGTCATGGACGCTCCAGAAGATAGTAACACCGGCCGGTGAACTCATCGCGGTAAAAATGCCTCACCTGGAAGCCATTGGCGAAGTAGAATTGAAACGCAGAGCGCGTCTGCTCCCTCCATTGCGCCGCAGCCTTTGCAGAAACCGACCGTACGCGATGGATGTCAGAGGGAATCTCAATCCGCAAGCGAGTTCCGCGCACCGACTTCCAGCAGAACGGCCCCGAATTCACATCGTTGGCGTCCGCCCTGCCAACAGAAACCTCGGCGGAGTCGAAGACACCAGGATCAAGAGGGCGATGGCCTGCGAGCGCTTTTGCGACACGATCACTCGCTATTCGCCAGAGCACGATGAATCGGTCTGTTCCAAGTCCCCGGAAAAGCTCACTGTCATCTCCCGGCCCGTACATATCTAGTGCATATTCTGTCGCTTCGACGCCTAAGCAGTTGAAGTTTAGATGCGCGTTTCTTGCTACCAGCGGATCATAGGTCCAGTACACCTCGGTAACGCCCAACTTGAGCAGCTCGTCTCTCTGGTAGATCTTGAGCCTCCTTCCAATTCCGTAGTCGCGAGCCTTTTCTTTGACCGCCAACATGTGTGACCAGTGGATCGGTCGACCGTCTTTGTTTCCCGAGAACCCGAAGATCGCGCCCAGCATCACACCCGTTTCATCGAACGCTCCGGCAGCGATTCCCCCGATCTTCTGGACGATCTTCGCGAGAGAAGACGTCACGACCTCCTCAAGCTCCTTACCCCACGTTTCCCTCTGCAGTGCCTCAAAAGCGAGGAAATCATGTTCAGTTTTGAGCGGACGGATGGTAATGGATGCTGGCGATGTCACGACGCGGCTTTCGGCATGCTCCTGCAACTGCTCGACAGAAAGTAGAGTACCGAGGCTTCAATGTCAAGCGAGTGCGACAGGGAGTGGGGTACTAATTTGTGCTGAGGGTGTACAAAAAGCCCTTTTTGTCACTCTGAGCGGAGCGAAGAGTCTCGTTTTTTAGTTCAGATTCTTCACTCCGTTCAGAATGACAAGTGCTTTTTTGTTCTTCTTGTACAGCGCCAGAAACAGTGCGTGTGTCGGGAGGAAACTCCCGACACCACAATGCCTCTTGTGATATCAGCACGCTACCCGAGGGGGGAGTGATGCAGTCTATGAAAGGCCAGATCAGAATGGATGAATGAAGCGGGCGGCAACCTATCGCTCGTACCACGAGAGAATCTCGTAGCTGCCGGTGGTGGGAAAGTACGGCGGCGTGTCGACCATCAGACGGTTGTCGTACCGATACTTCTTTTGGAATCCGTGATCAATGACAGGTGGAGATCCCGAAAATGTTCCCACGGGCCCTCGTTGGTACTGGACTATGCCCCCTAGGAGGTGGATGGTTCCAGAGACCGGACGTCCGTTGTAGTTCTCAGCCTTCAGACCTCCGGAACGCGAGAAAATCGAACCATCGATGTGGATATCTGAATTATTGGCAGCATTCTCGGAGATGATAACGTCGTTGTCGGCGCAGATCCCCAGAAGATCATCCGAACTGCCGTCCCTCGGGTCGTTTGCATACACAATGTCGTCATCGAGATACACATTCCCTTTTGCGGCACCGGAACTGCCGGTCGCGGCGACCGTGGCCCTACCGGAGATCGTCCCCTTGATTCTCAGATTGGCATCGTCAACAAAGATCGCGCCGTTCGGCGCGTAGGTCGTAAGGGGAACCGTTGTCGCGGGACCGGTTCCCTCCTTATATGTTACCGTTCCGTCAGTATTAAAAGTCAGCGAGACGTCCTTCTTGGAAATGTACCGCCCGGAGGTCTGTGCCGCCACCTTGAGAGGCTGAAAATCGACGGGAAGTTTAATAGACACTCCCGTCTGGTACCCACCGTAGAATTTCGGTTTTGACGACTTCGGTTGTCTGAAGAGGCCGTTCTTTGTCGTGACCTTACCGTAGAAGACCGGATCTCCGGAGACATTCAGCCGCTGTTGTGAATGGAAGGGGCCCCATACGGTATCACCTGTAATCCAGTAGATTGCCCCTTCGATGTAGCTGTAATATGCGAACTTGGAAAACGCCGTCAGCCCCCACAGCACGACAATGGTATCTCTCACGGTGTTGTACTCGCTCGCCACCGTCACCCGGATCTTCCCACCTGCCATCGTATCAACAATCGCATTTGCAATCCCGCCGTCGATGTGGAGATTCGAATAGCCTGCCCTCCAGTTCGGAGAGAGGTAGATTTCGTTGCAGGCCATGTTAGCAACGCTGGCTGCGATGGTGTGAGCCATCGACTTGGTGTAGTATTGAACGTAATTCTCGTATGCAGATGTCGAGACTTTCGACAGATTCCCGCCAAAGAATAGCATCAATGTGCTAACAATCATGACCATGATCAGGGACGAACGGCCCATGGTGCCTCCTCTTTGCGGCTACCGATTGCGGAGATTTCTTGCTGCGAGACGCAACTGACGCCAGAACACCCGGAAGTCGGCTAGTGAGTCCGTG
>VGWB01000270.1 GCA_016873755.1 Ignavibacteria bacterium | reverse complement strand
AAAACCAGACAGGGTGCACTTCACCTCATCAAGCTTCGTAATGTTGCCTCGCGAAGGGATCGTCGTCAATCCATCACTTCTGCGGGAACGATACAACGCGAGCGAGCTGGGCAAGGATGCGCTTGATGGCAGGATCGTTCATAAGCTACAACTGGACGCGAAAGCGGCACAGATCCGCCTCCGCCAGATGCTGCTCTGGGTTGAGCCCTCCAACTGGACTATCGTCAGGATGGAAACGATGCCGTACCAGGGAAGGGTTCTGCGGTTGTCGTTTGCGTATGAATTGGTGGGAGGAACGCACTGGCTTCCGAGAACACTTCAGGCATCGTTTGAGACCACCGGGCGGGATACCACTGATCGGATGGAACTCCTTCAGGTCGACCCCGACACACCGCAACGGAGTGAGATGCGTCGCCCGTTGCGTAGCGGTACGATTACGGTGAGGTATTCGGACTACAAGCTCAATGTCGGTTTGCCGGATGAACTCTTTGAGCAGCAGAATCGTCCGGTGCAGAGGTAAGTGAGATGTGAAGGGTTTGATGAGGTTTTGAATCAACCCAAATCCGCAGAGGGAAGTCTCACCTCAGCCGTTGTTCCTTTGCCCGGCTCGCTCTGGAAGGAGAGCATCCCCCTATAGATTTCAGCGAGACGCTTGGTGATCGCCAGGCCGAGGCCGGAACCCTGCTGTTCGAGCCTCTTCCTGTTGAACTGGCGGTAGGCGCCGATCTCTGCAATCTGTCGTGCTTCCATTCCCATTCCGCGGTCGCAGACCGTCAAGACATGGAACGTGTCGTCCCGGCGGGTGGCAATTTCGACAGGCGTTCCCGTTGCTGAGAACTTGAACGCGTTGTCGGCGAGCTCCTCAACGATCCTCTTCATGTTCTGGACGGAGAGAGCCGCTTCTCCGCCGCTGAGCTGCAGAACGAGATCGTTCAGTCGATCGTACTCCCTTGCCTTCTTCTGCGCAACCTCTTCGATGTGCATGTCAAGCATCGAGGTTGTTTCTTTCCGGATAAGTTCCCTTCTCTTGGGGTCCGCCGCCAGCAATTCCAGCTGCGCATACGTGAGAACGTTCTCCACGAGGTGACCAAGCCGGCTTGCCGACTTCAGGATCATGTCAGCCATTTCGCTGATCTCGGAGGGCTTGAGGGTTCCGCTATCGTCCCGGAGCACCTCGGCGAACCCCACGATTCCGCTCAGGGGCGTCCGAATCTCATGTGGAAGGGAGAGGCTGAGGCTGACCCGGAGCTCGTCGAGTTTGCGCTCAGTCTGTTGCCGGTACAATCGCTGCTTCTCGAGTCGGGCGCGAACGGCGTTTAGAAGTTCCGGGATGCTGAAAGGCTTCGTGAGGAAGTCATCGGCCCCAAGGTCCATGCCGTGGCGCATTGCCCCTTGTTCTGCGTGTCCCGTGAGGAAAATAAAGGGGATGGTAGCAGTCACCGGGTCTTCCCGCAGAATCTTGAGCGTCTCGTAACCGTCGAGGGTAGGCATCAGGATGTCGCACATGATGAGATCTGGAAGCGCCTTGCGGGCCACCTCTACGCCGCTGAGGCCATCTTTTGCCTGGAGTACTTCAAAGCCCTCGCTCTGAAGAGCCGTGAAGATGAGATCCCGCAGCGATTGTTCGTCGTCGATGACGAGGATGGTGGTCATCTCAGTCCGTCGGTTTTTCGGCTGACCGCTGATCGCGAATATAGCGAAAGTTGCGTCAGAAACAAGGCAGATGGAGATGCCTGCCGGGAATTGACGCGCGTGTGCGTCCAGAAGGAAAGTGCGATAGGAATGGAGCCGCGCGCAAGGTGCGGGATGTCTCTTGACAATCCGCTCGGCCGCGCTTATATTTAGGCAACCCTAAATATCTCCTAAGGCTGACCAGCGAACTTCCAGGCCGTGCGCCCTTCGAGGACTCTCAGGGAGTGACAACCAATGCCAAGCGAACCGGTCGAGAACTATCTGAAAAACATTTACAAGCTCCAGGAAAGCGGGGAGACAGTCACAACGACATCTCTTTCCGAGCGGCTAAGAATCTCGCCTCCATCCGTCACCGAGATGATCAAGAAGCTTGCCGAGGAAGGTTCTGTGATGTACACACCCTACCGGGGTGTTGAACTCACGACAGCAGGCAGAAAGCAGGCGCTCCGCATCATTCGTCGGCACCGGCTCTGGGAACTCTTCCTGGCTGAGGTGCTGGATTACCCCTGGGACGAAATTGACGAGGAGGCTGAGCGGCTCGAGCACATTGCGTCGGAGAGGCTTGAAGAGCGGATTGACTCGGTGCTTGGCTATCCGCGAAGGGATCCGCACGGAGACGCGATTCCGACAGCCGGCGGCGAAATCGACGAGGTCTCGCACATCTCCCTCGCGGAGGTCTCACCTGGTGACACGGTAGCCGTTACGCGTGTCAGCGATTCGAGCCCCGAGATCCTGCAGTATGCCGCGAAGCTCGGAATAGTGCTGAAGAGGAAAATCAAAGTCAAAGAACGGGTGGAATTCGATGGATCGATGCGCGTTGAGATCGCGAAGAAGGATCAGTTTGTGAGCTCCAAGCTGGCGACGAATATCTATGTGGAGGAGGTGTGAATGAAGGGGCGATCTGATCGCTCAGCGGTATCGCTTGCGGAAGTTCACCAAAGTGTGCCGATCCCGAAGAACGTCGGACTTTTGAAGAAAATGATGGCGTTTGTCGGTCCGGCGTACCTCGTGAGCGTCGGCTATATGGATCCCGGCAACTGGGCGACGGACCTGGAAGGTGGCGCCAGGTTCGGTTACCAGTTGATCTGGGTGCTGTTGATGTCCAACCTGATGGCGGTACTCCTGCAGGCTCTCTCTGCCCGACTGGGCATCGTCACTGGCCGAGACCTCGCTCAAGCGTGTCGTGACAACTATCCCCGGCCAGTAGGCTATATCCTGTGGTTCCTGTGTGAGATCGCCATCGCCGCGTGCGATCTTGCTGAAGTCCTTGGGACGGCGATCGGCCTGAATCTTCTCTTCGGGCTGCCTCTCATCTATGGAGTGGTGATCACCGGGTTTGATACCATGCTGCTGTTGGTGATCCAGCAGTACGGCATTCGGAAGATGGAGGCCCTGATCCTCTTATTTGTTTCGACGATCGGAATCTGTTTTCTGATTGAGGTTTTCCTCGCGGAGCCGGTTTGGGGAGAGGTGGCCACCGGTTTCATCCCTCACCTGACCTCAGAAAGCCTCTACGTTGCCATTGGGATTCTCGGTGCCACGGTGATGCCGCACAATCTCTACCTGCACTCTGCGCTTGTGCAGACGCGCGTCGTCGGGACGACCGACGAGAGCAAGCGAATGGCGTGCAAGTACAATCTTGCAGATACGGCGATTGCGCTCAACGCCGCCTTCTTTGTCAACGCGGCGATCCTGGTCGTTTCAGCCGCAGTCTTCTACAAAAATGGTATCGTGGTAACGGAGATCCAGCAGGCCCACGAGCTGCTCCATCCTCTCCTCGGGACGGCGCTTGCGGGCACGTTGTTCGGGATCGCCCTCGTTGCGGCCGGGCAGAGCTCGACACTGACAGGCACTCTGGCGGGTCAGATCGTTATGGAGGGCTTCCTTCGCATGAAAGTGCGGCCTTTCCTCCGACGGCTCATTACACGGCTCATCGCCATTGTTCCGGCCGTGCTTGTGATCTCCATCCAGGGGGATGAAGGCTCGTACGATCTCTTGATTTTGAGCCAGGTTATTCTGAGCTTGCAGCTACCCTTCGCTGTCATCCCGCTGATCCGGTTTACTGGGGATGGATCGCTGATGGGGGACTTTGCGAGCAGATGGTGGGTGAAGATCCTTGCGTGGAGTGCTGCGGCTGTCATCATAGGCCTCAACGCAAACCTTCTGGTGCAGCAAATCTCGGAGTGGATAGACGGGGCTGGAGCTTATGCCATCTGGCTCTGGATCACGGCTGTTCCTATAGCGATAGGATGTGCGCTCTTGCTGATTTACATTTCGCTGCCAAAATCACTCATGTTTTGGAGGAAACCAGCACCTGTGCTGCCGGAAAAGATTGAACTCACACCGCAAACCTTCGCGAAGATTGGGGTCGCCATTGATTACGGTGCTTTGACGGCAAAGGTGGTCTCGCATGCCCAAACGCTTGCGAAAACCTACGGCGCCTCTGTCTACCTCTTCCACGTCGTTGAAGGTGTGGGTGGACAGCTGTTTGGGAAGGAGGCGTATGATGATGAAGCCCGACGAGATCAGAACCAGCTTGAAACGCTCGCTGAACAGATCCGAACGTCAGGCATTGAGGCGTTTGCGTCGCTTGGCTACGGCCGCGTTCCGCAGCAGCTCATCAAGCTGTCGAGGGAGCACGGCATCGATCTGCTGGTGATGGGAGGCCACCGGCACCGGGGGCTGAAAGATCTCGTCTACGGGGCGTCGATTTCGAGGGTCCGCCACGCGCTTGCGATACCTGTGTTGGTGATCCAGTGAGGAGAGGGAGAGCGTAGGCAGCTAATGGGATTTGTCGTGCATTGTGAGGTGGCGGCTATCGTAGGTTAGTATCAGGTGATACCTAGGCAGGATTT
>VGWB01000269.1 GCA_016873755.1 Ignavibacteria bacterium | reverse complement strand
ATGGTAATCCCGGACTGACATCGCGGTGTATTCCACAGAGGAATTCTGCCTTTCGGTGCGAGCCTGCTTCACTCGCTGGCGGCATCTTCTGCGCGTAGAATCGATCTGTGAATCGTTCACACGAGTTTACCTGTTTTCCCGGGAAGCGTCGAAAATTGAGTTCATTGCCGCAGCAAATACCACCGGTGGCGTCAGGAGCCCGCCCCCGCCCGGCTACGCCGTTCGGACGGGCGAACGACTGGTCGTTCAGTCGGGCGGGTTACCTCCTGACGCTAACAGAGAAGAGACTGTTGACACCACGGGGAACAACTGATAGGTGAACTCGCGAATCGTTCAGGTTTGCATGCCCGGGCATTTCTTGCTATCTTCATTGCCGCAATTTCGGTTTCCCTATCATTAGCGTGAGAAGACATCATTGATCGCGAAGCTCGCCCTCGAAAATGGAATGGTTTTCACCGGAGAGAGCTTCGGTGCTCCAGCCGAAATCGCCGGCGAAGTCGTTTTCAATACCAGCATCACAGGATATCAGGAGATTCTTACTGACCCTTCCTACGCCGGTCAGATCGTGACGATGACGTACCCGCTCATCGGCAACTACGGGATCAACTCGCAGGACCTCGAATCCGTCAGACCTCAGGTGGCTGGATTCGTAGTCAAGGAGTACTTTGATTTCTACAGCAATTTTCGGGCGACCGGGAGCCTCGGTGAATGGCTTGTCCAGCACAATATCGCCGCGATTCAAGGGATTGACACTCGCATGCTCACCAAGATGATCAGGACCGTCGGTGCGATGCGCGGGGTCATTTCCACGGCAGATCTTGACGACGCTGACCTCGTTGCCAAGGCACGCCGCTCTCCCATGATGACCGGGCTTGATTTAGCGAAGGTGGTTACGACATCAACGCCGTATCGGTGGGATGACGTCGACCCGACGACGTTTGCGCTTAAGCCGAATCTTAAGCCAACCATGAACGGCAGGCGCTGGAACGTTGTGGTGTATGATTATGGCGTAAAGCACAATATCCTCAGACGGTTGACGTCGTACGGCTGTGATCTGACTGTTGTCCCCGCATCGTTTCACGCGGAGAGGGTCTTGGAGATGAATCCTGACGGCATCTTTCTCTCCAATGGCCCCGGCGACCCGGCGGCCGTGCGATACGGGATTCAGAACATCAAGAGGCTGGTCGGAAAGAAACCGATCTTTGGAATTTGCCTCGGGCATCAGTTGTTGGGCCTTGCTCTTGGGGGCAAGACGTTCAAGTTGAAGTTCGGTCATCGGGGCGCCAATCACCCGGTGAAAAATCTCCGGACGAACGAAATCGAGATCACCTCCCAGAATCATGGCTTTGCCGTTGACCCCGATTCACTCGATCCCACGAAGGTGGAGATTACCCATGTCAACTTGAACGACGGGACAAATGAAGGGTTCTCTCACCGGGAACTTCCCATCTTCAGTGTTCAGTATCATCCCGAAGCCTCACCCGGCCCGCATGACAGCGACTACCTCTTCGCTCAGTTTGTCGAGCTTATGGACCGGCAGCACTCTGACGTTTCAAAATAGAAAATCCTCCTTTCGGAGGATTCTCATCATGCGAAGATGTCACGCCTTTCCGTGCTTCACGGTATCTTCCCGTATTTCCTCAACAGGTCCCTCGTCTTCTCGAGCGGGAGTGCCTCGATTTCCCGTCCTTGAACTCCTTTGATGTTCTTGGCTTTCAGCAGCGAGTTGTAGATCGCCTCCTCTGTCGCTTCGACTACTGCTTGAAAAAGCGGTGAGAGGTCATCTTCCCTGAGCCGGACCGACGGCTGCACTCTCTCTGCGTCGGCTCGTGTCCGCAGGTCGGATGAGGTTGAGAAAGCCAGAACATAGTCACCGCTGCCGTGGCTCATAGCGGATCCTGTGCGCCCGAGTGCCAGGGTGGCGCGTTTCGCTACTCGTTTGAGCTGGTGTGTGTTCAGCGGTGCATCTGTTGCAACAACGATCATGCACGATCCGTCGCCAGGATATCGAAGCCGATCACGGTAGCTGTACCTGCCGAGCTCCTTGCCGACGGGGACACCGGCGATTTCAAGGATTCCTCCGTAGTTCGTCTGAACAAGCACGCCGATCGTGAATCCTCCGAGCCCAGGCGGAAGGACGCGCGAGCTCGTGCCGATCCCTCCCTTCCATCCGAAGCATATTGTCCCCGTGCCGGCACCAACGGCTCCTTCTTCGACGGGGCCCGATTGAGCCCGTTGTATAGCCTCAACTGCGTCTGTTCGTTTCACATGTCTACCACGTATGTCATTCAGCGTGCCGTCGTTCGTTTCGCCGACCACGGGATTGATCGATCGAACGTTCTCGTTTCCGGGCAATGTCAGCATATGGTCAACGATGCCGTTGGCAACATCCCACACGCTGAGGGTGTTTGTCAGAAGGATGGGGGTTTCGATCTGGCCGAGCTCGTCGACCTGAGTGAAGCCGACAAGTTTGCCGAATCCGTTGCCCACAAAGGCGGCACCGGGGACCTTTTCCTGGAACAGATTCCCACCGTGTGGAAGGATTGCTGTCACACCGGTACGGACGTTTTCCCCTTCCATCAGCGTCACGTGACCGACTCGGACGCTGGGGACATCGGTGATCGCATTTAATGTTCCAGGTCGGAATACACCGATTTCGACGCCAAGATCGCGGAGTCGCGGGCGATCGGGTGTTTGTGAATCGGCTGTTGGACGAAGCATAAGGAAAGCCACAAGAACGAGAACGGTGCTTCTCATAGGAGACCTCTTGATTCTGTGCAGATCGACACATTTGAACGCTTCACCCTTGCGGATGACCATGGTTGTACGGGGGACGCGTGTCACTGGCTCGTTTTCTCAGGTGTTTGCAGCTGGTGCGCGGTTTTTTCGACTTCACTCCAGACCCGGAGCAGGTTCAGGCCACAGATCTTCTCGATGTCTTTGTCAGAATAGCCCTTCTTCAGGAGCTCGAAGATGACGTTAGGGTAGTGGGAAACGTCTCTCAGTCCTTCGGGGAGCATGTCGCCGACCCCGTCAAAGTCTGAACCCAGGCCAACAAAGTCCGCACCGACGAGCTTGACAACATGGTCGATGTGCGCTGCAACATCCGCGACGGTGACCTTCGGCAGCGGATTATCCTTGAGGAACTGCTGGATGTAGGTCTGCGCTTCCGGGTCGTTGAACCTTAGCCTATGAGTGGTGAGGTATGACCAGATCTTTCCTTCGATCACCTGGTAGTCGCCGTGGAGGAAGGAATTTCCAAAATTGATCATGATCACCCCTCGGTTCTTCGCAAGGAGCTTGATCATTTCGTCGGACATGTTCCGCTCAAATCCCGGCGTAAATGCGCGGCACGATGAATGCGACGCGATGACCGGTGCTTTGCTGATGTTCATGACCTCGTAGAAAGCATCATCGGAGATATGCGAGACATCAACCATGATGCCGACGCGATTCATTTCCGCAACCACCTTCCGGCCGAAGGGACTCAAGCCCTTCCAGACCCGCGTCGAGTCGTAGGATGAGTCAGAAATGTGGTTGTGCTCCCCGTGAGCGAGTGTGATGTAGCGAATCCCGCGATCATAGAAGTAGCGTACATTGGAGAGGTCGTGCTCAATTGGGGTGCCGTTCTCCATTCCGAGGCACAGGGAGAGTCTTCCCTGCTTGAATTGTCTCGTCACGTCGGAGACCGACGTGGCGATGGCACACAGTTTCGGCCAGCGGTTGGCGAAGCCCTCCACCATGTCGATCAACGTATCGGCGAGCGCTTTCCCGCCGCCCTGCGCCTCGTACTCGCTCGGGATGTAAATCGACATGAACGGGGCGTTGAGCCCTCCCTCCACCGCTCGAACGAAATCAAAGTTGCCCTTGGGCGTGCGTTGTGAGATATCTTCCCATTGCATTCTGAGCCGATACGGGACGTCGATATGCGTGTCGATGATGATGAATTGGTGAGCGAGATTCTGTGCCTTTGCTCTAAGGTCGGTCTCCTGCTGATTCTGTGCCTGTGTCAAAGCGCACGTGACGAGGAGAACCAGGGCCGACTTTGCCATGAGAGGCCTCATTGCAGCTCCTTTGTTTGAGTTGAACCAAAGACTGAAAGGCTGGGGCTCAATGTCTGGAAGTGAGGTTAGCCGAAATGCTGCAAAGAAGCAAGAGCGACTTGTCGTGGCACCAAAACGCAATCGGCACGTCCGTTGCTGAACGTGCCGATTATTCCGGGGTGATGAGTGTCGGCCTTGCCGACCATCATCGGGACGCTCACGAGCAACCACTCGTAGCGCCGCACTGCAAGCACTTGTAACAACTTCCGCTGCGGATCATGATGCTTCCACACTCCTGGCAGGGTGGTGCATCTGACTGACTCTGGAACACCACCTTTTCGCTTCTCTCGAGAGACGAAGATCCTCTTGACCCGGCTGATTCCTGGCGGATTCTGGGTAGCAGGGGAGCCTCGCTTGCCGCGGAACCAGTGTCGGCAGCTGTTGGTGCTTCCTCCTTTGGCAAGAACTTCACGCCGAGCCATCGGAAGATATAGTCGCTGATGGATTTGGCAATCGGAATCTCCGGGTTGTTGGTGAACCCGGAAGGTTCATAACGAGCGTGGCTAAACTTGTCGAC
>VGWB01000268.1 GCA_016873755.1 Ignavibacteria bacterium | reverse complement strand
GTATGATCGGGCGACGGGGATGAGTTCACTCTCAGGGTTCACCGCCACTTCAGCCTGCACATTCGGATTGATCAATCCCGTCTCCGCGATGTCGATCGTCCCGCGAACAGAGCCTATTTCAGTGAGTCCCATGGTGGAGTATGCGTCTATAATGCCAGGGTACACATGCTTCCCCGAGACGTCAATTCTTTCAGCGTCGGCGGGAATGGAGATGTTCGTTCCGATCGCTGTGATCTTGCCTTTGTCGAAAAGAATCGTTCCGTTTTCGATCACCGGTCCGCTCACAGTGTGAATGATGCCGCCGATAAGCGCGATGGGCTTTTTCTGTTTTGGGGCGGGAATTACGTCGGCGGCAATGCTGGTAGACCAGAGGAGAACGAAGAGAAGAAACACAACCGCGGTCGCTAATCGAATCTGCTCGGGAGCAGAGCTCCCTCGCAACTTCAGGGTCAGAAAAATGCTAGTTCGTCTCATGGCTCAGTCCCTCCTCGATGCGTGATTGCTGCTGAGACTCATTGGGTCGGCGCGACCGCGCTGGCGCTGCACCGGGCGCCGCCGGCCTCTCTTTCTTGGCCGCGAGGATCTTCTGAATCAACGCTGCCCGTTCTTTGACGATCTCCTCCTGCATTTTCCGATCTTCCTGGATATCGAAGTATCTCCTGCCGTCCACCCATGTCTGTTCACACTTGGAATACGTTGACAGCGGGTTGCCATTCCAGATGACGAAATCAGCATCCTTTCCGACTTCAAGCGATCCAACCCACTTGTCAATCTTGAGCTGCTTGGCCGGATTGATCGTCACGAACTTGAACGCCTCCTCTTCTGACAGACCGAATTTCATTGCCTTTGCAGCATCCCAGTTGAGCCTCGAGGCAAGCTGAGCGTCGTCCGAGCTGTAAGCGACCACTACACCTTGGCTGTGCATCAACGGACCATTCCCTGGAATTGCATCCCATGCCTCAATCTTGTACGCCCACCAATCGCTGAACGCCGATGCGCCTACTCCGTGCTTCGCCATGGTTTCCGCAATCTTGTATCCCTCCAGAGCGTGCTCGAAAGAAGCGATCCTAATTCCAAAGTCCTCTGCGAGCCGCATCAACATCAACATTTCGTCCTGACGGTACCCGTGGGCATGAATCCGTCGCTGGCCTTTGACGATTTCGAGAAGACAATCGAGTTCGAGGTCCTTTCTTGGTGGGATCGTGGTTTTGTCTTTCTCCCACTCCTTCCATTCACGCTCGTAATCGAGCGCTGCCTGGAAGCGATCGCGGATCAACTGCTCCACGCCCATCCGAGTCTGCGGATATCGGCCTGGTCCCCGTCCCGCCGTGGAAACGTTGCTCTGCTTCACGTTTTCACCGAGTGCGAACTTCACTCCGGGAGGCGCACCAATCATCAGTAGGTCATCCGCCAAACCACCCCATCTCCACTTCACAATGGAATTCTGTCCGCCGATGGGGTTGGCGGAGCCGTGCAGGACATTGGCAATCGTCGTGCCACCGGCAAGCTGTCGATAGATCCAGATGTCGTCGGGGTCGATTACATCTTCAATGCGCGTCTCACATGTAATGGCTTGTCCTCCCTCATTCACGCTGGACGTTGCTGTATGGGAGTGGGCATCGATGATGCCGGGTGAGACGTGCTTGTTGGTAGCGTCGATGACGACAGCATTCGGCGGCGCAGTGAGGCCAGTCCCGATGCGGGCGATCTTGCCTTTCGTCACGAGCATATCTGCGTTGGCGAGCTTGCCTTGGGGACCCTGCGTCCAGATCGTCCCGTTCCGCACGAGGATATTCTCAGGTTGATCCGGCATCTTGGTCAGGCCGTACTCAAGCGGGGGGAATGTCACCGGTGATGTGGCCATTTCCACCTGCTTCGGCTTCGCCGTATCTGGTTCTTCCTTTGGTGGCGCGACGCGCGTTGCGTGCCAGGAAAATGAAACTCCGTCAGGCATTTCGCCCAGACCGAACATCTCGTCCTGACCGACAATACCGGACGCGCGGATAGTCCCGGGCACCTGGATCGAATCTCCGCTGAAGGTTGCGGCAAGACGGTCTGCAGACAGTGCTACGGTGGAGAGCTTCACCTCTCTTCCGTCCAAAATGAGGGAGCCTGTCGGTTTGTCCGCCTCACCCCTCAATGTCAGCTTTGCACGCCGTGCTCGCGGAATCGTTGTTGTGATGTCCCACACACCACGCGGATCGTTTGAAGGAGGGACTTTGACGTCATAGCGCTTACCGTCTATCCAGACCTCGCGTATCTTCGTCTTCTCTACAAAGAGGTCACCGTCGGCTACGACGAAGTTAGCGACTTTCCCCGCATCGAGGGTACCGAACTGTTTGTCGACCCCAATCAGCCGAGCCGGAGTTGTAGTCAGCGCTGCTAGAGCCGCGTCGGGTTGCAGTCCTCTCTCGGTGGCTTTCCTGAGCTGGGCGAGGAATGTCGCAGGATCTTTCAGCTTATCCGATGTGAGGGCGATGGTGATGCCCGCCTTCTGCAACCGGCTGGCGTTCTCGGGGGCGGCATCGCAGTGTCGAAGGTGTTCAAGAGTCACATTCATCGCCTCTTCGGGAGCCTCCACGGACGGCGCTTCGGGGAAACTTAGCGGCACGATGACAGGAACCTTGGCGGCCTTGATTGCATCGAGTCGGCGATACTCCTGTCCGCTTCCGACAACCATGAGGTTCAAAGAGAACTCTCTTCCAATCTTCGCGATGCGAAGGAAATTGAGATCACTCGACGCATCCATCACAACGGGCAGCCGATTCTGAACGGCGTCGGCAAGGGCGGCAAGCGCGGTGTTCGCCTCGGGCCGTTTCCGTCCTATAGGATTCTTCGTGTACGCTTCCTGTGCCCTTCGGTACCAGTCAGCATCATAGTACGACTGACGGATGAATGCGATACTGCCCATCAAGGAGTTCGGATATCCGCCGCCTAATCCTCTGACCAGCTCAATGCTAACGTTCTGTGCAACCCGCCGTTTGATAACGAGGTCAGATGCAGAGCCGTCGCCGAGGTTGACCAGCGCGCTTGTACCGCGGAAGATTTCGCGCTGAGGTGTAGCAAGCGCGAGCGTGAATCCCTGTGACCTGAGTTTCTCTGCTGCTTTTGCATCGGGCGTGAATTCCTCGTCGGCGTTGAAATCCGCCTTCATGCGTGTGTTCCAGTGGGCAGCACCTTTCGGTTTTTCGGGCTGCTGAGTCTGCGCCGGGAGATCGAGGGAGCTTGTCGGCTGTGTCTGTTGGGCCTTCGGCATGCCGATGTCGGACGACAGCTCGATCAGCCCGGCGTAGAGCGTCAATCCTTTCATGTCCCAGATGCGTGCATCGGCCGGCGGTGTGATCTTCTCGCCGACGGCTTCAATCATGCCGTTGCGAATAACCAGCGTGCCCTGAGCGATCGTTCTGCCGGGAGCCACGACAATGCGGGCGTTGGTGAAGGCATGGACTGTCGGGGTGTTTTCTCGCAGGCCTGTTGTGGGCACAGTCTGTGCCAGCATAACAACCATGCTCCCCGCCAAGCCCAGGGCGATTGTACACAAGCGTTTGGTCATACAACCTCCTTGTGTGGTGTGAAGGTAGATGGTGAAGAGTATAGGAAAAGACGTTAACCCAATTGCCACGTGATGGCGACGTGATGCGTGTGGGAAGTGTAAGGAGAAAAGGAGACGCAGAAGAAGTTAAAGAGTTTCCTGATCAGAAACTAGAGAACGAAATCAACCTCGTACATTTCTAACTGGGCCTTCTTCATGCCGAGCTGTTCGTACGCGCGCTGCGCCCGTTGATTTGCACGGTCGACATACAAGCGAATGCCGCAGACTGTTTGGTCGGCTTGAGCCAGGCGGTGCTCTGAATCCACCAGAAATTGCCGTTCCGCCAATCGCTCCATTCGTACGTGATCATCAATTTGAAGCGTCGCCGAGCAGAGCCAGAACGCCCCTCAGAAGACGCTGGCTCTCGAGCGTCTGTTGCTCTGTTTCTTCAGCTATGAGCGCGTTGAAGCGTGCGATGATGTCGGCGTCAAGCGTTGTTGCCTGGCGGATGGAGATGTTCATAGTCAAGATGGGGAGTGGAATGATGGAGTAATGGGATGATGGGATCCCGGACGGCGGTGAGGGCAGTCGGCTTAGATTACTTCCACCCCATTCGTTCACGTGTTGAGAGAATCTGTGCAACGTGGTGCCTGCCGTGCCATGCATAGAGCTGCAGAAGACGGTCGAGGTTCATTACGCCGCTCTCCGGATGGTTGATCGTCCGGGCGAAGTCGGATGACTTGAGAGAGTGAAGCAAGATGATGAAGCGTTTGTGAAGCGAATCGAAAAGTGCAAGGGAGACTTCGATCGGGGCGGTCCTTGCATCCGCGAGCTCGGCCCACAGGTTTTCCAGGTACGTCTTCACGGTGGGTTGGTTTTCCGTGATACCAAGCTTGAACCGGATGTACATATTGAGATGGCTGTCGGGCAGGTGGTGAACGACTTGCCGAACCGTCCATCCCTCAGGTCGATATGGTGTATCGAGTTGCTCCTCTGTTAATCCCTTGACCGCCTCACACAGTCGTGCTGGCGCCTCAGCCATTTGGTGGATGAGAACTTGCCGCTCATCATCGTGAAGTTCAGCCTTCG
>VGWB01000267.1 GCA_016873755.1 Ignavibacteria bacterium | reverse complement strand
AGACACCAAAGCCGAGAACCAGATGACGCCGGCCATGAGTTTGATACGCTTCAAGGAGAAATTCAACGCTCACGGAATTCTCCGCAGCACGTTCTACAAGCGATTCATCTGAGCGTATGAACGTCCTTCACGTCGCACCTCTGAACGTCGCCGGCGTGCCCTACAACATGATGGACATGCAGCGCAGGTTTGGGGCCAACGCCCGGCTTGCGACGCTGCATCGTAACCCCTTCGCTTTTCCTGAGGACATCTGCCTCGACATTCCCCTTCCCCGCCATCAGCTCGGCCGGCTCTGGAGATCCTACAAGAGGGGACGCCTTGAGCAGTCGATCGCTTCCAGTGGCCGGAATCCCGACACCCACCTGCCTGTGCGCAAACCGAAGAATGTGCTTGAGAGCCTGTATTTTCGGTGGGATGACAAGAGACGGGAACGGGTCGTCAGCAAGGCGCTTCGGGAGAACAGACTCGAGGAATTTGAGATCGTTCACTATGATGGGGGTGTGGATTTCTTCCGTGACGCGCGTCTGGCAGAACGCTGGAAGCGCGAAGGCAAGAAGATCGTCTGTCATTATATGGGAAGCGACCTGCGCGTGCGCGGAATTGATCCTATGATGGACGAGCTGAGCGATCTTAACCTCACAAACGAGAGCGACCACCTGCTTCGACATCCCAACATTCACTACATCTACATTCCATTTGATGTCACACCGTACAGAATGCGGGAGGTCGAGAACCGGCGGCTGAGGATCATCCATTCCCCCACCAACCGAGCCTCGAAGGGCACAGAGCTCATCGTTCCCGTGATGGAGCGGGTGAAGAAGTCCAGAGACGTCGAATTCGTGTTGGTCGAGCACAAGCCGCACGATGAAGTCATCCGAATCAAGCAGACCTGCGATCTTGCGATCGAACAGGTGGGAAACCTTGGAGGCACGGGTTACGGCAGGAACTCGCTGGAAGCCCTGGCGCTCGGCATTCCGACGATTACCGAGATGACGCCCGATTATACAGCCTGGCTTCCCGAAAATCCGTTTGTTCTTGCTACGCCGGAGACCCTCTACGACCGCCTCCTTGAAGTGATTGACAGTCCAGATATGCGCTCAGAGAAGAGAATCACCGGCCGGAAGTGGGTCGAGAAGTACCACTCATACGAATCTGTTCACCGTCGCCTGATGGAACTCTATCGTGAGCACCGTATTCTCCCGGCTTCGTGAATATCCTCGCGCCCTTCTGTTCATCCTCGCTCTTGGGCTAGTATTCAGGACACTCTTCATCTCCTTACACCAGCGTCCTTTGATTTCTGACGAGCGGGAGTACGGCCAGCTTGCGTACAATCTCTACGAACTGGGCTCCTACACCTACGACGGATCGCCGACGGCCTATCGGCCAGTCGGATATCCCGCTTTGGTCAGTATGGTGTACTTCGTTGTTGGTCACCACCCGATCGCTGTAAAGTTCCTGCAGGGGTTTCTGGATATCCTGATTGCGTTGATGATCTATCATCTTCTCGCAGGATTTTCCTCCGTTGTGCGTTTGCTCGGCGCTGCGTTCTGGGCCTTCTACCCGCCAGCTATCCTTTACACAAACTATCTGATGTCCGAAAGTGTCTTCACGCTGTTACTCGTGAGCTCCGTTCTTCTTCTCCTGAAATCGATTCTGCGCAAACCTGGATCGTCGTTCGCCCTCGGCCTGCTCTTTGGCGCCCTCGTCCTGATGAAACCGAGCTTCCTGCTGGTGATTCTCGTTCTGACGGCATTTCTCCCCAAGCTCCAGGTACCGGTGCGATCACTTGTCTTTGTGGCGCTCGGCGCTCTCCTCGTCGTCTCACCCTGGCTCATCCGGAACTACCGAGCTTCCGGAACCGTCGTGCTTTCGTCGAACGGGGGGATCAACCTGCTGATCGGAAACAACCCGAACTCAACGGGTGCCTATGCGATCACTTTTCCTCCGGAAGCGATAGCTGGCGCAAGGGACGAATTCGAGGTGAACCGCCGGGCGTCTGAGTACGCGGTCAGGTACATTGTCGAGCATCCGGGCGCGTTTCTGGTGAATGGAGTCAAGAAGATCGCGCACTTGTTCGAGAGCGAAGGTGGACTCCTCGTCTGGTCTTTTCACGATAGTCCGGAAGATCGCACCGTCCGCTACGCGACGAAATACGCATCGATCCCGCTTCTTCTTGTTCTCCTCGTCAATGTGCCGTATGCCATATTCCTGATGACGGGAGTCGTCTGGCTCGTTGGATCGGTTCAAAATAAGCTCTGGTGGACCTTTGCTGCAATCTTAGGGAGCTGGCTCTTGATTCATTTTGTCTTTTTTGGAGGGGGACGGTTCCATTTTCCGCTGATGCCGTTTTTCGTCGTCCTGGCGGCGGAGTTTCTCCCTGGTATGAAGCACAAGCTGCATCAGTTGTCAACAGGACGAAAGGTCCTTGCTGCCGTTGCTGTTCTCGGACTCCTCTCGATTTGGATCTACGAAGCTGTTGTCGTCATCAATGCTTGACCGGCTTTCAGACATACCGAAAGAACGCCTTGCCTTCACCGCCGTTGTGGTTGTGGCGCTGATGCGCTTTTTGAATCTCGGCTTTCTTGACCTTCAGGCCTGGGACGAGGCCCTGTACGCGGTTCGCGCAGAAGGCATCCTGCGCTTTGGCGGTTGGGTCGATCAAACAGGCTTTGCCATCGATGGCCTCTATTCATCGCTTCCCCCTCCCCTCTACGTCTGGCTCACTACCCTGTCGTTCGCCCTCTTCGGAGTAACTGAGTTCGCCACCCGCTTATTCTCTGCGGTGTTCGGGGGACTCACCGTTATCCTCGTCTATCGCATCGGCAAGCGCGTCGCTGACACCAATGTAGGCTTCATCGCTGCGCTCCTGTTCGGACTGAATCCGTTTGTCACGTTCTACGCGAGACAGGGTCAATTCGACGCAACACTGGTTTTCTTTCTTGCTGCAGCGATCTTCGTTCTGCTTGAATGGCCTGCTGACCGCTCCGTAGCTCGCGCCTTTCTGGCCGGCCTCTGTGTTGGCGCAGCTCTGATGACGAAGTTATACGTCGGCTTGGGAATTCCCTTTGTGTATGCGCTCTGGATCGTCTTCCACCGTCCTGGAGAGCAAAGGATACATTGGAACATCCTGGGTGTAATGACGGTCGTGGCGCTGGCCGTTGCGGCTCCTTGGCACGTCTTCATGACCGCTACCCACGGTGAAGGCGATCCGCTTTTCTTTCTGAGGGCTTCAGCGCTCCTTGAACGATCACTCACGGGAGTGGAGGGGAACGTCAAACCCCTGGAGGTGCTCTATTTCGTCAACCAGCTCTTTGTGCTGTTCCCTTTCGGAGTAGCGTGGTTCGGTCACGGCTTGTACCGCGCCATGCGAGAGAAACAGCCTGGATGGTATCTGTTGGGAATGTGGTTTCTTCTTTTCTTTCTGATCTTCTCGCTGATGCGCACGAAACTCGCCGTGTACATGCTACCGATGCTGGTCCCGGCGTCACTGATCGCCTCTCGAGAGATCGTCAAAGTGAATCGGGGCGCCTACACGCCACGCAGCGCATCCGTTTTTGTCACACTCACGCTCCTGTCGGTGCTCTGGTCCTCGAGCCAGGCGTGGCGGAACGCCGTGAAGGCGGTGATCTGGCGGTTCACCCATCTTGAACTTCCCTTAAGTGAAGAGATCCTCACGCTCCTCCCTCTTGTTATACTATCCTTAATGGTTCTTGTCCTTTGGCATGTTTCGGTGCGAAAAGGCTGGATCGATATCTTGAGGCCAGCCATCCCGTACTTTCTCCTTGTACCATCTTTCCTCATCTTCTACTATCAGATCGTCGCCTATGACAAGTTTCAGTACAGAGACGGGGCGACGGAGCTGGTTCAGTGCGTTCTGGAGAAGCAGCCTTCGGAGATTATCGTTGCGGGGTATGAGCGGAATCCTCAGCTCACGTATTACCTCGAAGGATCCGATGTCGGTTGGAGGGATGACTTGCCGGTGACGCGGATTGTGCCGCCGAAGGAGCGTGAGCGGTTTCGGTCATGGCTTACAGATCAGCTTACCGGCGCGCCAGGGGATGCGCTCGTCGTGATTGAGAAAGACAAGTTCATTCGATACGAATGGGTCACCGCGGAAGAGGTCAATCCTCCGGACTACGCTCTGGTGTTCGACAGTCGCCGCTACGCAGCATTCCTTAGAACTTCCCCGATCCAGCTGGCGTATCTTAGGCGCGCAGAGCTCCCCTGACAGGTTGTCGAGATCGGCGGGCACTATCCCAAAGAAGTGGTGTCAGGACCTACGTCCTAACACATCGGTGCGGGATCCCGAGTGAGTATAGGCCATTTCAAAGACACCATGTCATGCCCGCGGATTCTTAGCGGGCATCCAGACAAGGCATTGTTCTGGATTCCGTCTTAGAATCCGACGGAATGACTTTCTTTATCTCGATGACTTCTATGCCTTTTGGCATCAGGAGGCAACGCGCCCGACTGAACGATCAGTCGTTCGGGCGGACTCCTGTCGCCACCACGAATTCAGCGGGCACACCTTAGCCGTGGAGGGCTTCCCTTATCCAGGTGAGATGTTAACCACGAGATCGCAGAAAGGGCGGCCGACTCGCCGTTTCACTTACGCCTCGCGATGCCTGCGTCACCGAGATAACGA
>VGWB01000266.1 GCA_016873755.1 Ignavibacteria bacterium | reverse complement strand
AAGCCATTGGAAAGCTGAAAGCGCTGGATAGCAGGAAGTCTCAACAACGGTGTAGGCCCAAGCGCCGGAGGACTCTTGCGATCAGGCACCTGTGCATGAACCGTGCCCGAAACGAAAACGGCAAGCATCAGGAAGAAAGCGAGTATTGAGCTCTTCCCGGAAGCCGCTTTCCCTCCGGGGGCTTGTATGCACTGTTGAATGCTAGCTGCGTGTCTCATGGCTTTACCTCCTTGCTGCCGGGTGTAGCCAGGTCTTTCTTCCCTTGAGGGACGATACTTAGTACAACGCGGGCGTTTCTCTTTAGGTATGTTTGTGCAACAGCACGGATATCATTCGGGTCTAGAGCCTTGTATCGCGAGAGATCCTCGTGAAAGTAATCGGGATTTCCTGTATGAAAGAAATAACTATTGAGCCGATCCGCCTTCCCGCCGAAGCTCCCGACACGCTCCAGCCGATCCAAAAATCCTGCCTCGAACTGGTTCACCGCTCGCTGAACCTCCTTCAGACTTGGTGCCTCGGCTGTGATCTTGTCGAGTTCCTCCTGGATAATCCGCTCAAGCTCCGCCAGCGTGTGGCCCGCCCTTGCCGTAGCAACGATCCAGAATGTCGAACTCAATGCCTCTGACGACTGAAAGGCAGAGACATCCTGGGCAATCTGGAGTTCGTACACTAATCGCTTGTAGATCCGTGAATTCTTACCACCTGCAAGAACATCCGCCAGCACGTCGAGCTCTGCGTCGCCCGGCGCAAACATCGCCGGAGAGTGCCAGACAATGTATAGACGTGGCAGCTGGACGCGATCCTCAAACATCAATCGCTTTTCCTCTGTTAGCACGGCAGGTGGTGGTGCGAGTGGCTGCATGGGCGGTCCCGCTGGTACATCGCGAAACCATTTCTCAACGAGTGCCTTCGTCCCGGCTGGATCGATATCTCCCGCGATAACCAGGCTGGCGTTGTTTGGGGTGTAATAGTTCTTGAAGAACTCCACCACATCTTCATAGCTTGCAGCGGAGAGATCCTGCATGTAACCGATCGTCGGCCAGTGGTATGGATGATCAGCCGGGTACAGGTTCTCACTGAGCACGATCGAGGACATGCCGTACGGCCGATTTTCATAAGATTGGCGGCGCTCGTTCTTCACCACGTCGCGTTGCCCGTCGACCTTGGAAGGAGACATCGCGCTCAGGAGATTCGCCATGCGGTCGGATTCCAAAAACAGGGCGAGATCAAGCGCGTTGCTGGGACCATCCTCAAAGTAATTGGTACGATCGGAATTGGTTGAGCCGTTGTTATCAGCCCCGGCGGCCTCGAGCCACTCATCGAATTTCCCCTCGGGTACGTTGCCCGACCCTTCGAACATAATATGCTCGAAGAGATGAGCGAAGCCCGTGCGGCCCGGCTTCTCACGTCCGGAGCCGACGTGATACCAGATATTTACGCTGACGGCTGGTATGAGGTGATCTTCATGAAGGATAACGTTCAGGCCGTTCGGAAGCACAAACCGCGTATACGGGACAGAGATACGCAGCTCTTGCGCCGCGCTGATGCTTATGGCAAAAAGAAGAAAACACAACAATCGTCTCATGGTATTCTCCATTGAGATGAAGCCGGGGGTAAGACAAGTATGTAAAGATTGGAACTGCTGCGCGCGTGAAGTGTACAAGCGCGGCTTCATAGGATAGCAATTTCTGCAACAAAAACAAAGTAGGTGGGTCACTGGGGGGGCGATCGTCTTGACGCTGTAGCAGGCACAAGGATAACAATCTACGATTTCTGGTGACAAAAGGATTCTCTTGTACAGGCTGAGAAACAGTCGGCACGTCGGAAGGAAACGCCCGACACCACTCTACCGCCAGAGGGATCGCCTTGACGCCGGGTTAAGCAGAAGCCTGACAATCTACAATTACGCGGTTGCGGTCACAGAGTGGTCTTTGATCGCCCGAGCAGGTTGCTGAAAAAGGCCCGCGAGAGATAGACTCAATCAGGGAGCGGAGTCGAACCCTGTCATATGCATCAATTTACACGCTTCGACTGCGCTCAGCGTGACTGTGAAGTCCTTGTCGGTAGGGGCAACTGGATAGAAGGTACAAAGAAACGGGGAGCCTTGTTCAGGCTCCCCGCTTTTGAGTTTCCTGGCTGGGTTACTTCTTCTTCCCTTTGTCTCTTGGTACTGTTACCTCTACGAGTTTGTCGGTATAGTTTCCACTCGGATCGGTACACCGCACCGTGATGGTGTACACCCGGCCATTCCCCATTCCGGAGCGCTCGGCACGTAGCTGGACCGTCAGACCATCGATGTTCTGGATATCATCGGCGGTATCGCCGTCACCGAGACCGTTGTCCGGCTCGTTGCTTACAACACTGAGGATGTTGCTTGTGAAATTACCGCAATTATCGCTGGCATCCACACTTACCGTGACGGTCACCAGCTTGTGGTTTGGCGGCCAGAGGGTATTGGGCGTTGCGGTAACACCGGTAATGAGCGGCGGCGTATTGTCGTAAACAGTGACGTTTTGGAACGCTGTAGCCTCGTTACCCTTTGCATCGACCGCCACATAAGTGATACTGTGTGTGCCCACGGGAAAAACATTCCCTGGGGGTACGTCTCTTAGGGTAACCTGGACGTTTCCGTCGCAGTTATCCTGTGCTGTGGCAAAGTAGAGGAGCATCTCATCGGTCACGACCGCGTCGCATGTGGTCGCACCAGAACCTGTGTACGCCACCACGGCTGATTGGATAGTAATCTTTGGTGGTGTATTGTCAACAACGGTGATAGTCTGTGTCGCTGTAGCTTCATTGCCAGCGACATCGGTCGCGGTCCAGGTGATCGTCGTCGTCCCCACCGGGAAAAACTTGTCAGCTGGCGCATTGTTCAGAATAGACGCCACTGAGCAATTATCACTAGCGGTTGCTTCCCCGAGATCATTCAGAATGGTCCCACATGTGATTGCGTCAGGGCCGGTATATGCTGTTACGGTTGGCGGAGCAGTAATCTTTGGCAGCGTATTGTCGACAACGGTAACATTTTGCGTTGCTGTAGCCGTATTGCCTTCTGCATCAGTGCCCGTATAGGTGATCGTTGTCGTGCCGACGGGGAATGCATTCCCTTCAGGTACTCCGCTGAGACCAACGGTAGTGGGACCATCGCAGATGTCTTCTGCGCTCGCGAAGGACAGCAACATTTCATTTGTTAATACTGCCCCGCACGCGGTTGCACCAGCGCCCGTGCCGGCGGTTATCGATGATTGGATTGTAATCGTTGGGGGAGTCGTGTCCTGTACCGTGATTGTCACGGTAGCCGACGCCGTTCCACCATTCCCATCATCCACGGTCAGCACGATGTCATGTGTGCCCAATGGAAGTGTTACATTGGCGGTTGGCTGGATACCGCTGGCAAGGATCGTTTCGCCTTCCTTCCAGGTATAGGTAAGGGGATCGCCATCTGGATCATACGAGGCAGAACCATCAAGTGTGACAAGTGCACCGGAACGTACGTTGCATTCGACGGTTTGATCGGAACCTGCATTTGCCACGGGCGGGCTGTTCGCCTCTTTGGTTGTGCACCATTTGACGGAATTTACGTAGAGCTTTTGAATACGCCCATCCACAAGGGTGTTTCTGAAAATGTAATAATTCGGAGCAAAACTGAAATTGACAATCCGACCTTTGGCAAATTCACGCACCAGAACTGCTGGCCCTCCACTGGTCGCGGTCATGAGAACCTTCGAAGGATTTTCGGTAAAGCTCCTCTGCGGTCCTGCGTTGTGTGCGTCTGCCATGAAATAGAATGAAGGTGCAATCCCCTCCAAAACAGGATGGCTCTCTTCGCCCTGAACAACGCTCCATGTCACAAAGCCATTGATAATGTCATCATAGGCGCGGCCCTTCGCGTAGCCTTGAAGCACCAGATCATTCATCTGATCCTGAGGATTCGAAGTAGTTAGTTCCCTGCCATTCCACTGGCCACCAATGTACCCCCCTCCGTTTTGAACGAAATCGACAAGCGCAAGTTGTCCCGCAACTGGCAGGGGATGAAAGGTAGGAGTAACTAGCGGGCCCGCATACCCGTTCAGGTGGATAACGCAATCATACCCTGTCAACGACGGGTTGTCACCTTTCCACCAATGCTCGGGAGCCACTGCGTCAACCAGAAATCCCCCTGTTTCAAGTGCTCCTTTCAGGGCAACAATCGTTGGAGCACTTAGTCCAAGATCAGCCAGCAGAAGCACTCTTGGCGAAGAGCCAAGAATAGAACCCGGAGCTGGGGTTGCCTTGTGTAAAGAACTGGAGATCTGGCCGCCGTCGTCAAGCAAGAGCGTGTCTGCGGCTAAGATTTCTGCTTGCTGTTGGGTCACAACAGGATTGACTTCTGTTGGCATATCTTTGCTGCAGCCAACGAGCGCCAGGAGCAGCGCGCCCACAACCATCCACACCGTCGATCTCTTCATCATTGTACCCTCCGCATAAATGAAAAAGACACCACTGCTATTCTACAAAACGTACGGAACATGCCCTCCGGGGATTGAGTTCCCGACCGGAGTCCCGTCAGCCTTGGTGTCTTACACCAATAGATAGACAAATCGGAACTGAATGTCAATGAAATTTTCTGCGACTCTTGATTTTTGTCACATACCCTTCTCACCTCGGTACAGTGCCCCTCTC
>VGWB01000265.1 GCA_016873755.1 Ignavibacteria bacterium | reverse complement strand
GTAATTAGAATTGTCCGGATCGATCCAGAGACCGTGGTGGTCGCCATGCATGCCGCGCAACGGCTTGAATGTCTTGCCACCGTCAGTCGATTGATTGAGGCCCAAGCCCATCGAGTAAATGGTGTTTTCATCGTTTGGATCGACGCGAATCTGACCAAATACCCAGCCATACGTCGCTGAATGCCGTTCCATATACCTTCTCGTGGTATCTGTGAGTCCGCTGACCTGCTTCCAGGATTCGCCCCCATCGTCTGTGCGGTAGATGGTTGCTCCTTTGATCACAGCTGCCATCGGTCTTCCGTACGAATCGAGCCTGCCTTCCTCAGCCTCTCGCGCAATTTCATAGTTGTCCAGAAGCAGGTAGAGCACGGTGGGATTAGATCGTGCGATGTCGATCCCGATACGCCCCCGATACTTCGCCTCGGGCAGACCGTTGTTTATCTGCCTCCAGGTCTTTCCGCCGTCGGTGGATTTGTAAACACCACTGCCGGTGTAGTCGGGCTTGTTGCGTGGATCGTTCCATTTGTACCTGATGCGTTGCCACGTGGTGGCATAGAGGACTTCGCTATCACGCGGATCCATCACGAGGTCGATGGCACCGGTCTGTTCGCTCACAAACAGAACCTTCTGCCACGAGTTGCCGCCGTCCGTGGTCTTGTAGACACCGCGCTCGGCATTGAACGTCCATTCGTGGCCCGAGGCAGCGACATAGACGACATCCGAATTCTCCGGGTGAATTACGATGCGGGGGATCGTATAGGTGTCTGCCAATCCCATATGCTGCCAGGTTTTGCCTGCATCCGTGGATTTGTAGACACCGCAACCGGCCTGGGAACTGCGGAAGATGTTTTGCTCTCCCGTCCCAATCCAGATAATGTCGGGATTGGATGGGGCGAGGATTACGTCGCCGAATGCTGTCGAGGCAGCCTGTTCAAAGATCGGCTCCCAGGATGTGCCCTCGTTTACAGTTTTCCACAATCCACCGGATGCGGTGGCGACGTACATCGTGTAGTTCTTCCCTTTCGGCGCCACTACATCGACGTCGCACGAGCGGCCGCTGATGTTCGTCGGCCCGACGAATTGCCACTTCAGGTCCTTGTATGGCGAGGTTTTCTTCATCTCCAGGTGCTGGTCGAAGCCCTTCAGGCGCAACTGGGGATCTGTGGATTGAATTCGTGTGGCCCTCTTTGACTGAGGAGCAAACGCCAGGGCAGACGAAGCGATGAAACAGATCGTAACCAGAAGCGTTCCTCGTGATGAAAATGTCGGGTTCATAGCAAGCTCCTTCTTAACGTTGTTCAATGATTGAAATCAATCTGGGGCCCTTTGTGGATGGACCGATGCGATACCCAAGAATGGTTCCCTCCCGGTGGGTCAAATATTCATGTTGACCAGCATGACAAGCAAGAATGCTTGTCCCACTGCAATGATGCAGGGCAAACGTGAATTCTTGTCATGCCAAGAGTACAATCTCACCGAGTTACTCTTGCTTTTCGAGCTTGTTCCAATCCGGTGGCTCGACACCCAGAAGATTGTGAACAAAGAAATCGTACCGTTTTCTGTCTCCGTACGCGCCTCCCGTGGTGTGTCCCTGCCCGGGAAGCACGAGGAGCTCAAATGACTTGTTGGCTTTGATCAATGCGTTTGCTACCTGCATGGTCGACGCGGGATCCACATTCGTGTCCATCTCCCCTACTGTGAGGAGCAGCTTTCCCCGCAGCTTGTGTGCGTTGTCGACATTGGATGATGCAGCGTACTGAGGTCCAAGCGGCCATCCCATCCACTGTTCGTTCCACCAGATCTTGTCCATCCGGTTATCATGACAGCCGCAAGAGGAGACAGCCATCTTGTAGAAATCCGGATGAAAGAGAAGTGCGCCAAGCGCGTTCTGTCCCCCAGCGGAATGTCCGTAGATCCCGACGCGGCTCGTGTCATAATACGGATGTTTCGCCGCGACCGCTTTGTGCCACAAGATGCGGTCTGCAAAACCGGCATCCGCGAGGTTCATCCAGCAAACATCGTGGAAGGCTTTCGATCGATTGGATGTTCCCATCCCGTCGATTTGCACCACGATGAATCCCAGCTCGGCAAGCGATTGCATCGAATAGTACGGGCTAAATGATTTCGGGACGAACGAGCCCTGAGGACCCGCGTAAATGTGCTCGATGACGGGATACATGTTCGTGGGATCGAAATTCGTCGGCCGGATGATGATGCCCCAGATGTCAGTCTTCCCGTCCCGGCCGAGAACCGCGAAGACTTCTGGGCCACGCCAGCCATCCTTGATCAATTCCCGAACGTCGGTCCGCTCCAGCTCCATCATCAACTTGTTATCCTCCACCCGGCGGAGCTCCGACACCGTGGGAAGGTCAACGCGGGACCACGTATCGACATGGAACTTCATGTCCGGAGAAAAACTCACGGAGTGATTCGCGTCCCCTTCCGTGAGCGCGGTCAGTCCGGTGCCATTGAAATTGACTCGATAGTAATGAAGGAAATACGGATCGATGCCCGAAACGACGCCGCTGGCCCGGAACCAGATCTGGCGTTTCTCCTCATCGACGTGCTCGACACCGCGAACGACCCACTTCCCCTTGGTGATCTGGTTCTTCACCCTGCCCGTCACTCCGTCGTACAGGTAAAGGTGGTTCCAACCATCCCGCTCCGACATCCAGATGATTTCCCTTCCATCATGGAGATCGGTGCGGTATCGCTTGCCGGAATAGCAGAAAAACGTCTTCGCCTCTTCGTTGATGACCGCACGTGGCTTGCCGTTCGCTGCATCAACTTCGATGACACGGTAGACCTGGTGCCCCCTCTGGTTGTACTCAAACGTGAACGCTCGGCTGTCCTTCCGCCAGATGATTTCAGACAAGTTGTAGGGATTGGGGAACAACGTGTTGTCGACGATTAGTTGCTGCTTCGATTCTACGTGAAAAAGGACAGGTTGCTCGACATCGAGCGCATCGCCCGGCTTGGCATACTCGATGGTGGAGTATTTCGGCTGGAGCTGGTCTGCCGGTGAGGATTCGACATACTGAATCTTCCTGTGATAGCCCGGACGAACCCTGTAGGCAGCGAGCTTCCGTGAGTCCGGAGACCACTTGATGGAGGACGGGGTGTAGTAATTACCCTCCGAGCCATCGAAGCTCAGGGGCACATCGTCATCTTTCTTATCTCTCAGGCGAACAAAGACGTTGTAGTTCTTGACGAGCGCCTCCCATTTCCCATCGGGCGAGGCGATTGGCTCCTGTGGCTCCGGCAAAGACACCCCTGTCAGCGGGCGTATGGGACGGACGCGGCGTTCAGTTGGTCCCAGCTTCCTGCATCGATAGTCCGACAGACTGCACTTCCACTTTGTGTCGCTAACTTCAAACTCGATCGCCTGCTCATCATCAACGAAGATGATTGCAGAGAACGGGAGATTCAGCGCCGTGAATTTCTCACCTGAGGCTGACGACAGCGAGTCCGCGAGCCGTCGATGATCAAAGGCCGGCCTCTTGCTCAACGTCGCGGCGTCGACGAGCACGAACTCGTTTCCATCCCTGACGGACTTACGATACCAGAAACGGCTGGTTTTCTCTATCCAGGTCGCTCTTCCCGGGAGGTCGATGGCACGACCCTGGAATCGATCCCTCAAGCCATTGGCCCTCTCGTAGTCGGCCAAGGTACCTTGACCGTATGCGACGATTGATACGAGAAGTAAGAGACAGAGCAGCGACGCGCTCTGGATGAAAATCCTGTGCTTCATACCGTCCATCCTTTGATAGAACGTCATCTATTTTCTTCGTACGGACAGGATTCTGATGGGTGGCTTCAGACTCTGACCTTCCGCGGATGAGTTTTGAATCTTCATCACCACATCCATTCCTTTCACCACCTTGGCAAAGGCGGCAAATCCCTGACCATCCGGGTTTCGTTTTCCGCCAAAATCGAGCTGCGGCTGGTCGTTGATGCAGATAAAAATGCTCGAGGTGGCCGTGTTGGGACCTGCACGTGCCATCGAGACCGCACCATCGAGATGCTTGAGTCCAGTTTTGCCTGTCTGCTCGAGTTCGATCGGTGGGAACGCCTCTTTCTTCCGATCAGGGTTTATGTCGCACTGGATGACTTCGATCCTGACACTGTCGTTGGGCTGATTGTTCATGGTGACGGTCCGAAAGAACCTGCCGCCGTCGTAGAACTTGCCGTCGCGTATTTCAGGAAATTCATGGCTGTGATCGGCGCGCGCACCGTGTCGACAGCCAGCTCAATCGTGCCAAACTCACTCTTCATCAGGACGATCACGTTCGGTGGCTCTTGGTGAAGAGCAGGCTGCGTCCATCCATGCGTGGCCGCGAAGAGTAGAACTAGAAGGATGAAGGGAATGAGTCGCATATGAACACCTCCAGATCGTCGAGGAGGTCTCAGTCTCGGCTGTTCATCACACAGGCGCAGCTCTGGCAGAAAATGTCCTTACTCCACCTTCCACTCATAGATTCCAGCTGAGAACTGGGGCACAAGTCGGATTTCGAGTCGAAGACCATTCGTTGTGACAGGCTTGAACGAGACGAGGTTGCACTTATCTTTCTCGGTGCCGTAGGGAGTCGGATTTTCGACGGGCCTCCAATCATCGCCATCCCTGTACAGGATTCGCCACGATTGTGGCAGGCGGCATTCCCCGATTCCTGTGT
>VGWB01000264.1 GCA_016873755.1 Ignavibacteria bacterium | reverse complement strand
ATTGCACATAGGCAGGATCGAACACGTCGGGGTGTGCTTCTTGCATTTCTCTCGCCAGTTTCCTAGATTTTTCGTAGATTTTTGCCCTCACACCTCATTCCGCAAATGGAAGCACCTATGTCTCCTCTCCGAATTTGCTCCTGCATCTGGCTGATTCTTCCTGCTTCTTCCGTCGGATTTTCTCAAGTGCATATCAAGGAGCGCTTGGAGATCAAGCCAAGGCAGGCGCCGGTTCTCTCGTCACAGAGTGTTGAGGAGATGATGCCGACGACACTTCGACGGCTGTAACGTTTTCGGTCAACCAGCGGCTCCTCCCGCAAATATCACCGGTACGCTAACGGTTGGAACTGACACAACAGTCGTTTTTCAAGGGACCGTTCAGCCGAGATCCACCTGCTCGGGTGCACCAAATTATTTTGAGTTCACCTATGCTCATTCCACGCCGTATGTGAGTTTGAGCGATTTTGTTCTGAGGCCAAATGATGAGGTCGTCACCGAAAGCCGAGGCACCGACTTTCTGTTCACGCCATTGGGGGGGTGCGTTGACACGAGATGGTATCCGGAAAGAGATCCAATAACCCTCACGATCGTTTCAGGAAGTGAGTTTGGGAAGTTTGCAATTGGTGATGGTCCTGCGATTCATACAACGGTGACACTTCTGGTGAGTGAGTTGCCAACCGTGCGGTTTATACCTTCTGGTCGCCTCGGGACGTATCCGGTCAGGATAGAGGCGCGCTGTCTCTCGCTGGTCAATTATTGGGAGATCGAAGTGAGATACTGCTCGATTCTTCTGGGGGAGACGAAATACTTCTACGCAGTCGAAGGAGGGGGCGGTGAGACACGGCCCTGGATGAAAATCTATGAAGCGACTTCCCCTGAGCTGCCATCCGGCGCGCAAACAGACGGCGTGTGGACGGTGGTGAGGAGGTCGGGGGTGGAGCCGAACCGGGGTAAGAGGCTGGGGGCCTACTGGGAACAAGAGAAACCGATCCCGAATGGGACCGGGACGCTGCCTCTAGGGATGATGCGAGTTGTGGGGCGTTATTGGCATCCTGATTCAATCTACATGGTGGATGTAATTGCCACGAAAAGGGTCTGGTGGAAGGGAAGTCAAGGGACCATCGGATACCGGGTACCGATTGAGGTGAAGAAACCGGATGTGCTGGGAGACCCAGATTTGACTGATCAGGCCAGACATAGCGTTGTGAAGGATGTCACCAATAGCGATCTCGATCTTGACGCGCTTCTCATCAAGTATGCCGGGGAAAATGGTATCCCGCCACAGATCATAAAGGGACAAATAGAAAAAGAGACATCATTGAAGTCGGCTTGGCGATACGAGCCCTTTAAGGATCTAGAATGGCAGAGGGAGAGCTACAGGAAGTATTTCGCTTCTGATCTTCCCTTCAATGTCCGCGAAGGGGTTCCCAATGATTTGCCACCGAGCTACACTAATGTTTCGCCAACGCCGTATGTGAGGAGCCTGGTGAAGATCGGTGATTTCGCAGTTCAACATTGGTTCGATCGCTATGTCCAAAGGGGGACGGGTGCAGAGCCGGATGTCATTCTGGGCAGCAAGGAGTTAACAAGAATCTGGTTTTGGGTCTTTCTGAACACTTCTCTTGCTATGGGGCAATCAGGAATACCCGTCGGAATTCCTGAAATGAAGCGCTACACTCATGATTTCGTGAAAGGCAGGATTCTTGATGGGACTTTCGAAGGCTTTGGCAGAATTGCCCAGACGCGCAAGGTGACATCCTACGGTTATGTGCAGATGCTGTATATCACTGCTGTTGACTTTTCTTGGAGAGAAACAGAAGGTAGATATGGAACCATCGGCCGCGCTTACGTTGACAAGAGAGATGTTACACAATACCCAGAAAAGTTGAATGAGCAAGACTTCCTCTTTCCACGATACAGCGATTTCACTCTGTTTGATCTGCGACTAGCTATTACAGAAGCCACAAGGGGAAAGAAAATCAAAGCGAACGATAAGTATTCTACTTCCCTTGTGGAAACGATCCCCGAAGGAAACTGGCCTACAGGATTTGATCAGGTTTGGACCCGGGCAATGCAATGGCACAATCTGGGTGAAGCGGGCTATGGTCAAGACGTAATGCTCAAGGCCAATAATTACCTGCCAGCTTACAAGGAATGATTGGAAGGTGCACTATGAGAATTCACAAATATGCGTTTTGGTGCAGTACAGTTCTTGCAGTCCTCGCGATCTACAACACCTGCTCTGCACAATACGAAGACCGCTTTGATCCGGCGGGTGCAATTCGCTCTGAGCTAGAGGCCGCGGTGACCACGCGTTTTGGACCGGGCTTCGTAGTGAAGTTCGCGATCATGGATTCATTGTTGGCGCATGGAATTGACAGTCGTCGCTGGCTCGGGGAGGCTGTGACCGATCCCTATGGCACACTGCGAGGCTGCATTTTCTTCTCCGCCCGCAGACTGTTCGACGGATATAACCCTGCTGAAGATAGCTGCATCACAGGAGTCTATAAAAACGGCCAAATTGTCTGGGACAACTCCCCAGGCTCAAAAGACGGTATTGGCCGAGACATCCTCACTGCTAGGGATATCAACAACGATGGAGAAGTCGAAATCTTGACGGCGTCCGCTTCTAACGTGATATTCTGGAGGGGGGAGGGGAACCACATCGAGTACCTCTCTATTCTAAGCTGGAACGGATCGCGAGGAAAATTCATCAATGAACTCAGCATCAATCCGGACGATATCTTTGCGCATGACTATGCCCGCTCGACGGTAATCTCCGAAGATGGCGTTTTCGAAACTCTTGATTCAGATGGCGACGGGATCCTCGAAATACGCGGCCAGGTGGGGGAAGACTGGCTGGAGGAATATCCGAACTATCGGACCATCACGACCCCGTACGTCACGTATGGATGGAACGGATCGAAGTATGGATTGTGGCCATCTGTGCGCCAAGTTCCCCAGAATGAGTTCCTACCGGCCAATAGGCTCTCTGTTTTTATCAAATGCAGTGTACTTCCCACAGATAGCGGCTTCGTCTATTCATACGTCGTAACCAACAGTGCAACGAGCAAGCAAAGGATCCAACGGTTTTTTATCACCGGAATCACGCAGCTCGCCTCCTCTTTTGCCCCAGCTTCTTGGTTTGGTGGGGGTTCGAGGTATTTACAGGGGAGGGTATTTTATGAGCTCAGCATGGATAGGATGGCGACAATTGCACCGGGAGAATCCAAGGGCGGCTTCGGTGCGATTTCGATCGGACTTCCTGCCATTGTGAGATATTATGTGCAAGGTCTCACAGCCGGGACTCCTTTCGTGAGCGATGAAGAAAGAAGAAACGACATACTCAATAATTCAGTGTCGGGCTATACTCTGGGTGTGGTCGACACGACGCGTCCCTCAGGAAGCGCGGACTTTCTCGACACCCTCTCATCCTACGCCACCCAATCCCGCTCGCTGGGCTGGATCACAAGCCAACCGGTGGCGGACAAGTATCTCGGCTACTTCGCATCCGCGAAAGCGCAACTCCAGGCAAACAATACCGCCGGTGCACGGGCAGCACTCCAAACCGTTTTGCAGGATGTGAGCGTCGATAGCTCGACCACCCTCACCAGCGAAGCATACGCTTTGCTCTGTTTCAACACGGAGTATCTACTCACTCAACTTCCTTCGCCTCCTCCGAGCTACACACTCACAGTCAACGTCATCGGCAGCGGTTCCGTCGCCAAGAATCCGGATCAAGCCCTGTATGGAGACGGCTCCGCGGTACAACTAACTGCGACACCAACGCTCTGGTATTGGGCGTTCGGCGGCTGGGGAGGAGATACCAGCGGATCAACCAATCCCCTCTCTCTGACAATTAATGGCAATAAAACCATCACGGCAACCTTTGTGCTCATCCCGGTCAGTGCGATGATCGACACGCTGGCCGCGATGAAGCATCGGGCACAAGCCAACGGCTGGCTTGGGGACCACAACTTTGTGAAGCTGCTGGATCTGCATTTGGAGTTGGCCAAGAAGGCCCTGCAGCGGGGTGACTCGCTTGTAGCGGCGGTGCAGGTGCGCATATTCCAGGAGGAGATCAAGCGGGGCTATCAGATCACGCAGTTGATGGAGAAAGACCGTCGACACCCGCTCCCCTGGTTTGTGAGGAAAGAAGCAAACGATCTGCTCGTCCCCGCTGCCCAGGCGGTCCTTGATCGGCTGCCCCGGAAGCTGCCGGTGCCAGGCCTGCCGGTTCTTCCCGTCCTGGATTGCGTAGAACGGAACGCCGACGGCACCTATTCAGCTTGGTTTGGGTATGTCAATCCGAACCAGGAGGAGGTCATTGTCGAGGTGGGAGCAAAGAACAAGTTTCAGCCGGAGCCGGAGGATCGTGGTCAGCCGACGGTCTTTCTGGCGGGGAGACAGAGCAAAGCCTTCAGCGTTGTGTTTGATGGGAGGGAGATCCGCTGGAGGTTAAACGATCGGACGGTCAGTGCATCGAGGAATTCACCGCGGTGCAAGTAGAGATCAGAACCTAAGGTGGAAGGTAAGAAGATGACAGAAAGCAGATTGGAGAAGGCAGACGCTGGGTGAGAGGTAGGAAGTAGAAAGACGGTGCGGAGCGGAAGGCAGAAACGCGCGAGTGACTCAGAACTCTCAACTAGGAACTTGAAACTCGGAACCGAAGAAGGAGGTCAGGCAGAGCGTCAA
>VGWB01000263.1 GCA_016873755.1 Ignavibacteria bacterium | reverse complement strand
CGTTCAGTGTGACGATTGTGGCAGGCCAGGACAGCAGCAGGGGGCTATTCGTCACGGACGAAGAGGAGCCCGAAGGAGGCACGACGCTGTTGAATGCGAGTGCACCGATTCTGTATATTGCACCGTCGAGCATACCGGACACATCAATGTCAGTTCAAGTGCTAGGTTCGGCGTGGGAGGTGATGTGGTGGAAGAAAGGTGAGATAGGAAACAGAGCGCCTCGCGTACAGAATTTGGACACAAAGCAGGCGGAAGCTCAGGACGCGGAAACGGGCGTTGCCAAAGGGACGGAGGATTTGCGCAAGCAGGTCAGCATTGCCTCACTGCGGGCGGCCTTATCCAGTAGCTGGTGCCCGGTGAGTGGGGTGCGAATCACTTCGCGTCTGCCCGAGTTGGTCATTTTTCTCAGGGAGCCAAAGGAAGAATTCCTCATCGATAAGCAGCCGAAGATGCCTGATCTCGAGATTGCGGCGTTCGTGAAGAACGCTCCGCTGGAGGCGACGTTCAACTATTTCTGGAAGATGACAGTGAAATGGACCGATCCCTTTGGGAAGGGCTGGGAAGCGCCGCAGCCGTTCGTGTATGCAAATACCAGTCAGATTCCGACGGACATCTGGAAGGTGCAGTGGAACGACACGTTCGTTGGTGGAGATGAGATCAGGCTTGAGGCGAGGGTGACGACCGGTGGAGGCAGCTACGAAGCGAAGCCTTTGGTCAATACGTCTAAGATTCTTGGAGAGAATCCAACCAAGGAAGAGGCCATTGCAGGATTGAACGACCATGAACGTGCGGTGATGTACATCGAAAGTAGATACAGGCAATTTGCCACGGTGGACCAGCATCCAAACAAAAAGAACTATCCGTTGGTCAATATCAACTACAACGCAAACGGCTCTCCCAGAAGTGTCGATAGAGGGATCAAACAAATCAATTCTCAACATGAAAAAGGGGGAAGATTCAACCTCACGCATGTATGGAATTGGAGGGAAAACAAGGCGTTGGGGAAAGAAATCTTGGAGGCCGCCAACGCTTCCGCAGAACGGTTGCCCGGAAGAGTTCGTGAGAATAAGAAAGAGTACAAAGCTGAGGCTTACCGTGGATGTCCTGATTTCCCCACGGACTCGGTCCAGTATCTTTGGAAAGAAACCTTCAAGAGATACAATGGTGGAAACAAGTACGATTACTGGGAATGGAAACCAGAGGCTCCCAACGACTCGGCTTCCAGCGGGCATTGGCAAAGAATAGATTACCCCGAGAAGCTTCCGGACGGCAGAGACAATCCTGCATTCAAGTCCAGCAAATACGCGGATGATGTCTGGAGCCTAGTTCAAAACAAACCGCACGACTGGTAGTCTTGCCCAGTCAGGAAACATGGACGCAAGTGGTTAACAGTGATGGCCAAGGCATCTGACAGTTCGGGTAAGGTAAAAAGTCGAATAATTCTCGCAATTCTTGGTGCAGGCTTGCTGTTCGTGACTATCGTTTTTGAAGGGAGAAGACTTTTCCTCTGGCTCTCCGAGCGAGGATCGTATCGTTATTCGGGGGAATCCAGCGTGGTTCCTGAACAGGATACCGTTCAACATGATTCAGAAAGTGTTGCAGTGGACTCGGCGGTGGTTCGTTACAGAAGGAAGGGGATCGAGTCTGGATATGTCATCATATGGAGAGATTCGTTGCGACTCGTTGAACAAGATAGGACGACCTTGATTGAACTTTCAGAGGTCACGTACCATGGAGTCTATAACGCGGCTGCCGTGGACGTATCCGGAGAAGGGGATGAAGACATCTTTTTCGTGCGAAAAGATGGAGGAACAGGTATAGACATAGACGTCATTGCACTCTTCAACCCTAGAATACAGGAGGTCATCGAAGTCAGCCTGATGGATTCCAAAGATGCGGCGGATCCGATCGTGGACACGGTCTGGTCCCCAAATTCAACAAGCTCGCTCCTCAAGGCAGAGCGCGAGTATCTGGAACGCATTAAATTCAATTATGGTTTTGAAGCATCAATCCCTGAATCTGACAGCGCGAGACCATCATTAGCTCCGTATTTCTGGCGAAAGGATAATGGTGACAAGACAGAGGGGATTCTCAAGATCCGAAGATATCCTGGCACGTCTCTCTATGGAGAGGTTGCTACTGAGCCTAATGACATCCGCATAGAACCGTACGTGATCGGTTCGCAATTCAAAGGAAGCGTCATTGCCCATGATACTCAGAGAAACGAGGATTTTATCATTTACCGTCCGACAATGATCTGGCATTGGGTTGAACCCGAAGCCCTTAAGACGTTTCGTCGCATCCTCGTCATAGGGACGCGTGGAGATGGGTTGGTAATTGTACATATGGACTCGTTCCGGTTCAAACGATTTCCGCTAGAGGGTGAATTAGGCATCATCGTGACAATTGACGTTGTGGGAGATAGTATTGTTGTCAACAATCGAACAAAAGTTGAGTTGCCACGGTGGTAATCTCAATGTCCGATCTTGCTGATTAGGCTGGGCGATCTAGAACCTCAATCTGAGGCACTATTGATATAAAGATGCATCGTGTTTACTGAGGAGCAAATCTTCATGAGGATCAGGAGAATACTCAATCTCATTCCTGTAATGTGGATGGTCCAGGGGGTTCTACCTTCTTCTAGTGCGGCACAGCCCTATTATTTCTATTGGGCAGCATACGAAATCGATCCATCCGTTCCGCAATTTGAGCGGATTCACAGGGCAAAGGTCTGTCGGTATAATCTCCGCGGCGGAGAGACGGATACACTTCTCTCCAATCAAGAAGGGCTTGAATTCAAGTTCGTCCTGGCCGATCAGCAGCGGTTATTCCTCGGTTACGGAGATCGGTATGGAGTCAACGAGATATACGTCTGGAACCCAAACGCGCCCTCGGAACCAAAACGGCTAGTTTTCTCCAGTAACGAACGAAGGGTAAGTTATGCAGCCGAGGCACCCTTGGCCAACCGTCTTTATTTCTTCATGGTGGATCCTTTCGATTGGGACGACGATGATGAAGGACTCATGCTCATTCTCGACAGAACGACCTATGCTATCGTTGACAGCTCACGTACCTTTGTCGGGGAATCTCCGGATAGGGGACCGTTCTTCTTCCTCTCTAGAGATCAGCGGTTCGCATACGATTGGATACTGGAGGAAGGAATGGAAGGGATTCATTTCGATGTCTATGCTACTTCTGACGGATCGAAGCTTACACGCAAACGCGTCGGGCCGTTGCGAAGATTCACGTACGGTCCCTCCCTTTATGCAGGCAAGAATGGCTATGCAGTGATGAGCTATGCAGAGCAAAGAGGATGGGCGAACAACAAGTATACCTTCTGTGATATTGACCGAGCCACAGTGATGGCAGTGATTCCCTTCCCCTGGCGATCAGAAGTGGCGCTTTCGGGTGACGGCAGAAAAGCTCTTATCCAAGAGATTCCCTGGATGGACGGCCCCAAGCGCACAGGGCGTTACTGGGTCTTTGAAACGGAGACGGGGAAGCTGCTTCAGAAGATCACTCTTCCAGTTCAGGGCATGATGCATATCTTCGAGACCCATCCCGATGAGATTTTCTACGTTTCTGATCTATCTAAGCCCACAACGATAGGTCTCACAGAGGTCACACCAGCCAATGTTTTTCTCGACACTGTCACCGTCCTCACTCAACAGGCTTTCTCAACCAACCAGCTCGGCGACAAACGGTTCCTCGAGGAACTGGAGCGCGATCTGCAGCAAGCAAAGACAAAGCTCGCCAAGAGCGATTCCATCGGCTGCGCGCAGGAACTTGAGGAATTCCAAGACGAAGTGAAGAAGGAGTATCTCGCTAAAGACAAGAAGAACGATAAACGCTTTGTCTCTGACGATGCCTACAAGACGTTGTACTTCAACGCGCACTACATCATCGACCGAGCCATCACTCGCCCACCCCGCTCCTATGCCCCGTTGCTTAATCAACTGGCTGCGCTCCGTATCCAAATCCGCACTGACGCGCAGCAGGAATTGCTCGCCGGCGAGATCTTGATCAAAGGCCTCGAGGCGATGGTCGATGGCGCCAGGCAACGGCTGGAGCGTCAGGACTCCCTTGGAACGGCGCTGTATCTGCTCCTCTTCCGGCGAACGGTGCGACAGACGTACGAGTTGAGCAAGAACCGGACGATCGGGAAGATCTATGTACGGCCTGAAGGCTACATCTCGCTGTATTATCGTGCGGGCTACGTTTTGGAGGGATTGCCGGAGCCGACGGTCCTGTTGTTGCCGAAGATGGAGCCCGAGTTGGAGCGGGAACTGCGACGGTATCGACAAGAGGTAGAGCAACAGCGATAGCAGTTCACCTGCGTAGTAGCCGATCTCCGATGAGTTGTATATAAAGGTCAAGGCATAGAACGCCATTCGCCAGCACGATCGAGGGCAGAGGACGCTGGACCGTTCCCCAAGCAGTTGCCCGCGGACAAGAAAGAGAGGAGGGTCCGTCATCCCGACACGCTGTTGGACGCGATCCGACGCTTCTGTCGTCCCGATATGCTCTTGCCTGCCCCGAGTTCATTTCTCGGGGATCGGGATTTCATACACGGAGGTGCTGACCTAAAGCCTCTCAGCGTGACGGGGTGGACAAAGGTGCGAGCGTGGGATCGTCTGCGCATGGAGCGCCGGTCGTTTGGACCGCAATACGCGACAATCATTCCTTCTTGTCCCCTTCCTCAAGGAGGA
>VGWB01000262.1 GCA_016873755.1 Ignavibacteria bacterium | reverse complement strand
TGATCTTTCTTCACAGAAGGAGATACACGTTTTGGCCGATGCGATCAAGGCCCGTTATCAGCACATTGACGTCCTCGTCAACAACGCGGGCGGGATCAACCCAAGGCGAATTCTGACAGTCGACGGCGTGGAAACGACTTTTGCCGTCAACCATCTTGCTCATTTTCTTCTCACGAACCTGCTTCTCGAGCAGCTGAGAGCGGCCCCCGCGGCGAGAATTATCAACGTCAGCTCGCAGGTCCATCGGTACGGGAAGATATACTTCGATGATCTGACATTGAAAAGGGGCTTCAGCCCTCTGAACTCCTATGTCCAGTCGAAGCTGGCCAACGTCCTTTTCACATATGAGCTCGCCCGTAAACTTGGCAACACCGGTGTCAGCGTGAATGCGCTTCACCCCGGTGGAGTCCGTACGAATTTTGGGAGAAATCTTGGCGGTGGTCTGGGTTTCATTTTCAGGAGCTTCGGCATGTTTATGCGTTCACCCCAGAAAGGAGCTGAGACCGTGATCTGGCTTGCTACATCGTCTGACGTGGATGGTGTAACAGGCAGATACTTTTTCGACAAGAGAGAGATTCGATCCTCATCATCGTCATACGACGGAGAGATCGCACGAAAGCTCTGGGACGTGAGCGCGCAGCTCACTGGATTTTTCGGAACATAATCTGCATTATTCGCCCGGGCGGCATGCCACGATGTAGCCACAACTCCTACGATTCTCAAGGACTCTGCCCGGATGATCCCTTCGACCCGTCAATGAAGAAGTAGACCAATTCCGTGAAAGGACCTGATCCTCAGACTGACGCTTCAACGCTTCGGGGAAAGACCTTTTCTCTGCGAGAGCACACAGAGAATTCGGACGAGTATTACTCAACTATTGCCACTCTCGCCGATTCTTTGCTGAATGAGAAATGGAAGATCGCGGATCTCCTGTCAGAGATCCGGAAGCTGGGCAGAAGCAAGCGGCGCCTGAGGGGGCTAGTTCGTCACAGCGACAACAATTCACGCGAAGCGATCCTGATCAGGAGGCTCAGGGCTGAGCTTTCGCGATACACACCAGACGTGCAATCCCACCTGGAAGGCCTCTCGCCGCTGCAACGGTGGGATCGCATTCTTGCGACCTCCGAAGAACAGTACCACGTGTATATGCTCGAGATCGAACTGGTGAACCGGTTGTATGGAGAAGATTTTCGCCAAAGCTCGATCAAGCTTGCTTTCCTTCCGCATTGTCTCCGCGACCTGAAGGCTGATTGCCAGGCCGCCCAACGGGATGTTGATTATGTCTGCAAAGGGTGCACGGTCGGATGCAACGTGAACAACGCCAGCAAGCTCCTTCGACGACACGGTGTGAAACCGTACATCTGGATGAGTGCCAACCTGCGCTCGTTGTTCAAACGATTGAAGCGTGAGGGCAACAGCGTAGGAGTCCTGGGAATCGCGTGCATTCCCGAGCTCGTGAGAGGCATCAGACTCTGCATGCGATCAGGTGTGCCGGTGGTCGGCGTACCACTCGATGCAAACCGGTGCGCCCGGTGGTGGGGTGAGTTTCACTGGAATACGGTGAATTTGCAGAAGCTGGAGACGCTCTTGGCGGGTTGACCATGCGTAAGTCCCACGCACCTCAGAGGTGCGTGGGACTTTTTGAAGGTCGGGAGTATAACTCCCTCCCAACTCAGCCTATTCAAATCGTTGCTTGCTCAGCCGCATCGGGTCATCCCCCTTCGCGAGCGGGCGAAGTCGAAATTCGTACGAATAGCTCTTCGCCAAGAGACAATACTGCGCGTGCGGCTTTGCCCACCACGAATCGTCCCCGCCGACCCCTCGCTGCATGTAGTCGAGGTTCAGCGCAACAAAGTCCCGCTTCGTGAGATCAACCGTGTGCCTGGAGCCGCGGCTCTCCTGAGTCAGGTCTTCAATCGTATAGTGGAGCGCCGACATACTCAGCAGAGGCCTCCCAACAGCCATCAATCCAACCCCCTTCTCGTTCGTAAAGGCAATCCACCGAACATCGGTCTTGTTACCATTTTCCTGCGGACTGATATAGGGGAAGTACTGATCGCTCACCGTGCTTTCGTATAAGCCGACGTGAGCCGACGTGTTCCGATCACAGTAGTTCTCATGAGGACCACGGCCGTAGTACTGCATAGCTTCAAATCCCCTGGGCAACCTCATCTTTACACCAAACCGTGGGATCTCCGGCAGGTTTGCCTCCCGCGTTTTGAAGTGGTTGGCCACCAGAATGTCTCCGCCTCCAAGAATTCTGTACTCGGCCCGAAACTCTGAACGCACGTCTGGGAGGTCAAACCGCACCGTAACCAGGACTTCGCCTGCACTCACTTTCTTGACCTCGAAGCTCCGCAGCACCCTATTATCCCCCGCCTTCTGCCAAACGGCGGAAGTCTGGTGCGTCTTGCTGCCGAAATCGTTATCGGTCGGCGGCCGCCAGAAGTTTGGCTCGGGGCCGCGCTCGATCAGATGCGAGCCTTTGAAGAGAAACGAGCTCATGCTGCCGGACGGCTTGTCAAACGTAATGGTGAATTCCTTGCCCTGTACTGTCGTCGTCCGCTCGTCCTCTGAGAGCTGCAGTGGTGGCAAGGTCGAAACTCTGGTTATCGGCACTTCGGACCTCACCGGAAGCGGATACTGATCGGTAGCGACCTCGAATCCCTTTGGCTTGAACGGTTCTGCCTCGGACATCACTGTGCTAAAATTGATGAAGTACTCCGCTCCGGGTTTCGGCTTGAGGGCTGAGAGACCCAGTGTAACGATTCGGCTGGAGCGAGGCGGAACCTCGGGCCGAGACACGACGCCGCTTGCGATCCTCTTTCCATCCTCCACTACCTCCCATCGAACTTCGAATCGGTCAAGATTGATGAAATCGTGTTTGTTGAAGATTTCAAACTGATCCGTTGACAACATCACCGGTTTGATCTTGACACATTGGTAGACCTTCTTCACCTCATGGAGCGCAGGATGAGGGGTCCTGTCCGGCAGCACCAAGCCGTTGCAGAGGAAGTTTTGATCGCTCGGCGTGCCCGGTGGTCCCCAGTCGCCCCCATACGCCCAGTACTTCTCCCCTTTCTCGTCGACCTTCACAAAACCCTGATCCACCCAATCCCAGATGAATCCTCCCTGGAGCTGCGGATATTTTTCGATGAGATCCCAATAGTCCTGGAAATTGCCTGTGCTATTTCCCATCGCGTGAGCATATTCACACATGATGAGCGGGCGCTCGCGAACGCGGCTTCCGTATGACTCCAGATAACTCCATGAATACATCGGGCACACGATGTCGGTGTTCGCCTCTTCGAGAGCCCTCTCATACTGAACCGGCCGCGTCTTGTCTCGCTGCTTGATCCATTCGTACGTTGCCACAAAGTTCGGGCCATTCCCTGCCTCGTTTCCCAGCGACCAGATGATAACCGACGGGTGATTCTTGTCCCGTTCCACCATCCGGATCGTACGGTCGAGATGCGCCTCCTTCCACTCGAGGTTCTTCGCCAGGCTCCTTTCGCCGTATCCCAACCCATGTGACTCGATGTTGGCCTCGTCGACCAAATAGATTCCATACGTGTCACACAGATCATACCAGCGAGGATCGTTCGGATAGTGGGACGTTCGGACGGCGTTGAAGTTGTTCTGCTTCAGCAGCATGATGTCTTTGAGAAGGACTTCGTCGGAAAGCACATGATCCGTATACCCATCGTGCTCGTGACGATTTGTGCCTTTGAGATAAATTGGTACGCCGTTGATAAGCAGTTGACCCGCCTTGATTTCTACCTTCCTGAAACCAGTCTGACAACTTGTTACCTCTTCAATCGTACCATCCGCACGTTTAAGCACCACAATCAGCAAGTATAGATACGGCGTCTCCGCCGACCATTTCTGCACTCCTTTGACGGACATGTGAAAGCTCAGACTCGCGTGACCGAAACCGATTGTCTGAACCTCCTTCGCTTCCTTGGCGACGAGCCGCTGTCGGTCATCGAGGAGCTGTATCTCCAGTTGGGACTTCGTCGGCTCCGTCAAGTGGCTCTTGACCTCGACGTCTACATAGAGGATCCCGTCCCTGTAATCCTCATCGAGATCAGCATTGACGAAGAAATCTCGGATGCGGACTCTTGGCGTTGAATACAGATAGACATCGCGGGAAATCCCGCTGATCCTCCACATGTCCTGGCACTCCAGATACGTGCCGTCGCACCACCGGTATACCTCCAAGGCCACCGTACTCGCCCCTTTCCGGAGGTACTTCGTGATATTCCATTCAGCTGGCGTCTTCGAGTCCTGGCTATAACCGACCTTCTGACCATTAATCCAGATGTAGAATGCTGACTTTACAGCGCCGAAGTGGATGAAGATTTCTCTCCCCTCCCATTCCTTGGGAACCGTGAACGCTCGTTTGTACGAACCGACAGGGTTGTAGTCGTGAGGAACGTGCGGCGGATTCGGCTTGCCGGGGAATTCGTAGTCGCTGTTGACATAGATCGGTATGCCGTATCCTTGAAACTCCCACATGGACGGGACCCGGATATCGTCCCACGAACTCACATCGTAGTCTTCCTTGTAGAAATCAACGGGACGGTGGTCCGGCCGACTTACCCACTTGAATTTCCACGTCCCATTGAGTGAGAAGTAGAATGGAGATTTTGGTCGATCCAGGTTGAGCGCAGAGGAGATATCGGGAAACGGAACGAACGTCGAGTACGGCTCTTCTTTGTTGATGTT
>VGWB01000261.1 GCA_016873755.1 Ignavibacteria bacterium | reverse complement strand
AGTTCTGTAAAAGCTGAAATTCAGCAGGGTGTTCTCCTTCAACCGTCCTGACATCTGTCACCGTGAAAGCGGATCTGATTCCGTTCCAGATTTCCGAGCGACCCCCGTCGTAGCTCAGCGCCCAAATGCCGATCCCGCCAAGAGATCGTGCGTTAACGAGGTTGTACTTCAGCGCAAGACTCAGACTGTCGTCGTACCATACTTGGCGCCATGTTGATTCACTCTGATAGCTGAACCACGGCACTTTTGTCAGTTGGTCGAATGTCCTCCCGTACTGAGCTGCCATCGGTTCGGCCACAATGTACGTTCGCGATGAGGCCGAACCTGTCGCATTTGCCTTGCGAGCATTGCTCGCCACAGGCCAATCAAGGCCATACCACGGCACACCAAGATAGAGTTTTTGTCGCGGAACTCCCGCTGCGAGATATGTATCCACTGTCCTCGTGATGTTGTAGTTCTCCCCTTCAAGAGGCGCAACGGGGCCGGCTGTTGACGAGCCCTTCCAGTAATAATCATATCCCATCACAATCAGGTAATCGCAGATCTGCGCCAACTGGGCAAAGTCCCACGAGCCGGACCAATCTACTGCCGGAGTAGCCATCGAGATCTCGGCAGTGGACAATTGTGCCTTGATCTGAGTGGCTGCGCGCCGCATGAACGAGACGAGGTTTCCCCGTTGTGTGTTGCGCACGGATTCGAGATCGAAATTCACGCCATCTCCATTCCTCGACTGCAGCAGGGAGATGAGCGTGTTGATCATCGTCTGCTGCTTGACCGTATCGCTCAGGAGCTTGTCGTTCTGGTCGAAACCGAAGTTTGTCACCGTCAGTGTGACCTTGACACCGCGTTGATGTGCGTGGGCGATGATCGGCGTTCCAAGCCAGTCTCGGATGTTCGTGTAACTCCCCGTCGCGGTGTCAGTCTCGTAGCTGAAGTATGCAATGTGCGACAACGCCCCATAGTCGTAAGAAAGATAGGCGGTGGATGACACCCAATACGGATGCCAGCCGTAGACCTTTCTTGCGAGGGCCGGGGATCCCCCGAGCTTTGGCAGCAAAGGAGAAACCGCTGCTGGCCGGGCGGCCTCGATCACCGGATCGTTTCGATGAAGCTCGCTTTCCAGCTGATGGATGCTCTTGCGCTCAGCTTCATGCTGTGCGAGGGCGGTCGCCGGAATGAGGAGAAAAGTGAAAAGAGACTTCATTTCTGCTGTTTTCGTTCGTTTATCAGGCGTTGGGTGTTCCGGAGATATTCAAGACACACAGAGTCCCTACTGGCGCGGTGGGAGAGCCGAAAGTACCGGAGTGCCTTTTCAAGTTCTCCTGTTTCGAAATAGACAACGCCAAGGTTGAAGTATGCCAGAGATCCTCTCTTTGGTGCCGCCCGTTGGAATGCTTGAATAGCCCCCTTGAGATCTCCCTGCCGGGCGAGTTCGGCTCCCTGCTGCAATTCGGGGACTCGGGGGTGAGTTTTCAGTGCATCCCACCGGTGCAGCTCCGACTCCATCTGGTGGATGCTGATCCTGGCGCTGTCTGGCTCCTGCGCGGATGCGGGAAAAGTGAGGAGAAGAAAGCAGACAAGCCCAAGAAACGCTGTTCTCATATCGTTTTTCAATGTTTGCGAATCAATATCCTGAGAAGAGGGGAGACAAGCAAGCCGAGCTTCAGACCGGCTTCCCACAGATCAGCCTGCCAGTGAGGAGGGATGCTGAGCCATCGCCACTAGACGCGTGCTGCAAAAACTCATCTGCTGGTGGGGCTGTCCCAGATGTAGGTCGAAATGTCATTTCGACCTCGTTGAGGTTCCTGATATCGACGAAATTGAAGCGATCTCGACGCAGCTGAAGAGGTCGATAGTACTTTTGGGACAGACCCTTCTGTGCATTTAGGACAGGCAGGTCCCGCTTTCCGGGATCCCGCTCTGCAGAGATTTTGACTCCTGCGGGAAATGCCTGTCCCACCGCGTGAGATCCTTTTCCAGCATCAAGCTAGACGGGTCGACCCCGCTGCTCTGTGACATAAGCGGGGGATCAGCGATCTTCGCTTTGGTCTACTATACGAATTCTCAGGTTTCGGAAGGGGCTGCGTGCTAGTGTTTCTGTGCAGCAGTCTGCCGCTTTTTTCTGCACTTCTTGAATTTCGTTCGGCATTGAGTTAAGTTCGTATTGAAACAATCCCTCCTGCGCCGTACTCGTCCGATGACCTGCATAAGCTGGATCACCGAGGAATTGTCCAGACCCTGGGGTGTGCGTCGTGTCACGCAACTCCGGCTTCAACGCCGGTATTTAGGTTAGGGAGCTCGCGAGCTCCGCCGATTCTCTCGAACTGATTGAAGGTGGGGACTAATGGACTGATATAGAAGAACTGGAAGTCATCTGAGATACAGTGTGGATTATCATTCTGATCCGCCTCTGGCGGAGAAGAATCTGCTTCTCGTATTCAGAGGGCAATAATGAGATTCTTCGTCGCTTCGCTCCTCAGAATGACCTTGGCTGGCCTTGTGAAATGGCTTCTTCTCAACTCACCCACCACCGCGGCCATAGAGCCATGAGAAAAATCCCCTATTCTCTTGCTCTTCTTTTCGCCTTTCTGTTGAGCATACCCGCCTTCACACAGGAGTATCGCCCCGACGCCAACACGGTTCTTCTCCTGCACATGAACGAAACCAGCGGCTCGACCGTGAGCGATGCCGGGCCGAGGGGGTGGAACGGCTCCTTTGGTGCTGGTTCCTTTGTATCCGGCAAGTTTGGAAATGCATTCCAGCCGGGCAGTCGAGAGGGCATCAGCGTGCCTGATTTCTCTTCCGCGGGACTCGATGAACGATTCACTGCGGAAATCTGGATCAAGCTCGACGGTGCCCCAACCTCGGACCTTAGCTTGTATTCCAACAACAGTTTCAGACGCCGTATTCAGGCTGACCTCAGCGTAGTCTTTGGAATAACCCACACGGACAGTAGCGTCGTAGCGATCCATAGCCCGCCATCGATCCTGACAGCCGGCAAGTGGTTTCACCTTGTCGGACTGCTTGAGAACAGAGTCACGAAGCTCTATATCGACGGAGCGCTCATCGGCACCGCGGCGCACGGCCTGCCGATGATAACTGGTGCTGCAGGGACAACGATCGGCCAATCAGGTATGGCATTGCCTCTCGAAGGACTCATCGATGAAATCCGCGTCTCCAACAAGGCCCGCACGCCAGAAGAGTTCAACCTCCAACTTCCGCCGAAGAATCTCGCGGGGACTCCGTCTCGAACGAGCGTTGCCCTTAGCTGGGAGAAGGGTGGAGGTATGGTGGGGTGCCTCTGGTACAAGATCTATCGTGGAGAGGACTCGACAAGCGTCGGGCTCATCGACTCAACCACTCAGCTGAGTTATATCAACACCGGACTCTCACCAGGCAAGTTCTACTTCTATCGGGTCTCGGCTGTAGATTCGACGGGTTTTGAATCAGCGAAGAGCTACGCAGTCCGATGCTACCTGCCGATAGTGGGCGAATATCAGGCTGACGCCAACACCGTCCTGCTCCTGCACATGAACGAAACGAGCGACAGTACAGCATACGATGCGAGCAGCTACGGAAATCACGGGGCGGCAAACAACACCACGACTGAACAAGGAAGGTTTGGCAAGGCGAGGCGGTTCGCAGCGGCTAGCAGTAACGTGCATGTGCGTCACTCCTCCTCGCTTGATTTCGGCACGGGTTCATACACGCTTGAAAGTTGGGTGAAGCATTTCGGTCCTGTCGGCGAAGGTGGTCATCTACTCTTCAAGGTCACAGTTCCGCTGGGGTGGGACCTCTATCTTAGACCCGATGGACATTTGCAGTTCGACGAGCAGTATGACGATGGACGAACAACGAGCGTGGCAAGCTCTCGTCCCATGGCAGACGGGCGTTGGCATCATTGCGCTGCTGTCAGCACTGCGACACGCCAGTTTCTTTATGTCGATGGTGTATTGGACTCCTCCACGAACGTGACAAACCGGGGGAGATTCGATCACACCGCGGACCTCGTCATCGGGAAGTCACAGGGAACAAGCCCATTCAACGGTCTCATCGATGAAGTTCGAATCTCAAATAGAGCCCGTTCGCCGGAGGAGTTCAACCTCCAGCTTCCGCCGAAGAACTTGTCCGCCACGGCATCGAGGACAAGCGTCTCTTTGATATGGCAGAACGGCGGTGGTGCTGTGCCCCTGATGCGCTACAGGATCTACCGCGGCGCGGATTCGACATCCCTTTCGCTCATCGACTCCACTACTCAACTCCTTTATTCTAATACCGGCCTGAGTTCCGGCACACGATTCTACTATCGCGTCAGCGCCGTCGACTCAACAGGCTTCGAGAGCGTGAAGAGCTACGCGTTGAGCGCTGTGACGGCTCCCCTGCTCGGTGAGTATGCACCTGATACCAGTACGGTCCTCCTTCTCCACATGAACGAAACAACCGGCTCAACCGTGAGTGACGCGAGTAGCTACGGTAACCACGGCACGGCGACCGGGACAACGATTATAGATGGAAAGTTTGGGAAGGCGAGGAGTTTCAACGGGTCGAGCGATTATATCGCTCTTCCTGCCGGCATCTTCAACAGCGGCAATCAGAACACTCGATTCACGCTTGAAGCATGGATTCAACCCACTGCGACAATTGATTCAAGTACTGCAGGTTCGGCAATTCTGTCCAGTCGAGATAGAGTGGATGGATCCACTCAAGTTGACGTGAGATTCGATGGCGGGACGGGGAATCTCGGGTTCACCG
>VGWB01000260.1 GCA_016873755.1 Ignavibacteria bacterium | reverse complement strand
GATCCACGACTTGTAGTCTCGTTTCAGCAATCCTGCAACCGCAAGAGCATAGGGTACCGCCATCGCCGAGAAACCCGAAAAAAGGATCTGAGGATGGATCACCATCCAGTAGTTCTGCAGCAGGGGGTTGAGTCCCCTTCCCTCAGCGGGAAACCGGGCCCACACGCCTCTTGCTGAATCAAGTACGACAAGGTTTGAGAGACCCGCCGGTATCGGACCGACCTGAATGAGATCATCAGGAAATGTCTCCCAGATGAAAGCGAACGGATTTTTCACGACGAGCATCAACAGAAAGAAAGCAAAGATGAGGGAGTAGACCGACATGACCTCCGGCTCATACTCTTTGCGGGAGGCATATCGCATCAAGAACACGCCTATCACCGACGTGTAGACTGCCCAGAGCAGGAAGCTCCCTTCCTGGCCTGCATAGAAACTCGAAATCAGCAATGCCAACGGAAGATCACGCGAGCTGTAGCTCCACACATACGTGTACTGAAACTGATGTGTCAGGATGAGATAGAGGAAGACTGCGGCAGTGCTCAGGAGCGAAAGCGTAGCCAGGTGATAGCTGGCCCTGCCGAAAACCAGCAACCGGGTAGTATCCTCGCGACGCACGCGATAATAAAAAAAAACCGCGGCGAGCGCGGCACAAAATGCAATTTTAACGATGATAGCGGCGATCGTTCCGATCGTCATCCAGGCTCTCCCTCCTGATCAGAGTGTCTTCTTCACAGATTCGGACGTCCCCTCGTATTTCGACGGGCACTTGGTGAGGACCTCCGTAGAGTGGAACTCACCGTTTACGAACCTCCCCTTCGCGACAACGCTCGTAGCGAGCTCAAAATTATTCGGCTTCGCGCCATCGAGCACCACTCTGCAAACTCTATTGGCATCATCTCTCATGTAGAACACAAACTTCACATTGTCAGTGTCAAAGCTGGCCCCCTTTTCCTTGACCCACTCACCCTTTACCTGCACCCTCTTCTGTGATTGCTCCGCTGCCGCGAAGTCCATGTATTCAACGTTCGACTCGAGAAAATTCACCGCTCCGAGGATAATGCCAATAACGATAACGATGCCACCGACAACGATTTTTGCTTTCATGTATCTATTCCTTGTTGAGATGATCTTCCAGGTGTTTCAGCTTCTTTTCAAGCCTGAGCAGGTACCAAATTATGCCCCCCCAGATCAAGAGGACAATCACCAATACGACAAACATCTGATTCTGGCTAAGAAACTCGAGCATACAAAACCTCATGAGCGATGGATCGATTGCGCATATTCAAGCCTGGCTGTGCGCACGCGCAGGCTGAGAAGCCAGATAAACAAGAGAGTGAAGCCGATGAGAGCGAGGAAAAAAACCACAAACATGTTTCCCGACATGGTGAATTGAACAACGGGTCCGGCACCATCGGGATCCCCTTTTGATCCCGGATGCAGTCCGGCCATAAGCCGCGGCATGACAAAGATGAAGAATGGTACGGTTATGCCTGCGATAATTGAGTACACAGCAGAGAGCGTCCCACGCTTTTCTTCTGTCTCGACGGCAGAGCGAAGGGCAAAATACGCGCCATAGATCAGCAGGAGGACAAAGATCGAGGTTTGACGCGGGTCCCAGTTCCAGAACGAGCCCCAATCGAATTTCGCCCAGATTGCACCCGTGACCGTCGCCAGAGTACAGAAGAGCAGCCCCAGGCCGGCGGCCGAGACCGACCGAATGTCGTAATCGATATTCTTCGTCTTTAGATATCTGTACCCGTAGTACGTACCCACCAAGAACGCCACCACTGTCGTCCAGGCTACGGGAACATGAAAGAAGATGTTCCGCGCCTTCTGCTGCAACATAGGATTCAGGGGGAACTCCAGCCAGCTCTGCGGCGTGGCCGACATAGGAACTGCCACCCCCACAACCGCGACAAACGTAATCAGAAGTATAGACCCATACTTCACGAACTTCATTTCAGTCTTTCCACACGTAGTCAAAAAGGAGATAGGAACCGGCCGTCATGGCAAGGAAATATCCAGTGAGCACCTGAAAATCACCCAGCGCTGCGCTGAGGGCCTCCCCGTCGAGTGCCTTCGCCGTAGCATTCATGACGGTAATCAGAAGCACGATCAAGATTGGGAACGATAATACAGGATACAAAGTTCCTCGGGTGTTCGCCTTCGCGACAATGGCAGCGATGATGGTCGCCGCCGAAGCGAACCCCAGGCTGCCCAGCAACACCGTGATAACGAAGATTGAGACGGTCTGTATCACGAAGAACGTGGAGAACACCAGCGTGTAGAGGATCGTGACAGCCACCGTCATGGAAAGTGTGAGGAGCGTGTTGAACACCAACTTTCCGAAGTACACGACCGCCGGAGACGCAACAAGTTGCAGCGTCATAGTCGTGCCCCGCTCCTCTTCGCTCACGAATATTCTCGAGAGGCTGGACATCGCCGTGAAGAAAACGACGACCCAGTACATTCCAGCAAGAACCGTGGAGGTTGGCTGATCGGACCGCAGGGCAAACAGAATCGTCGCGACCGCCGTCACGACGAACATCAGCAACGCGTTGAGCGCGTACCGAGTTCTCAGCTCAGACTGAACGTCCTTCCTAATAACGGCAACTGTACTACGCAATGAACTCATGACGCTTTCTCAACAATAGGAAATACTCCTCGCAACAGCAAGCAAATCCGATGACGATTGAAGTCGTCAACCTCATTTGTTCAACCGCCGAGGTGTACGCGCTGCGAGCACCATGATGCCTCATCATCGTTGTTTGTCGCAACGATGAGGATGCCTGACCGCTTTTGTTCCTCGATCACGCCCTTCACGATTGAGATCCCCTCGGCATCGAGGTTCGACGTCGGCTCATCGAGCAGCAGCGCGAACGGGCGATGGAGCAACGCGAAGGCGTACTTCAGTCTCTGCTTCATTCCTGAAGAATACGTCCTCACATAGTCGCGTCGACGTTCCCACAAGCCGACGAGCTTCAGAACCTCTTCCGTGCGCGGTACATGCGTATCCCCGCCTGCACGGATCCGCGACAGCAGATCCAAATTTTCCGCTCCCGAGAACTCATCGTACAATTGCAGATATGGACTGACGAGTCCAATATGGTGCCTCACCTGCCCTCCCGTCAGTTCCTTTCCCCCCAGCGACAGGCGCACGTTGCCAGTGGTCGCAGAGAGCACACCGCAGAGGATTTTTACCAGCGTCGATTTCCCCGACCCGTTCTTTCCGGTGATCGCGATGGACTCTCCGCCGGAAAGCGAGAACGAAATCTCCCGGAAGACCCACCGCCGATCAAATTGCTTCGACACGTGGGCAACCGCAAGTGACATCTGGTTCATCGCAAGATTGCGATCTTCCATCTGTACTCCGCGTCGTCACACCGAGCAACGACGAAATAGATTCCCGATGGCACACGTGAACGGACGTCTGCAGCCGGAATGTATGCCACCCTCTTGCCGAACGCATCAACAACCGGGTATTCGCCGGAGTATACCAGGTCCAAAGAACTGCTTAACATGTAGATACGAGCGTTGCCGCGGACTGTCCCTGGGAGCGGTACGACGAGGCGAGCGTCCTCTGAGAGTCGAAATGGGTTGGGAGAAAGATCGGCTGCTGCGCTTGCACTCGCACGCGTGGACGACTCAAGGTACGTTGTCCGCCACGCGTTCGTCAGGTCTGAGGAGAAACCCGCGACATAGCCCTTCGAAAGCTGCTGATACGGCGGGCGAGATTGTCCTGAAACCAACCTCACCTCAAATGGCCGCGTGGCGGAGGAGCCTTCCCCCGCTTGACCGGCCTCGATATTTGACACGATGGCCGTAACCGTATCCCCCGGAATAGCGAACTGACAGAATTGCGTCGAAAGCGCATAGCCCGACGTTGTGATGGTTGCAGAGAGGCCATTGAAGCTTGTGCTCGCGTTCGCCACATACCGGGGATAATACTTCCCTTCATCGTAAAAACGGACGGTATCCGCGCGGTCCGATGTAAAGAAATTCCAGGTGCTAAACTGCGCATATTCCGCTTCGAATGTCGATCCGTGCCGCTGAAGCACGGTTGCAATAGCTCGCAAGAACGGTTCCGATTTCATGCCTTCCCAAATCTCACGAATCAGATCTCGCGAATACCGCTTCGCCAGGAAATGCGCGAAGACCGACCGCTCATAGCCGTACATCGTCGGTCCGAGATAGGTCGTGAAAGAATAGGATCGATTCTTCGAATCGCGAAACGCGCGAAAGTATGTCCGGACATCAAAGTAATAGTCGTTGATCCACGTGAACAGGAGATCCTCCATCCAGGCGCTTGTCAGCTCATAGAAATAGAAGTCAGAGTTCGTCGCGGTGCTCCAAATCCCGTAGGATCCTACTTGTATCGCGTGGAACAGTTCGTGTGCTGCAGTGACCCGCAAACCGCTCATTCCGGGTGTGCGATGTCCAAGGTAGTCGTTGTCAATCTCGATATAGGTCGAGAAGCGCTGGCGCGCGCCATCCTCGATCAAATCGATCGATTCCTGCCACGATGTCTGGCCAAACGTTCCGTATCCCAACTCTTGAATGTAGACGTCATACTCCGGACCACCCCCTTGCTCGCCATCCGGCGGCGGGCCAGCGTATCCAAGAGAATCGACCTCGTAGTGCAGGCAGAAGTCGAATATTGCCGCTACCGAATCGATATACTGCTCCACGGTGTTGGGAAGACGCTCAGGAGCAGCTCCTGGAGAGATGAGCGCGGGGGCGTGAATGCCGGTCGTATCATAATG
>VGWB01000259.1 GCA_016873755.1 Ignavibacteria bacterium | reverse complement strand
TCGGTCCAGTTTTCAATCCTCAGACCGATCATGTTTGTCGCGCGCTCGTTGTAGGCCTGCTCCAAACATTTGACCGCGCTTTCGAGATCACCCAGGGCGTCATGAATCTGTGCCATAAAGTATGGGGCGACATACCCTCGCGCCGATAACCGTTGCAGAGTCTCCAAGCATTTCTGCGCCTCCGCTCGCTCCCCTGCGACTGCAAATACCCACCCACAGCCTGCCAGAATAAACGGATCTTCGGGCATCAACTGAATGGCTCGCTTGCAGGCTGCCAATGCTTCCGCATACATCCGTATCTGGGCGTAATTAACGCCAAGCATCATATAGGCGTTGGCGAAGTTAGGATTCAACTCCAACGCCTTTTTGAGTTGTGCGATCGACTCATCGTACCTCTGTGCATAAGACAAAACAAATGCCAGGTAGAAGTATGCGTCAGGTGAGACAGGATTCAATTCCTGTACACGCCTGGACTCGCTGACCGCTTCATCAAAGCGTCCGATAGTCGTCAAGTACACGCCGTAGAGCGTGCCTGAACCTCCGGGTTTAAGGCTCACCGCCCGCCTGAATTCATCTTCAGCTTCTGACCATTTCCATTCAAATTGGAACAAGATCGTGGCAAGCGCATTGTGCGCTGCCCACGATGTCTCGTCGAATTCCAAAGCCTTCTGTGCTGCAACCCGTGCTTTACAAGCTGCCTCAGTGGGCACAAGTATTCCGCATAATGCCATAGTGTTGTACACACCAGCGAGTCCTGCATAGGCGTCCGCAAATGTGGGCTCAAGTTCTATTGAACGCTGGAAATAGGAGAGCGCCTTCTTCAGCCGGTCCTCCGTCCAACTTCTGGAGAAAAACCGACCTCTCAAGAACGCTTCATACGCTTCCGGATCTACAGTTTGGGAGCGGCTCAAGGCTGTGGCCTCTTCTGCCGTTATGGACACGTTTGACGCCCGAACGATTGCCCTTGCGACTTCGCTCTGGAGAATAACAATGTTGCCCAGACTTCTGTCAAAATTCTCCTGCCACACTGTCTTTTCCGGTGAAGCGTGTACAAGCTTCACTGAAATCTTGACGTTCTTCTCGCCACGGCGCCCCTGCGTCGAAACGATGGCTTGCACCCCTAACTCTTTCGCGATCTCCGGAATCGACTTGTCAGTCTTCCTGAATTTCTTGACCGATTGCCACGAGATTGAACGAAGGGACTTGACCTTCGCGATTTCATCGATCACGCTGATCGTCATTTCGTCGTAGAAATACTGTTGTACGGAATCACCGGATAGGTCCTCGAATGGCAGAACGGCTATCGAGTCGATTGTCGCGCTCGACCAGGAGAGGATGTACATCGCAACAGCGATCACAGCAAAAACCGCAACTGCTGCCATGCTTCCGTATACCCATTTGCGCCGCCTCGTCGTAAACCTTTGGGTGGGTTTTGACAATTCGCTCCCCGCCTTGTACGACTCAAGATCGGTGATCAGTTCTGCAGCATTTTGATACCGAGCTTTCACGTCCTTCGCCATCGCCCGCAAGCATATCTTCTCGAGCGCTTCGGGCACGTCAGGCCGAAGCTCGCGCATCGGCTTCGGATCTTGATTGATGATGGAGTAGACGAGAGCTTGCTCATAGTCGCTCTCAAACGGTTTCTTGCCTGTGAGCATTTCGTACAAGACTACACCGAGCGACCAGATATCCGTACGTCCGTCCACTGCCTCGCCTCGCGCTTGCTCTGGCGACATATACGCAACAGTGCCGACCGTACGACCGGTCTTCGTCATCACCGTTTGTCCTGTGAGCTTGGCCAGACCGAAGTCTACGATCCTTGCGATACCATCATTGCCGATCATGATATTACCCGGTTTGATATCACGGTGGATGATACCGCTCTCGTGTGCCTTGGCAAGGCCCTGCGCCACCTGCGTTGCGATATCGATGGCTTCCTCGATAGTGAGCGGCCGCTGCTCAATCTTCTGCTTCAGCGTCTCGCCCGCATAGCAGTCCATGACGATGAACAGCTGATGGTCAGGCGTTGAATCAATATCATGGATCGTGCAGATGTTGGTGTGCTGGAGGGCTGAGGCAGCCTGCGCTTCGTGTATGAAGCGCTGCTTGGCCTCGGGGTCACGGGTGAGTTCAGGTGGCAGGAATTTCAGGGCAACGGTGCGCTTGAGCTTGGTGTCTTGAGCCTTGTAAACAACCCCCATCCCGCCTTCCCCAAGCTTTTCAAGGATGTTGAAATGAGAAATCGTTTGGCCGATCATTGATTACGCCTCCGCCATAAAGACGGCGGATCCGCAAAATCACTTCCACTCGCACAAAACGCTCGTGGGTGATTTTGGGACATGCCGCCCTCACCGAGTTTCTCCATGATCTTGTAATGAGAAATAGTTTGGCCAATCATGGTCGACACCTCCCGCCTGCCATTTTGAATCCAAGGAGGCGGGCAGGCTCAAAACGGCAACCACTCACCAAGAGCGTTCGTGGGCCGTCTTGGGACATTCCACCTTCACCAAGCTTCTCGAGAATGCGGAAGTGCGAAATGGTCTGGCCGGTCATAAGGACCTCCTCGGGCGGGAATCGGGACTTGGAAGATGATGCCTACGGCGTTTCCACGGTAACGGTGGGCAAATTTTCTGCTACAAAGCTACGGCAGTTCACAGTAGAAGGCAACAGGCCATCCGGGCTTTCCTGGCGCTTCGTACTTTCACAAGTAGAACAGCGTACAAGAGAAGTCGGCAATTGCTGCTAAGACGAGAAGACCTTGCGTCACTCTGAGAAGAGACTTACATATTCCGCAAACGAGAAGACACGGTTTCGTTTGTATCCTGTGACCTCGATTAAGACCTTCAGATCAACGAGGTCCTCGATCAATTCATTCGCCGTCTTCGGAGTGACCTTGAGTATTTTGGAGACATCTGCAGACGTGACCCTCGGATTGCGGTAGAGGTTCATCACCAGTTCCTTCGCTTTCGGAAGTCTCTTGCCAAGCCGCACAATTCTCTTTCCTTCAACATCCTCACGGAGCTTCTGGATCTTCTCAAACGTCGCAATGCCCTTGTTGCACGTTTCAGCAACCGCAACCAGAAAAAACATGATCCATTGCGCGAGATCGTCCTGCGTTCTCGCGAGCATCAGCTTGTCGTAGTAGACTGAACGGTGTTTCTCGAAGTATTCCGACAGGTACAGGGTCGGTTTCGCAAGCAGGCCTTTGCTGACCAAGTACAGGGTGATGAGCAGACGGCCGATACGCCCGTTGCCATCAAGGAATGGGTGGATCGTTTCGAACTGGTAATGACCGATAGCAATCCGAATGAGATTGGGAACATCAATGGAGTCGCTATGGAGAAATTCTTCAAGATCGCTCATGAGCGAGTCGACTTCTTGATGAGAAGGTGGAATAAACACTGCATCTCTGATTGACGACCCACCGATCCAGTTCTGGCTTCTGCGATACTCCCCGGGTAACTTGCTCGCTCCGCGTCCCTTGCTCAGCAGAACGCTGTGTGTTTCCTTGATGAGACGTGTCGACACAGGGACCTTTTCAAGACGCTTCACGGCGTGGTTCATTGCGGCGACGTAATTTTGAACCTCCTGCCAATCGTCTCGTCTTTCCGGGTCAACCTCCTTCGCCTTGAGCAGAGCCTCTTCGATATTTGTTTTCGTCCCCTCGATACGGCTTGAAGTCGTCGCTTCTTTGATGATGTGCATTCGGATGAAGTAGTCGACATTCGGCACCTGTTTGGAGAAAGCATTCAGTGAACCCAGTTTATGGTTTGCCTCCTCCAACAGCGTGTTGATCTTCGAATTGCTCCACACCCAACTGTGGTTGATCGGAGAAGGAGTGAAGCTCTTGTACTGGTCTTGCTGACGATACGTTCCGGACTTGAATTCCTTCAGGTCCATCTGGGTTCTCTTTTCCAAGTAAAGGTCAGATCAGCCACGAAGACTCAAAGGCACGGAGAATTGAAAAAGTGATTCCCTTCCCCTGCAAGATAACTCTGAGTCTTGGTGCCTTCGTGGCCATTCACGCTCGTAGTGGGAAGGCGTGGTTTTGGGTAAGATAAGAAATGCGTTATTATAGTTTACAGCTCCAAAGTAAAATAAGAAAATTCTTATTTTAGTCAAGCATTTTCGCTTGCTGACCGCCGGCGTTGGATCCCTTCGAATCGGAGAATATCAGGAACGACTCTGCTGTGACTGTGTGGTGTGGTTTCGGGCTTTCGATGAAGGGCCGTGAAAGGGGCTTGACAGAGCAATGGCGGTTTTCGTCGGAATTGGGCCACGACATATCGCTTCGCGCCTAGGACTTCCCATATGGCGACACCAGCAGTAAGTGATCAATCGGATAAGCTCGACGATGCAGGCTATCCCCGCATCAATCCATTAGCCGGGAAAGGATTGAAGATCGCGGTCTTTTGCCCGTATAGTTATTGTAACTGTAGCTCGGTGACCACCAGCAGTTCTACTGGGTGCAGAAGGTTCCCCTTGGGGCCACTGAGTGCACCCCGAATGCTCCCCTTGTCTTGCGTGTCAATTCACTTTTGGTATGCTGGTCCCTAGGTACGCCAACCCCAGACCGCCCCCAAAAATGACCGGACAGCGACCTGCGAAGTAAACAGAGACCTCTTTCTCTTTTCAGCGATGAAAGTCCAATTTCATTTCAAACACCCGGTACAGAGTTGTGAATTCCGTCTGGTTGCCGTTCCGGGCACTCCTAACAAGAAACCACCCCCAGGGGTGGTTTCTTCATTTCGAGTCTCAACCGAAT
>VGWB01000258.1 GCA_016873755.1 Ignavibacteria bacterium | reverse complement strand
AGATCGAGTCGCCCCATCCCGCAGCGAAGGCAGAGTTCGTCTCGTACGGAATTCAGGACATGGAACTCAAGGTTACCACGGACGCGAACAACCTGCTCTTCTTTAGCGAAACGTACTATCCGGAAGGTTGGAAGGCGTACCTCGACGGGAAAGAAATCCCGATCTACCGTGTGAACTACCTGTTCCGCGCGGTCGTCGTTCCCGGGGGGATCCACAGACTTGAGATGAAATTCGAGCCCTCTGGGTTCTCTCTCGGCAAAAATCTAAGCCTACTGGCTAACGTGATCGTCATCGGCGGATTAGGTTACTTCGGCCTTGACCGCTGGCTGAAGCGGAGAAGAGAGGGGCGCGGTGGTGAGAAGGAGAGGTAGTGCAGTGGTGGAGTAGTGAAGCGATGGAATGTGATGGAATAACGGAATAGTGGAATAGTAGAATAGTATCCGCCCGCACTGCGTTCTGCCTACTCCCTACTGCTTGCTTTCTTCCCATTTTTCATTTTTCCTTTTTCATTTTGAATTTTGAATTTTTCATTGTCTGATGTGCGGCATTTGCGGCGTTTTCAACTACGGTAACTCGGCTCAGACCTTCGATGAGGCGCTTCTCATCAAGATGAGCGACACGCTCATCCACCGCGGTCCGGATGATGCAGGGACGTTCATCTCTCCTGACCAGCGCGTGGGGTTCGGGTTCCGCCGCCTCTCCATCGTCGATCTCTCCCCTACTGGCCACCAGCCGATGTTTTCCCAGGATGGTTCCATCGCGATCGTCTTCAACGGAGAAATCTACAATCACCAGGTGCTCCGAAAGGAGTTCGAGCAAAAGGGATATCGTTACCGTTCGCGATCGGACACCGAGAGCATCATCAACACCTACCAGGAATACGCTCTCGATTTCGTTCACAAACTCCTTGGTATGTTCGCACTTGCGATCTGGGATGAAAAGAAGCAGCAGCTCGTGCTGGCCCGCGACCGGATCGGCATCAAGCCACTGTACTATACCTTCTCCAGCGGCAATTTCATTTTCGGATCGGAGATCAAGGCAATCCTTCAGCATCCGTCGGTTCGCACGGAGTTCAACAAGGATGCCCTCGATGCGTACCTGACTTTTCTCGTGTCCCCCGCGCCGTTGACCATGTTCAAGGACATTCACAAGCTGGAACCGGGTCATTGGATGGTCATCAAGAATGATGGGGAGATCAGGAAAGAACAGTACTGGGACCCCGTGCCGACGGGACGGCAGCCGTCGATTGATGTGGATGGCACGCCGATTTCACGCTCAAAGCTTCTGGAAGGCGACTCATCGAAGGATGAACAATCGTGCATCAGCACAATCCGCACACTTCTGAAGCAGTCCGTGAAAGACCGTATGATGAGCGATGTGCCGTTCGGCGTGTTTCTTAGCGGCGGCATCGACTCCAGCACGAATGTGGCTCTGATGGCCGAGCTGATGGACCGGCCCGTGGATACATTCTCCGTCGGCTTTCGTGACCTTGAGAGGTACAATGAACTTGGCTACGCGCGGCAGATTGCGAGGGAATTCAAAACGAACCATCACGAGGTTATCATCGATCACAAGATGGCGTTCGATTTCCTTCCCAAACTCATCTATCACCAGGACGAGCCGATCGCCGATCCTGTTTGCATTCCGTTGTACTTCGTCTCCAAGCTTGCCCGGGACAACGGAACGATCGTCATCCAGGTGGGTGAAGGGAGCGATGAGCAGTTTGCTGGATATCCCGCGTATCTCCGTGAGCTCCGGTTTTATGAATGGTTGTGGAAACCGTATGGGATCGTGCCCTCCTTCGTGAGGTCACCGCTCTTTCGTCTCGCCTCGGGACCCTTGAAATCAAAGCAAAAGCTCCTCCAGCTGGACTACATCCGGAAAGCGACGGAACGAGATGAGCTCTTCTGGGGCGGAGTCAACATCTTCACTGAAACGCACAAAAAGATGCTCTTGAACAGAGACCTGAGCAGTAGGAGCCATAGTGCACAACTCCTGGCACAGAATTGGCACAAGACCATTCTTGAGCGAGATGCGCGCGCCGACTACCTGAAGCGCATGATCTACCTTGAGTTCAAGAACAGGCTCCCCGAACTCCTTCTGATGCGTGTAGATAAGGTCTCGATGGCAACTTCCGTGGAGGCACGCGTACCCTTCCTTGACCATCGACTTGTGGAGTACTCGATGACGATCCCGAAACAGATGAAGTTCAGAAAGGGCGAGCCCAAGTACATCTTGAAGAAAGCTGTCGAGGGCATCATCCCGAACAACATCATCTACAGGAAAAAGCAGGGATTCGCCGCCCCTGTGAACGAATGGTTGCGCTCGGAATGGTTCAGCTTTGCGGAATCCCGGATTCGGAACACTCGATTGATGCAACGCAACCTCTTCAGAACGGAGTTCATCGACACTCTGATTCAGAACCACCGGACTGGGAAACGGGATGAGGGCATGCCGCTGTGGGCACTCCTGAATCTCGCCTTATGGTACGACCGCTGGATTGAACGAAAGGAAATCTGATTTCCCCTGCATTGCATAGCAAGAGGGTTCGATGCGGATTTCCGAACTGACACAACAAGTTGATCCTTCCGGCATCCGCCGCGTTCTTCTCGTTCCTTTTGAGGACCAGGAGCTCCCACAGCTTATCCATCAAGCCTTTCCTGACGCTTCCGTCACCGTCCTGGGCAAACATGACCTTGCAGGTCTGTCGGTTCTCAAGCTCATCCGGCGGCTGCGGTCTGATCGGTGGGACATCGCCGTTGCCTCGGTCTATCAGCCAGCCGTTCACCGAAGCCAGATTTCGGTTGAGCTCCTCATAACCCTGAGTGGTGCACGTGATCGCTTCGTCCGCGTTGAGAGCGACTCGCTCGCTCACGTCACCTGGAGCCGTTTCGCCTTCTTTCTTCTCCCCTACCTGTTCATCGGCTCGCTCCTCGGGCTGGGTGTCGTCATCTCCAACTACATCTCTGTCCTTCTTCTTGCGCGGAAAACTGGCTATCCGCGGTCGCAGCGCCCAATACCACACCTCAGAGACCGAAAGACGGTTTTATTTCTTCGTGGTGATGTGTCGGGTGCCGTGCACGCCGGCGGGTCCGCAAGCCATGTGAAGGGCATGGTGAAAGCCTTCGTGCAGTCGGGATTCAACGTTGTCTATGTCGCAGATTCTCGCCTGCGCGATCTTCCGAGCGCGGTGACACAGATCCAGATCAAGCCGCTGAAGATCCTCGAATTCTTCGATGAGTTCCAGTTACTGCACTACAACCTGCGCATCATGAGGCGGCTGGGGGAAATGCTACGGGATTACCAGCCGTCACTGATCTACCAGCGGCATGCGATCTTCACCTTTGCCGGAAGCGCGATGGCACACCGTTTTCAGATTCCGATAGTCCTTGAGGCCAACGACTCTGAGGTATGGATCAAAAGACACTGGAGCCGGTTGATGCTCGATGATCTCGCGACGCGGTGTGAGGCACTTGCTCTGGACATGGCTGATCGCGTCGCCGTGATCTCTGAAGGCGTAAAGGACCAACTCAGCCGGTATCGCATCGAAAGAGCGCGATTTATCCTCAATCCCAACGGAGTTGACCCGGACGAATTTCACCCCGATATTGACGGCGCGACGGTTCGCCAGCGCTACCAAATATCGGAAAATATCGTTGTCGGTTTCATCGGCACGTTTACGCGCTGGCACGGAGTCGAGACGCTATTTGATGCTGCGTTGCGTGCAGTTGAGCGTGACAGCAACCTGCGTTTTCTTTTCATTGGTGAGGGCGACCTGCGATCAGCTCTCGAGCATCGGACGGCGGAACTCGGATTGCAGAAGGTTTTCATATTCACCGGACTTGTGCCCCACAGTGAAGCGCCGCACTATCTGGCTGCCTGTGACGTGCTTGTCTCCCCTCACCTCGGCTTTCAGGATGGCACAAACTTCTTCGGTTCTCCGACAAAGCTCTTCGAATATATGGCGATGGGCAAACCGATCATTGCCAGCCGGCTCGGCCAAATCGGTGAAGTAATTGTGGATGGCGTGAATGGACTCCACATGAATCCGGGCGATACAGAGCAGCTTGCGGAACTGATCCTCAAGCTAGCTCACGAGAAAGAACTCAGGACAAAGCTGGGCAGGCAAGCGCGGGCCGACGTTGTCGAGCGGCATACGTGGCGTGCAAACGTCGAGCGCATCGTGAAATCATTTGAGACGTCAAGCTCATGAGCCAGCAAAAGATCGGCCTCCTCCTCGTCAATGGGCCGCTTCCTCCCCCGTACGGTGGCGTAGCGACATACCTTGCCCACACGCTTCCCCTCCTCGCTGCTCGCGGATTTGAGGTTCACACTATCATCGATAGGCCACCCGCTGACCCAAAGCACTACAGAGCATTTCAGGAAGCAGGTATCCACGTCTACTACGCTGAAGCATCAAGGCTCAAAAAAATCGGACAGATTCTCAAGCGTGTCCCCCTTTGGGTATCGACACTCTTCAGCTCGCGCATCGGGCCCGTTGCACTCCTCAGCGCGTTGAAATCCATCAGCAGCTGGATCGGGGTCGCGGAATCCATTGTGCGAAACCATTCCATTGAGATCATCCACGCGTACGATTACCCATGGGCACAGGGCTTCGTTGCAGCCTGCCTTGCCAAGAGATACAGGAAAAGCTTCGTGCAGACCATCTTCGGCGAAGTCGTGCCGCACAAGAGCGAACTTGAACACCACGACGCGTTCGGCGACCGATTCAAGAACCTGGTGCGAGGTGTGCTCGAGCAGAGCGATCTTCTACTCTCCGT
>VGWB01000257.1 GCA_016873755.1 Ignavibacteria bacterium | reverse complement strand
TCCCTAGCAAATATAAGGGTTTTGGCTGCAATGTCAATAGAAAAAAGAAAAATGTTCAATGTTTACGGGCTCTCTCGCACACTCGACAAAGAGAAAGCCGCCTCATTCCGTAACTCATTGACCTGAAACAGATTAAGAAAACCAGTATCGCAGCACCATGAGTCCATTTCAGATCGGAATTTGGCCCTTTCTTGTGACTTCGCGCCCTACGCGTGAAATCGATGCATTATTGCCCGCAATTCGAATTCTCGCGACGACAGTCGTCCTGAAATTTCTGCGGCGAACGATCACCAAACGGGAACGAAATCCTAGGTGGCTTGACTCCGCCTCATTTCCAAACTGAATCACAGGTCAGGGTTCCATTTCCATTTCACGATTCGACATATGTCGATAATGCCGCGATCCACCAGGAAGGTGTGGAAGAAATCTGGCGAGCCGTCAGTCGACCGAGTGGATGGAATTCCATCAGTTCAAAGTGAATGACGAGAACACAATTCCTCGGAGCGAGGACGACAGTGCGTCGCTGGATTTCACCAGACTGACCTCTCGCTCTGGCCCACGGCTGGAAATTCGCGCTACTGATTCTCCGGCGCATCAACTGCTTTTATTTTTCTCTTGCGCATGTTCCTTTCGTTGAGTACGTTTGCAGCATCCAGTTTGGCTGCGCGGTGGTGAGGTTGCTGCAGCGAAGTCTTGTATTATCCGAGGTCCTCTCTCCTAATTTCTTCATCCCTCGATGATGTCACCAGCTGGCTTATTGAATCAGTCTAGCCCTTCTTTTCACCATCATCTTCACGCAATCAACAACCACTTCATTTCTTCAAGGAGGCATGTATGAACCATAGCATGACCAGGTGGTCTCTCATGGCACTGCTTGCGCTGCTTTGTCTCGGGAGTTCGGTTGTTCTCGCCCAGGGCGTGACCACTGCCGCGATCGAGGGCAGGGTCACGAGCACGACCGGCGAGCCGCTCCCCGGGGCAAACATCATAGCAGTCCACAATCCGAGCGGCACGACGTACGGTACAAGCTCGCGGCCAAACGGCCGATACAATTTACCGAACCTCCGCATCGGAGGCCCTTACGCCGTGACCGTTTCGTTCGTCGGTTACAGGAAGGAGGTGCGGGAGGATGTTTATCTCACCCTGTCGCAGACCCTCGACCTCGATTTCATCATGACTGAAGAGGCGATTCAGGCCGCCGAGGTCGTCATCACGGCAGAACGGAGTGCGATCTTGAGCGCAGGACGAACAGGAGCTGCGACGTCGATCGGACGCATGACCATCGCATCACTACCGACGATTTCTGGAAGGCTCAGCGACTTCATTCGTCTGACTCCAGAGTCCCGCGCTGGATCGTCGTTCGTCGGTCAGGACAACAGGCTCAACAATATTACTGTCGACGGATCGTATTTCAATAACTCCTTCGGCCTCGCTGGCCAGCCCGGTGAGCGTACGAACGTCGCACCAATTTCTCTCGACGCCATCGAGCAGGTACAGGTTAACATAGCTCCGTTCGACGTGCGTCAAGGGAACTTCGTCGGCGCGGGAGTCAACACTGTTACACGAAGCGGTGGTAACAAGTTCTTTGGTTCCGCTGCCTACTCCTACCAACATCAGGGATTGGTGGGTACTGATGTGGGGTCATTGGAATACAACCCCGGGAAATTCAAGTACAACCGCTTGACTCTAAGCCTCGGCGGACCCATCATTGAAAACAAACTCTTCTTTTTCGCTAACTATGAGGGCGATGAGCGCACAGAGCCGGGCACGACCTTCACCGCTGCACCAACACCCGGCCTCACTCCCGCCGGCAACCTGACGCGAGTGCTGGCATCGGACCTGGATGCTCTCAGCGCTTATTTGAAGTCGAATTTCAACTATGAATCAGGACCCTATCAGGGCTATGACCACCTAACCCCAGGGAAGAGATTCCTTATCAAGTTTGACTACAACCTCGATGAGCGAAACAAACTGACCCTGAGGTACAACCACCTGGATTCAGAGACGGACGTCTTGCTGTCGAATTCCTCGTCCCTTGGATTCGGCACGAGACGCACCAACCTCACCGGCTTGAACTTCAAGAGGTCGAACTACACCATTCTCGAAAACATTCGCTCCATCGTCGGCGAATGGAACTCGATTATCAGCGACAATATGTCCAACAACCTCCTCGTCGGGTATAGCTATAGCGATGAAAGCCGCGGCGACGTAGGGAAACTGTTCCCCTTCGTCGACGTTCTCAGTGGGGGCTCGGTCTACACGTCATTTGGCTCTGAGCCGTTCACGCCAAACAACGAATTGCGGTACTGGAGCTACCAGCTACAGGACAACTTCACCCTGGCTCTCGAGGACCACCTCCTGACATTCGGAATTAGCGCCGAGCGCTACCAATCGGAGAACGTATTCTTCCCGGGCAAGCAGAGCGTCTACGTCTACAACTCGCTGCAGGATTTCTATACCGACGCCAATGGATATCTGGCAAATCCCAACAGGACAACTTCACCCGTGACACTCCGGACCTTCCAGGTCCGCTGGATGAATATCCCCGGCATGGAGAAGCCCGTACAGCCTTTGAAGGTCTTTTATGCAGGAGCCTATGCTCAGGATGAATGGCAGGTCATGAAGGGATTGAAACTCACTCTTGGCCTCCGTTTCGATGTACCTATATTTGGCAAGACCGGCTTCGCGAATTCGAATGCTGATGGGCTCTCGTTCATGGATGAGGACGGGAACACCGTGAAATACTCAACCGCGAAGCTGCCCGACCCGCACGTCCTCTTCTCGCCCCGCCTCGGATTCAATTGGGATGTAGTGGGCGACCGGAGCACTCAACTTCGCGGCGGAACCGGCGTGTTCACAGGTCGTCCTGCATATGTATGGATTTCGAACCAGATTGGAAACACCGGAGTCTTGACCGGATTCTTGTCTGCGTCGAATAGAACGGACTATCCTTTCAACCCGAACCCCGATCGTTACAAACCAACAACAGTGACCGGCGCACCGGCGTCGAGCTATGAGCTTGCCTTGACAGATCCGGATTTCAGGTTCCCACAGCAGTGGCGATCGAATATTGCCGTCGACCAGAGGCTGCCATTCGGTTTGATCGGAACGGCTGAGTTCCTGTACAGCCGCGAGCTCAACGGCATTTACTACATCAATGCAAACCTGGCGAAGCCCAACACGGCTTTCGTTGGGGCGGACAACCGTCCACGGTGGACCACCAGCAACAGAATCAACTCCCATGTTGCGAACGCCATCGTCCTGAAGAACCAGAATGTGGGCTACTCTTGGAGCGTCTCCGCTTCGCTTGAAAAGCCATTCGGTGAAGGCCTTTTCGCCAAGGTCGCCTACAACTACGGCGAGTCGAAGAACACCGTTGACCCGGGCTCCATCGCTTTCGGATCCTGGAATAACAACCAGCATCCAGGCAATCCAAACGATCCCGGCCTTGGTTTCTCCTCGAACTTTCCAGGACACCGAGTGTTTGCCTCGGTCTCTTATCGCCAGGAATACTTCGACTTCGGCGCGACAACCGTGTCATTGCTATTCGATGGAATCACCATCGGTAATACAAGCTACACGTTCAGCGGCGACTTGAACGGCGATGGTGGAACAAGCAATGACCTCATATACATTCCAAAGGACAAGTCGGCGATGAACTTTCAGGAGTACTCAGTAACAATCTCAGGTGTCACCACGACGTTTACGGCAGCGCAGCAGGCGGACGCTTGGGAAGCCTATGTCCAACAGGACAAGTACCTGAATGCCAACCGAGGGAAGTATGCCGAGCGCGGCGCCGTGATCCTCCCGATGGTGTTTAGAGCCGACCTGGGCGTCGTCCAAGAGGTGTTTGGCGATTTCCTGGGCAAGCATAACGCGCTTCAGCTCAGGTTGGACGTTCTGAATATCACTAACCTCATCAACAAAGAATGGGGTGGTAGTCAGCGTCTCGTCAATGCGCAGCCCTTGATTGCCCGCGGTGCAGATGCAGGTGGCAAGGCCCTCTACAGATTGCGGAATATCGGGGACAAGTTGATGTCGACAACATTCGAGAAAACTGCATCGCGTGACGACGTCTACAGGATCCAGCTTGGCATAAGGTACTTTTTCAACTAAGACTGTGGGCGCGTCTTCAAGCCGCCTCGCGTTTCGTGGGGCGGCTTTTTTTGTTTCTGATCTTGCAAGAACGAGCTTCCAGACCGTTGCCGAACATATGGCCAGCACCAACCTGGATAGCCGCCGCTTTCAGACGGCTCTGCGCGAGGGCGATCTCCCCAGTCTCGCCCTGATACCGAAGAGTGATCTACATATCCACTCCATTCTAGGAACCCGCATCGAGCGCGTCGAGACGTGGGTCGGCAGCCCCCTCCGTCGCCCCCCTTCACGGATGTCCTCGTTCCATGAAATGGTCGAATACGCGCATGACGTGCTCTATCCCTATACCCTCAGCCGCGCTGGCTTCGAATTCACTGCCAAATCAGCCATCCAAGATGCCATTGACGATGGAGTGATCAAGCTGGAGATGAGCCTCGATGTGCGCTTCATGACCATGTATGACTCGGTTCCAGACGGCTTTCTTGCGTTCGTCGACAGTGTGAAAAAGAGCACTGCCTCAAAGATCGACTTCCGGCCAGAGGTCGGGATCTCGAAGGACCGTGATCCCGCGAACGAAATCCCTCTCGCCTCGCTGTGTGTCGCTTCGGGCATCTTTCTCTCAATCGACCTGTACGGCAACGAGACCGCGCAACCGCCTGATCGCTACCGCGAGCTGTACGCAGACGCGA
>VGWB01000256.1 GCA_016873755.1 Ignavibacteria bacterium | reverse complement strand
CGAATGTTGGGCTGGAGGATCCAGACCAACGGCGGCAGATGGTGCGCCGGTATGCAGACCGATGGGCGGTGGAAGAAGAGATTGAGTTTTTGAAGCGACGACTGCATATGGAAGATGTGCGAGTACGGACGTGGCGAGCGATTGAGCGGGTGTGTCTGTGCCTGATGTTGGCGTTCGCATACTTGGCGTGGTTGGTCGAGCGTCTCTCCATCAGGCGAAAGCGATTGATGCCGGCGTTGTGTTCAACGCAGTCAGAGTTGGATCCTGATGCGGCGTTCATCTACTATCGAGTGCTGGAGGCGCTGCAACTCGCCTGCGCCTTTGTCGTTGCCTTGGATTTATGGAAAAAAGGATAGGTAAACTCGTGATGTTCATGGGATTGACAAAGACCTTAGCGGCGCGTATAATTATGATTGTACGGAGTTATAGGATGCAAGAATTCTAATCGCCCGTATTTCGCAGGTGGACTTCGCGGCACAGACAATCTTCAACCATCATCCAGGGTGAATTAACAAGAATGGGAGGTCATTCATGAAAAAGCTCATTTCATTCCTGTTTGTCTGTGGGATTCTCACCACGGTGACCATGGGTGTACTACAGGCTGGGATGACAGATTCTATGGAATGGTGCGTCGATACTTGCCCCGAAGATATTTGGGAATGTATCGGTAATTATACGCACTGTATGTGTATTGACCCACAGTGGGGCTACATAATAACTACGCACTGCCACGTTTGGTGTCTTAGCGGCTGCGTGGTCCCGTAGTTGGCCATTTGGGTAGATTTGGCGGAAAGAAAACGCATCTTATCCAAGGCGCGTCTTAAGTTCGAGATCTGTCTCAAACAGATCCAGGATCGAGAGCGATTGCAGTGACATTGTTCGACCGATTGAAACATCTGGCCGAATTCGTCCAACCTAGGGCGAAAGGCTTGCTATGTCTGCTGGCTGGACAAATACTGGCGTGCGATCAATTGTTTGATCCGACGGGAGGATTTGAGCGTAAGCTTGTTGTGTACTCCATACTGACAACAAACGGAGACATGCAGTTCGTGCGAGTTTGCACCACTTACGATGTGCCAGGCTTCGATCCGTATGAAAACACGGTAGATCCAACTGTGAGCGACGCAGCAGTAACCATTATGATCGAAGGAAGAAGATATGCCGTGCGGGATACAATCCTTCCACGGCCGATGAACACGCGCTATAAAACTCCTATCTTGGCGTACGTAGCACAACCTTTCCCGGTGACCCGCGGAAAGACGTACCAGCTCGAGGTAGTTTCGCCAACCCTGGGTACTGCCTTCTCAAGTACCACCGTGCCAGAGCAGACCTACTTTGACCTTCATTATGAGGGCACCCGTTTGCTCGAAAGACCCCCGATCGTCGATCTACCCATCAGGGTGCTCGGCAGTTTCTCAAAATCGGCCAGAGGATACGTTCTACGGTTCCTTCTAGTTTATTCCGTTTTGAAGGATAGCGTGTGGTCCAAGGAGGAAGAAGAGGTACCACTCTCGTACATATTGGTGAAACCGGTATCGGGCGTAGAGCAAATACGCTACCCCGAGGTCAAGCGCATCGAAGGCTCAAGTTTTGACCTACCGTTCATGACCGATGGATATCGATGGATCATCAGAAAAATCCTTGCACGAAATCTGGGCCAGCGAGTGGTGTTCACACAAGCCAAATTTCAGTTGACTCAACTCGACGAGAACCTTTACAGATACTATATGATCGTGCATGCTTTTCAGGATAGGGGATCGATCAGGCTCGATCAGCCGGACTACTCAAACATCAATGGAGCGTTTGGCGTCTTTGGGGCGTATTCAGTGGATTCGCTCTTATATGCTCTACCGCCAAATTTTCCTTACAACCGGTAGCTCAAATCCGCGTGCGGATAAAGGTGTTCAGGGTCCTATTACCTCAACTGATCGCGAAATTACACCTGGCTTCTCGAATAGCGCTTGGTGCAGTGTTTTTGTCGAGCGGCATACTGAAGATGATTTCATCTGACCGAGCCACTGAGTTTCTGTCACAGGTATCATCGCTAGATATGTCGATCTCGAGGGTTTTGATTGTTGCCTTGTGCTTTTTTGAGCTCCTGATCGGAGCCATGTTGTTGGTTGGAAGGAAGTATTTGCCGCTCGGTTCATTTCTTTCCTCGGTTGTACTCTTGGTGTTCACATTTGTTGGAGTCTCCGCGTTTGAATCGCCGAGATCTTGCGGTTGCTTCGGGGACATTCTCGATTTGAAAACCGACGAGTACTTTGTGATGAGAAACATTGTCTTGCTGCTAATCTCAATGTTCATTTTGAAATTTTCGACCGGTGCTGTCTCCACGTATAAGAACCAATGAAGAAGATTGCTGAGCAGCTTATATCGAAGAAGGCCTACTACATTGTCCTTCACATCGCTGTGATTGTCCTTGCGATCCAAGTAGTGGTTCTCAGCAGTCAAAACAAAAAGTTGAAGCAACCACGGGCACCATCAATTGCGGAGCAATTGCAGGTCGGTGATACTCTGGTGCTCCATCGACTTGAACTAGTTCAAGACGGAAGCAAACTGGACACGACTTCCAGGCGACAAATGATCTTCATCTTCACAACCACTTGTCCTTTTTGCAAGGAAATCGTGCCAACGTGGAATGAACTGAGCGTAATGGCCCAATCTTCCCTGTCTGTTTTTGCAGTTTCGCTTGATTCCAAAGATCTGACTTCCGAGTACATCAAGCAAAACAGGGTTTCTTATCCTGTGTTAGTCGCAAACGATGCGAAAACGTTCAAGAAGATCAACAAGACGCACGTAGTTCCGCAGACGATCCTAGTGGAACGTAACGGGAAAGTCCAAAAGGTATGGACGGGGAAACTCAGTCAGGAGAATCTGAAGGAAGTGGCTGCTCTTATCTCCGGTCACTGAATCAACTATACTCAGTAACAATAAAAAGGAGGTGTGTCATGAAAAAAATGCTTGCCTCGCTCTTTGTTTGCACAGTCACGTTTGTAGTCGCGCTTGGCCTGTTCACAAGCGTCGCACAAGCGGAACCGGTCTGGTGCAGTTACTACTGCACGGGTTGTTACCCATTGGACCTACAATGCACGTGTCCGGGAAATCCTTACCGAATTACAACCTGCTACGGTTGGTGCACGGGCGCGTGTGAGGACCCATAATCTTAAGGGAGCAGGTGGGTACTATGTAGTTCCCACCTGCTCATGTGCTAACAGTCTGACGTTTAGGGCTGCCAATTGCCTCGTTGAACAACTGCGCTAAGCCGCTATGAGCCCGCGTTATTGGTTTTCGTCACCTATTGTGACTAGAGTCTGCAATTCTCAATCAGCGTTTGAATTTCACTTTCCGCCTCAGTCCATTCCGCCCCGCAGCCAAGCCCAGGGGGTTGACAATATCGTGAAATACCTTTACTTGGGGACAGCAGGAAGCTCCTTAGGTGAAAAGATAAGGAACTTCCCCGCGACATCTCCATTCTTCTAATCGACCGTCCCAGGTGATTTCTGATGCGCGCAAATGCTGTTCCGGGATTGAGATACGCTTTTGTTCGTATCATTGGCTTTGTGAGCGCGGCGACTGCCGCGCTAACCCACGTACTCGCCCAGCAGCCTTGGCACTGGCAAAACCCGCTGCCGCAGGGAAACCACCTGAGAGCAGTGTATGCCGTCGATGCAAACGTCATGTACGCCGTTGGAGATGCAGGCACGATTCTGAAGACGACGGATGGAGGGATAACGTGGCTCATCAAACCGAGCGGGACGACGCTCAATCTCAGGGGATTGTGGTTCACAGATGCAAACAGGGGATTTGCCGTGGGGGACACAGGTACGATTCTTCGGACCACTGACGCCGGTACAACTTGGTTGCGTCAAATCCTAGACTCGTCCGTCGCTCTGTACGCGATCTCCTTTACAGACGCCAATACGGGGACAGCCGTGGGATTCCCCGGCGCCATCTACCGGACGACGGACGGAGGCAGCAACTGGGCTGTCCAATACGGTCCACCCGGGATCTATCTTTACGGTGTTTTCTTTGCCACCAAGGATACGGGGATCGTTGTGGGATCGTCCGGTTCGATCTACCGCACGACAAACGGCGGAAAAGATTGGACGCGTCGATACAGCGGTATTGAGACCACCGGCAGGCGTCTCTACGGAGTCTGGTTCACCAGTGCGAGCACGGGAACGTGTGTCGGTGAGAACGGCACGATCCTTCGGACTACGGATGGCGGCACCGTTTGGACAAGTCGGTCGAGCGGGACGTCGTATCATGTGTACGGGGTCACCTTTAGTGATGCGACCAATGGCGTAGCGGTCGGAGATGCGGGGATTGTGCTTCGGACGACCGATGGTGGGACGAACTGGACGACACCGGCGAGTTGTGCGGCATCCTGGCTTTCAGGCGTATCGTTCGCTGGCGCGACGGTCGGAACTGCTGTCGGTTCCTACGGGGTTGTCTTCCAGACTTCGGACGGAGGATCAACCTGGACTTCACGAACGTCGGGCACAAGATCTTCATTCAGGGGAGTTTGCTTCACAGGCGCGGCTACGGGGACTGCCGTGGGGTTGAATGGCTCGATCTTCCAGACGGGCGATGGTGGGGGGACGTGGGTTGCCCAGGCGAGCGGCACCACCGATGATCTACAAGCGATTTCATTTGCAGATGCCGACACGGGCGTCGCAGTCAGTCTTGTTGGGAGTATTCTTCGGACGACAAACAGCGGGGCTACCTGGACGAGGCAATCAATGGGAGGGAACGTTTCCCTCTCTGGTGTGTCTTTTGGATCGCACACCACGGGAGTCGT
>VGWB01000255.1 GCA_016873755.1 Ignavibacteria bacterium | reverse complement strand
GGAGAACGCCAAGAAGCACCTTGCACGGGGGGACTCGGTCAACTGTGCCAAGGAGCTGGAGAAGTTCCAGGAGAAGGTAAAGAAGGAATACGACAAGACGGTTGAGAACCAGAAGAAGAACAAGCCTCGTGACAAACGCTTCGTCACCCAGGAGGGCTATTTGCTCTTGACGACCAATGCGCAGTCAATTATCGACCGATTGCCATCGGGGAAGAAATAGATGGGATCGCTACTCGCCCAAGAGCCTTCTGAGGTCATCAACCCATTTTACGATTTTCAGACTTGACAAAATCGCAGGAATTCGCTTATATTGCTTCACCTACGGCAGCCCTGTATCCTACTCAACTTACCGTGTACAGGAGTCGCGCCAATGAGAATTGCTCCCCTCATTTGCACAGCACTCGTTGTTAATTCTTCCCTCTTTTCGCAAGTTCATATACGAGAGCGAGTTGTTATTGGTGAGAAGGCATCGGTCTCGGCAAAGTATCAAGGTGCTGAGGATTGTCCCGGCGTCTACCTTCGCCAGGGAGGCGGTGTTGTCATTGACCCGCAATGGGATGCAGCGCGAGTCTCCCGATACAATTGGGAAATGTGGCTCAGCGGCACTCCTGTCCTGGATGGTGATAGAGACACGCTTCCCACGCTCATCGGGAGCTTCAGGCAATGGAGCTACCTGATGTTGACGATGCACTATATTGTGCCTCCCGAGTCCGCGCACATCGCATTTTGTCTTGATCCCGTTTCCAGTTGGAGTGTGGGACCCGGCTACCCGGGATTTCTCTTCTACAAAGTGCTGGAGACGACACCTCTGAGCTCTTGGGACATTGCGATGAAGATGGAGTTGGCACCCGACAGCACCTTGGAAGCAATGCCGCCTCAGCAGGTTCTTGATGATCCCCTTCTGTCGTGGAACCCGTATGTGCGCAATCCAGATGCCGTGATGCAGTTGCCCTATCCAGGGACATACCGTATCGTGCTAACGCGCAGCAACGGAAACGGAAGAGACGACCTTGTTCTTCGATCGCCCGTGGACACAACGCTTCTCACTGAGGCTCAAGCTCATGTGGAGGACACCCTCATCGTCGGGCCGTATTCCGCCGGTACCTCCCTGGAATTGGCCCTTGTCTGCCGCTCCTCAAAGGTTCTCGATGGGCAATTTCTTTATCCGCAGGTAACGCAGGTCTCCCCGTCGACGTGGGAGCTGACCTTCGAGGACTGGACCGATCTTGATTTTGATGATCTTGTTGTTCGCGTTGAGCTCAATGTTGGCACACCCCAGCGACTTGCATTGAAGACCGCAACGGGTGTGATCTGGTACGGTGACACGGTAAACGTTGCGCTTCTGCCTGTCGATAGCCTCGGTCGGTTGAGCCCGGTGGGTAGAGATCTGGAATTCGAGTATTCGATTGAGATGCCGGATTCGACCCGGAAGTATGGGACGTTGATCCTCGACGGCAATCCCGGATATGCTTTTGAGCAGATTGTCCCAGATGCGGGGATTGGTAGGGGGCTTCAATTTGCTGCGAACGGAGACGAGCCGGACAGTGTGGTCACGTTGTCATTTCATTTGAAGGCGACGTATGTTGGCGAGATCATCGCTGCGAAAGTTTCTCCGGGCGCTGAACCCAAAGGGCCGGGGTCACCTGGTTCTCTCCTGAAGCGCGTAAACCGCCAAGCAATGAAAACAGCTGGCCTCCGCTCGGAGCAATTGGTTGGAGACGATCCACCCGAGATCGGAGAGGTCGTTCTCGAAAACAACACAGAGCTTGGACTTGATCGGGATGTCATTCTACTCGGAGAGACGAAATATTATGCAGCTGCGAGAGAGCTGGATCCGACAGATCCCGAGATGAAGAAAGAGGTTCTAAGGCTCTATACTGTGACGAACTTCGACGAAACGGGCAAGCCTCTTTTCAGAGGGCACGAGACCGAAGTACGGTATGCCACGGCTCTGCGATCAGGAGAGGAGACGGCAACATTGTACCATGGGAAGAAATGGCCCCGGTGGGAGTCTGACGCAGTCAGGATGATGGATCTTGACGAGGGGCTCATACGGATCATCGGTAGATATTGGAAAGAAGGGAGCGAGGAGAACAAGGTGAATCTCTGGGTGCAGTCGACCACCAAGCCGGACCTTTTTGGGAAACGGCTAATTGAGGTGAAGAAGCCGGAAAAACTACATGATCCAAGAGTATTCAACAAACCGTTCGATGTGACCTGGAACATCAGAAACGAACTCCTCAACATTGATGAACTCTGCATAGAGTACGGGGGTAAAATCGGAATCTCACCGCAGATTATCAAGGGGCAAATGTTCCAGGAATCTGATAAGACAGGCGACCGATTCAATCCTTCCTATCGATATGAGCCGTGGGCAGATTATGGTTTTGCTCACGGTGAACATGCAAAGGATTATGCTCAACAGCCCTTTTGCGTCACCGGGCAACCGCCGAAGCCGATGGGAGAAGGGAAAGACATTCCGCTGGATCATCAGAATGTCAAGCCTGTTTACTATCCAACCAGCCCGGTCTCGATCGCTGAATATGCGATCAGCAATTGGGGAAAGTACTGGGACTCGGAGAAGTTGACAGTCGTTGGTTCGACCGATGGCCCTGATAATCTGACGGATCGTTGGAGAAACTACTTGATAGCTTGGTACGCAGGGTACAGTACAATTGGTCAAGATCCTTCTTGGCTTGCTACGAGGCTCTTGTACCGACATATACGTCAGAAATATGTCGACTATGCCCAAACACGGAAAGCAGCATCTTACGGATTGATCCAGATGTTGTACACAACGGCCCTTGTGCAGGGATATAACAAAGGCAAATCCATCAGCACAAGCCAAGCACCGGAAGAACTCAACGATGAGACAATTGAAATGCCGTTCTATCAAACCTTCACAGACAAGAACCTTCGACTGCAATTTGGCGGAAGTAAGAGCATCGTCCCTAACGCTAACTGGCCCAAAGGCTGGGAACAAACGTGGAAGGATTCTTTCAAGAAGTACAACAAGCATCCCGGTTATGGAGTAAGTGTGTTCAAGCATGCAAGAAAGTTCCACCCTCAACCGAAACAAGGTGTGCAATGAAAACTCGCACAATTCAAATATTGAGATCTGCTGCCCTTGTATCTGTTCTTTTTCTCTCGCCGCTCTACTCCCAGGTGGTTGACCCTGATGATCCGACCGGTGCAATCGAGGCTCAACTGTTGCAGGCCATCCGCAGTCGATTCGGAGAGGATTACAGAGCCGCGTTTTCTGTTCTCGACTCAGCAATCAAGCGGAACCAGAGCACAACGGATGCTGGTGAGTTGAGCGACCCGTACAACACACTTAACGGGTATATCTTGTTTGGCGCAGACAAGACGAGGTCTGACGATCTGGATGACGAGCACGGTGTTATGGGAATCTATAAAGATGGACGGATCATCTGGCATTCTGGGCCAATTTTTAAAGGTGAATGGTATGGTATATTCTCAATCAAAGACATCAATCAAGATGGAAAAGTGGACATACTTGTCGAATGGACTCCGGGTATGCAATTATTCTCGGTTCGGCATCTTTGGATTATCAGTTGGGATGGATCGACGGGAGCGATCATCAACCAGACCGATCCCGAAGGCGGTAATTCGACACTAGTATCGACCGCCGAGATGTTTGAGATACTGGAAATTGACTCAGCCGGACCTGCCTACATCAGAGGGTTTTGCCCGAATACTCTAGAAGCAGGCTTCGGCTATTCTGCGATCCTTAGATCTGTGCCAACATTTCCAGCCATAACATATGGATGGAATGGCTCACAATACGGAATATGGCCCAACGTGCCACAAATTCCCGGTAATGCTTATCTGCCTGCAAATCGACTTTCCGTCTCTGTGCGGTGTCGCGCTTGGATAGTGTCAGACAGTTTGGTGTACCAGTACGATTGGACTAATGCCCCAACGAGTCGACAAAGAATGACTAATTTCGCTCTATCGGGCATAAGAAAGGATTTTCAATCATTGGAACCTAATGGTTGGCGCTTCCTGGGCGTTTGGGATGACCAACCAATTGCCGGCTGGAAAGTTGAAGACGCTTTTGAACTCAAGAAGAGTCTAGCGGCTGGAAGCTCTCAGGAAGGAGTGCAGATAAGAAGTGAAGGGATTCCCAGGACTGTCAAATTCATTGTTCAGGGACTTCGGCCCATACAGCATCTCAGTTTGGAGGACCTGGATCCTGTTCGCGCGCGCGAAAGCTTCAGGAATGATTTTTTCAACAACTCAGTTGCGGGTACCACCATCGGTCCCGCAGATCCTCCCATCCCATTCGTTCCTTTGGAGTTTCTTGATACGCTCCGTTCCTTCGCCACCCAATCCCGCTCGCTGGGATGGATCAAAGATCAACCAACGGCAGAGAGGTACCTCGGTTACCTCAGTTCAGCGAGAACGGCACTTCAGCAGAACAATGCGAGCGCAGCTCGATCGGCGCTCAAACAGATTCTACGCGACGTTGAGGTCGATAGCTCAACCACGCTGACGAGCGAAGCCTATGCCCTGCTGCGCTTCAACACAGAGTATCTCCTAAACCAGCTACCGTCAGAGGTGTCGATTGATGACCTTATCCGTATGAAACACCAGGCAGAGGCCAAGGGCTGGATCGGTGATAGGAACTTTGTCAAGGAGCTGGACAACGGTTTGGAGAACGCCAAGAAGCACCTTGCACGGGGGGACTCGGTCAACTGTGCCAAGGAGCTGGAGAAGTTCCAGGAGAAGGTAAAGAAGGAATACGACAAGACGGTTGAGAACCAGAAGAAGAACAAGCCACGGGACAAA
>VGWB01000254.1 GCA_016873755.1 Ignavibacteria bacterium | reverse complement strand
CAGCCTGCAAGCGAGCCATTCAGTTGATGCCCGAAGATCCGTTTATTCTGGCAGGCTGTGGGTGGGTATTTGCAGTCGCAGGGGAGCGAGCGGAGGCGCAGAAATGCCTGGAGACTCTGCAACGGTTATCGGCGCGAGGGTATGTCGACCCATACTTTATGGCACAGATTCATGACGCCCTGGGTGATCTCGAAAGCGCGGTCAAATGTTTGGAGCAGGCCTACAACGAGCGCGCGACAAACATGATCGGTCTGAGGATTGAAAACTGGACCGACAAGCTTCGCTCCGATCCGCGATTCCACGATTTGCTCCGTCGAATGAACTTCCCGAGGTAGAAGCGAATTCAGTGACTTGAATGTATTGATATGGGGATTCATTGATGATAGGCAGGATCATATCCCATTACAGGGTACTTGAGAAACTCGGCGGCGGCGGGATGGGTGTAGTGTACAAGGCCGAGGACACCAAGCTCAAGCGCTCCGTCGCGTTGAAGTTCCAAAATTCGCCGCGAACGTTTCTTGTGGGCGGCTGGAATTTTGAGAATCCCGACGCAGTCAGTCGGGATCTGCTACCTTACCCCTTTGGGATCGATTGCCACGATCTCTAAAATCGACACGCAGAACAAAAAGCGACCATGATAGGCCAGACGATCTCCCACTATAAGATACTCGAAAAGCTCGGTGGTGGGGGCATGGGCATTGTCTACCGCGCCGAAGACACCCGGCTCAAGCGCACCGTCGCGCTCACTTCCCCGAAGGGGAAGAAGATATCAACCGAGGGCATCGCCCTCGGCACGCAAACTACCACTGTTGAGTTACCCTGAAGGGGTAACATACGTGAGGAGATATGCCGCAGTCACTGGCGAAGGTTCTGGTTCATATAGTATTCTCCACGAAACAGAGATGTCCCTTCCTAACAGACAAGGATATTCGCGCTGAGATGCACGCGTATCTCGGCGGAACCTGCAATGAACTGCAGTGTCCTGTTTTGATAGTTGGCGGAGTTGCTGACCATGTGCACATCCTGTGTGGTTTGTCACGCAATATGTCTATCGCCAAGCTCGTTGGAGACGTTAAACGCGGATCGTCGAAATGGATCAAGACGAAGGGGAGAATGCTCACGAAATTTGCGTGGCAAAATGGGTACGGGGTGTTCTCAGTTGGACAGACCGAGGTTGAGCGTGTGAGAGAGTACATAGCTGGACAGGAGGAACATCACAGGAGGAAGACATTTCAGGATGAGTACCGGTCATTCCTGAAAGAGTACGGGATCGACTATGACGAACGATATGTCTGGGACTGAGAGTATATCACCCTTTCAGGGTTCTGCCTGGACTTCTAACAAGCTTGGTCGGGGCGGTTGCCCCGACCTTCAATACTCGACCCCGTTGGGGTTGACATCGACGTTGCCATAGAAGAGAGGCAGGAGATGATCGAACGCTTCTTGTGAGTAGTAGGAATTTTGAGAATCCCGACGCTGTTTGTCGGGGTCTGGAGATGCACGCATGATAGGCACAACTGTTTCGCATTACAAGATCCTGGAGAAAATCGGTGGGGGAGGCATGGGGGTTGTCTACCGGGCCCGTGACTTGAAGCTCGATCGCTTTGTCGCATTGAAGTTTCTCCCTCCTGAGCTGACGCTCGACCCCGAAGCCAAAGGTCGCTTCGTCCATGAGGCAAAAGCCGCCTCCGCCCTCCAGCACACCAACATCTGCACGATCCACGACATCGATGAGACTGACGATGGAAGCCTATACATCGTGATGGATTGCTATGAGGGGGAGTCCTTGACGTCTAGAATCGCGACAGGGCCAATGCAAGTTAAGGATGCGGTCGATGTTGCCCTTCAAGTAGCGAGCGGCTTGTCCAAGGCGCATGAGAAAGGGATTGTACACCGGGACATCAAGCCGGGGAACGTCTTTATTACGACGGATGGGACTGTAAAGATACTGGATTTCGGACTTGCCAAGCTTGCTGGTGGTCAGACGAGGCTCACAAGACCTGGCTCGACGGTGGGGACAGCGGCATACATGTCACCGGAGCAAGCGCAAGGGATGGATGTCGATGAGAGAACGGATATTTGGTCAGTTGGAGTCGTGTTGTATGAGATGCTGACAGGGAAACTGCCATTCCGAGGAAAGCACGAAGCGGCGCTGTTGTATTCGATTGTACACGAGGAGCCGCAGGGACTGGTCTCCGTCCGCGCTGACGTGCCTCGAAGTGTTGCGGCAATCATCGAGAAGGCATTGCAGAAAGAGTGCTCGCGAAGGTATCAGTCGATGAAGCAGATGGTGAGTGACTTGAAGTCAGCATTGGTGCCCGTACTCGAGCTGCCGAAACAGGAGAAGTCGATCGTGGTGTTGCCATTTGAGAACCTCAGCCCCGATCCGGACAATGCGTTCTTCGCCGACGGCCTGACGGAGGAGCTGATCGCCGACCTATCGAAGATCTGAGCGCTGCGGGTGATCTCCCGTACCTCTGCGATGTTGCTGAAGGGATCGAAGAAAGACGTGCAGACGATCGGGAGGGACCTCAGCGTCCGGTATGTGCTGGAAGGGAGTGTTCGACGCGCGGGAGACAGCCTCCGTATCACCGCACAGTTGATCGACGCTGCGTCTGACACGCATATGTGGGCGGAGAAGTACGCGGGGAAGCTGGAAGACGTATTCGCGCTTCAGGAGCAACTCTCGCGCCGGATCGTGCAAGCTCTGGAACTCACCCTTACACCTGATGAGGATCGGCACTTGGCCAGCCGGGACATCCCGGACGTTGAGGCGTTTGCGCTCTACCTCCGTGCCCGTCAGGAGATTCTGCGGGCATCTGAGTCCGCATTTGACCTCGCATTGCAGCTCGTCGAGCGAGCGCTTGCTCGAACGGGCCCGAACGCACTACTCCTGGCTACAGAGGCCGAGATCCTGTGGTTTTTGCATGACCAGGGGATTCGGCCGGTTCCCGAGACACTTCAGCGAGGCGACGGACTGGCCGATCAGGCACTGGAGCTAGTCCCCACCCTTGCAAGGGCCCACGTGGCGAAGGGCCTCATCGCATGGCGGCGCTTCGATCCGAAAACCAGCGTCCGGCATTTGCGGCGCGCGGTGGAGTTGGACCCAGGTGACGCAATCGCGGCGTGGAGCGCTGGGTACGTCCTGGCAGAGGTCGGGCTTACCGCCGAGGCGCGTGAGCTCGGGGACCGAGCCCATGCCTTGGATCCACTATACTGGCCGGCCCATGTCGGGTCCGCGTTCGCGGACCTCTTCGACGGCCGCTTCGATACGGGGCTCGCCAAGATGGTCGGCATGCATACAGCAGCCGCCGGAATCCCCGTTGCCGATCTTTGGCTGGGGGTGTTTCTCCTTTACGTAGGTCGTGCAGACGAGGCTGCACAGGTGTTCGATAGGGGAGCTAGGGCGGGCGCTGGTGTCGTATCGTCGATGCAGTCCTTTGTCGGGGCAATGCTGCGGTCAGATCGCGAAGCAATGTATGCAGTACTCGCCCAGCCCGGGGCGCGTGAGGTCTTTGAAATCGACAAGGAGTTCAGCTGGATGTTCGCCGCGGCGTTCGCGAGCGTCGGCGACGCCGAGGTGGCACTGCGTTGGCTTGCTCGCGCAATCGAGATGGGGTTCATCAACCACCGCTTCTTCGCCGAGCACGACCCCTTCCTCTCCAGGCTTCGCGGGGACCCGCGCTTCGAGGCGCTGATGGATCGGGCGCGGGCGAAGCAGCGCGAGATCGAAGCTGATGTGTAGTCGCGCTGGCGGCATTACTCGGCGTCCAGCGGTTCCAGAAGCTAATGGAACGAGTAAAGAAGGAATGGGAAGAGTTTGAGGTGTGAGGGGGATTTAGTCATTGGGTCATTGAGAGATTGGGTGATCGAGCCATCGCGCCATTAAGAAGACAAATCAATGAATAGCGCTAGAAGAAGAACAAAGGCAATAGCTGATCCTCAGGAATGTAGCGGCTTGACTGCCTAAAAATCGCGTGTACCGTTCCGGGGCCAAGCTCCTTGTGGCGAGGGATCGTCAGGGTTTGCTTGGTACCTTCTGCTGTAAGGCGACGAAGCTTGACGTGGGAACCGCGTTGGGAGTGAATGGAAAATCCGAACCTTGAAAGAATAGCAATGACATCGTCGCCGGAGAGTTGCCGGGGCTTAGGCATTGGAGGGCTCTAATTCCATCGTCAAGAGGAGTGTCGGATTCGGTGCGAGCCCATACTCTGTGGGATCTTCGCCCTCGAGGTGGAGGGCCACGGCTTCCCGGAGATTGGCAATGGTTTCATCAAGCGTTCGTCCCTGAGTGACAACGCTGATTTCAAGGCACTCGGCAACGTAGTGACCATCGCCTTTTCTGATGAATGCCTTGATGTTGTGTTGGAGTGCAGTCATAGTCTTCTTCATTCCGTTCTATGTCTGCTTTCATAGTAGTGAATAGAGTCAAGAGATTCAAGAGTGATAGCAGATTGTCCGATCGTAGGCCAGAGAACTAGAATTAGGGAGGCGGCAATGAATAGAGTATTCTCGGCGCGTCCATTGGAGCGCGAGCTCTTCCGTTATTCTCTCATCATTCTCCTTTTCGTCGTTGGGCCAACGGGAACCAGACGGAATTCACAACTCTGTACCGGGTATTTGAAATGAAATTGGACTTTCATGGCTGAAGTGAGGAAGTTGTCTTCTCTTTACTTGCAGAGCGCTGTCCGGTCATTTTTGGGGGAGGTCTCGGGCTGGGGCAGGTAAGGGGGCCAGCAGCCCAAGACTGAATTGATCCAGAAGACAAGGGGAGCATTCGGGGTGCACTCAGTGGCCCCAAAGGGAACCTTCTGCACCCAGTAGAAGTGCTGGTGGTTGCTGAGCT
>VGWB01000253.1 GCA_016873755.1 Ignavibacteria bacterium | reverse complement strand
TGATCGTAGCCGGCATTTTGGGCATCATGTTCGTCACGATCCTTCGGCGCGTTCTCGTTGAGGATGTCGAGCTCCCCTTCCCCGAATCGATCGCCGCTTCTGAGATTCATAAGTCGGCACACGCAGGCGCGCGGAACTCCGGATACCTGTTTGCAGGCATGGGGGTTGGGGCATTCTTCAGCGCTCTGACGGAGTTCAAAGTCGTTGCATTCGGATGGCAGAAGATCGTCAGCCTTGCGAAAGGTACTCTCCTGCTCCGCGCCCCCGCGATGAGCCCGGCGTATTTCGGTGTGGGATATATCATCGGACCAAAGCTCGGCGCCATCAACTTCAGCGGCGGCGTACTCGCCTGGGGGCTCCTCACGCCAATCATCGCCTATTTCCTGCACCGCGACAATCCCGGCGCCGTGACGGACTGGACGGCGGAGATGACCCACGTGTGGAGGAACATCGTCCGCTACATCGCGATCGGTGGAATGCTCGTGGGAGCATTTTACACTCTCTACCGAATGCGCACAAATCTGTTCAACGGACTGAAACGCTCGTTTTCCTATGTGAGAAAATCTACCGTCGGCGGAGGTGAGCTTGCACGGACAGAGAGAGACATCAACATCAAATGGTCGCTCATGGGCATTGGGGCCATCACGGTGGCCATGCTCTTCATCTTCTCATATTTCACCGGAGATTTCATTCCGGCGGCTGCCGCGTCCATCGTGATGCTTTTCCTCGGCTTCGTCTTTGCTGCGGTGTCAGGATACCTTGTCGGCATCATCGGCGTGAGTAACAATCCAACGAGCGGGCTCACCGTATCCGTCCTGATCGTGGTAGCCTTCCTGATGGTTGGGCTCGGAATGCAGGGCGAGGCTGCCGTCGCCGCAGTTCTTGGTGTCGCGGCCTTCACCTGCACGAGCGTCTCCGTAGCAGGCGAAATGATGCAGGACCTGAAAGCGGGACATATCCTGGGCTGCACGCCGTGGAAGATGCAGGTCGGAGACATCTTCGGCGTTACTGCTGCAGCTCTCGTGATGTTCTTCATTCTCTCCCTTCTCCACCTGGGTGACATCAAACGGTTGGTGGCCGATCAGTTGGGCAATCTACAGCAGAGCGGCGCGACCTCCGTCGTCTATAAGGGCAAGAATCCTGAGCTGACCGGAAAGGAATACACCATCGACGATGTTCGACAGCTCGAACCGGAACAACAGAACGACATCCTCGGGACGGAGGCGGGTTTCGGCGGCGAGAAACTTGCCGCCCCACAGGCAAGCCTGATGGCTGTGGTCGCTCGAGGAATCGTTGAGGCCAAAGCCGAACTCATTCTCATCGTCGTCGGAATGTTCATGGGTTGTGCGCTGATTCTCATGCAGGTGAGGAGCCCAATGCTGATCAGCGTGGGGATGTATCTGCCGATTGACACGACGTTCGCGATCTTCGTTGGTGGATTGATGAAGGGACTCGTTGAACGGATTGCAGCCAAGCGGTCTCCCGATGGCAAAGGGAAGGAGACGATCGAGAACCTGGGAGTATTGGTTGCCTCTGGCATGATCGCCGGAGAGGCGCTGCTGGGACTCCTGTTTGCGGGACTGGCTTTCGGTGAGGTGGATATTCCCTACCTGTTCGACTCGCCCGACTACCTGCTCAGTCTCGTATGCATAGCCGTCATCGGGTACATCATGGTGCGTATGCCGCTAGGGAGAGCCCAACGAGCTAGCTGATCGGATGGGTTGCTTGCGACGAAAAAGGCGCATCCTCTTCTTCGAGGGTGCGCTTTTTTTTCCGGCTGCAGGAGTGCCGATTGGCGGATGCCAAATCCCCTGCACACGAGCGACGGGCAGAGGATCCCCGTCGGTTGCGACTCGGACCGGGGGGAATTCCGTGCGTGAATCCAGCAGCTACTTGAGCAGAATAAGGGCCCGGCGGCTTAGATGGCGGTTACCATTGCCCTCTGTGGCCACCAGCTCATACACGTACATCCCGCTGGCAAATGCTCCAGCATCCCACCGCTCTTCGTGGTATCCCGCCGGCTGATCACCGTCAAGCAGTGTCGCGACTTCTCGGCCAAGTACGTCATAGACCTTCAAGCTGACTCGGCTCTCCGATGATAGTTGGTAGCCGATCGCCGTGCTCGGGTTGAACGGGTTGGGATAGTTCTGAAACAACTCGAACTGTTCGGGAGCCGCGACAGCCACAGCGATCTCTTTCGTCCACTTCTCACCCGTTGAGGAGGAGAGGTCGAACCGGAGCATATGTCTTCGACCAACCGGAGCGGACTTCTCCACCGAGAACGTGAACCTCACAGCATCTTCCTCGCCTGAGTTGATGAAACCGACCTGCTGGTCTATCGCCTCAAACTTCAGCCACGGAGGGATGTTCGTAGCGTGAACACTCACCCTTCCAGCTCCCACGGAGGAAGCATTGGCAATCGAAAGCTCGATGCTGTTCCCTTGCGAAGCGAAGGGAATTTCGTAAACCGATTGTGCAATCGCTCGGAACCCGAACGCTGCGAGGATGAAACACAAGCACAGAAACGAACAGCTCTGCTTCATGGCTGCCTCCTGGTTTCGTGAATCACCTACGATTTCTGCTGCAGCCTGTTCGACTGCTTCCCCCCTTTTCCCTTCTTGTCAATCGGGAGCTGCTTCAAGAGAAGAGTCACGTCTTCTGTCAGTATGTCGTATGCATCTTTGGAGATAAAGTGCTTCGGTGGTTTTGCTTTCTTCTGCTCTGTTTTCACTGTCTCTTTTCTCACCTGATCGATCTTCTCCTGGAACTTTTCAAGCTCGTGGCGGGCTTTGGAGGAGTCTTTGTCTGAAAGATACTTGTCGAGCTTGTCGAGGCGGCGGGTGAGGTCGTTGTAGAGCTCTTTCTCACCGACGAACTTCAGGGTATAACAGGTTCGGAGATCCTCTCGGAGCGTTTGGAGACGAACGACCTTAAAGGCCGACATCGGCTCGTGGGGAACCGAAGTATATCGGAATTGATACTGAACGACGATATTGGAATCCACTACGCCACCGAAATCATAATCAGCACCGTCCCGAATTCCCCTCGATAGCGTCATCGACAGTCTGTAAGGGGACGACCTCGTTCCGAATACCGTGACCGTGTAATTCCCGTCAACTGGAGCGTAAGTCATGAATTCCTTGACCGGTTCGGGCGCAGGCACACTCGGGTTCTCGCTGTCGATGCTGAATACTCCGTAGGACTGATTGATTTCGTCGTACCTCTTAGCGGTTCTCGGATCATATCCCGATCTTCGGCCGAGAGAATCTTGAATGAGGAATTCAACTCCTCCACTCGCAGCTACCGTGATGCTCCTGAAATCCCGCTCCTGCAGGGACGCCTCCGCGAGGTAGCATGCCAGGACTAGAACTAGCAGTTCGAGCTTCGTGACCATGAAAAGCCCCCGTCTAGTTGTGTACGCGAACATAACGATAAATCTTCCCGTAATCAGATAGTGTCTGCAATCCCCTTCCTGGATCAAGGATTGAAAACGTGCGTCCGTTCTTGCTCACAATGACTACCCAATGATTTCCATCCCTCTCCGCCGCAATCTGTTCTTCCCTTGACTTGTTCTTGACAGATTCCGGATTAAAGACTTTTGCGATAATCAGTTCGCAACGCAAAAGGTGGTCATCGAATACCGACAAGTTGAAATCATCCCGCACGCTTGTTGCTTCAGCGACTTTGATGCCCTTCTCAGGGGAGTGTCTTGACATTGCCTCCCAATTGACTCGTGCACGATGATACCCACCTTCATACGGCTTTCTATTTGTCATCCAAGTGTTCAGAGTTCCGGGGTCAATGGTATCTCCGAGTGATGTCATCGAAATAGCCATGCACGACAGAGCACAACCAAGGTCGCCAATTGTGTAGGCCGAGTGATCATAAGTGTCTTGGGCCCACTCTGATCCCGAGCCCTGCCTATAAAGTGGTGCTGAGAGGTGGCATTTGACAACTGCCCATCCGCTGCCGCCGATCGCTTCCTGCCCTGCTTTTGTCATGCCGATTTGTACTTTCTGCGGATCCTTGCCAATCGGATTCTCACCGTTCGCCAAGAAACTAACCGTCGACGAATTCGCATCCTCATAAGGTACAGCAAGCAGCGTCTTGCCTGTAGCGCCCTGGTGATGGAGATTGCCGTACTTCTCATCCGTCCCGAGAACAATATTCACTTTCGTGTCAGAGGTCGCCTTCAAATCACCGCCTGCTTCGTCCTTTGCTTGTATCTTCACATTCGCGCTCTTACCGTGGTGAACGGTGTCAGGTGTAACGATGACGGCGAAGTGATGAATTGCAACTCCGACAACGACGACCTCACTCAGCGCACAAGCCTCCCCCGCCCGCGCAAGAAGCATCTCCCGAACGCTCTCAATTTCTATCTTCTTCCTGGCTTCTACGGTTGATTGCCTACCCGCATCACTCGCCAGAATTTTCACCAACGGTGCAGCGCTCTCTGTCTTGGTCACGCTAGAAGCGCCTCCCCCGCCTGTCGAGAACGCCGCCGTCGCAATCACACCCACAACCAGCGTGTCACCCTCGATACTCCCAGGAGCAACATACCATACCGGCGCTGAAACCTTTGCGAGCGTTGTGCCCGTCTCCCCGGATCCCGAAACCAGCACTCCCCGGTCGCCTCCCGAGAGTATGGCAATGTTGAAGAGCTGATCAGCAGGAAAGTCCTCCAGCGTGCCATCTTCAAGGATCTTCTTGAAGCTCAGAACCGCCGTGTCGCCCGGACTGACAACCGGTGGATCAAACGTCACCTGGGCGCAGATGGTCGGATTGACAGTGATATCGACGCTGCCCGACTGCCAGCCGCCATCCACTCTCCCGACATTGACTGTCACCCGCTCCGGATAGTCCCCATACGGTATCTGGCCGTCGGCAA
>VGWB01000252.1 GCA_016873755.1 Ignavibacteria bacterium | reverse complement strand
GATCCGGATGGTGCAGGACCTGCGCCACAATTCAACATCTCCAATCCCGATTTCAGGTTCTCGTCGCTGCGGGGAAATGCCGTGCTCCGTTGGGAGTATCATCCCGGATCTGTGCTCTATCTAGTGTGGACACAAAGCCGGAGCGATTATGAGAATCTCGGAGAATTCGCGTTCGGCCGGTCCGTCTCCCGCCTTGTCAATTCCAAGGCCGATAACATCTTCATGCTGAAGATGACGTACTGGTTCAGCCTGTAGCATTACCCCTCGACCCCTTTGGCTCACATTGGCTCTTTGGTTCCGCTTCGTAAGGAGGCAGAAACGAAAGCTGGTGCGAGCTTTTCTTTGCCCCAACAAAGGATTGATGTCCCTTTTCCCGTGCGTTATTTGTGTCCCGACCAGGAGCTTGTCGGGCCGCCAGGTTATTCTTGGCGAAGGCGCACGCTGCACCCCGTCATACCGAAACGCTTCCAAGATAACTACCCTTCTCATTTTCGTGTGGACTTTGTCCTCAAGAGTTCGTTAAATTCGTCGGACAACAGAGGACTCCCCCATGCTCAACAGATCCTTTCTTGCCATCGCGGGCGTGCTCGCACTGCTCCTTGGCTACCGCATCCTTGCCGAATACAACCAGCTCAGGGAGCATAGATCCCAGAGGGAATACGAAACCTACCAGAAAGCTGTACAATCGAAAATCGCAGAGCGCTTGGATGAGTTCACCTCACGCACCGGCGGGCTCGGCTATCGGGGCGGCTCAACGGGACACTTCGAGGGCCCGCAAGCGCATATTGAGTTCCTCAAATTCCACGAGGAGGTGCTCAACCGGAGTGACGGTGAGCGGCTCTTCTTCGACGGCAACACGCTCAACTTCGATCCCGACCATCCCTTTTACGGGATGCCGAACTTGGTCGCGAAGGTGGGACCGGTGAAGCTCTACGAACCTGAAGGCGGCAAACTGAGCCAGCTCCTCCGCATTGCGACGGGCTCGCAGGACCCGAAGCCATACAAGCTTTATAAGAAACGAGTCCGCTCCTCCGATCCGAACACGCCCATCAGGAGCTTCGAAATGCAGCTCTGGCTCACCGAGTTCGAGGTCACCGTCGGCATTGTGCCGGAGAGAAACGATCCTCCCGTGCCCCCGACGACGGACGAAAGGCAAATGACGACATATCCGGGATACTGGTATGGGAGCGGTCAGAAGCAGATCAAGCTCGGCGACCTCAAAGAAGAGTGGAAGAACAACCGGTACGGAAACGTCGCGCTTATGCTCAAGATTATTCCAAACAATGCCCCCTGGTATGTGAGGACCGCGCTCGAACAGAACGAAAAGCCGGATATCGCGATCGGTGCGGTCTACTGCTCCGATCTTGTGCTCAGCAGGGAGCAGGACGAGCAGCGCATCTCGCCGAACATCCAGAAGGGGAGCGTGATCTTTCTGCATCCGGAAAGCAAACCCGGTACGCCGGATCAGCCGAGCGTCACGTTCCCGGAAGACCTGAGCTCAGCCGCGCAGAAGGTGTTCGACGAGACGATCTCGAAATCCTCCGAGTCTGTTACGAGTATCTGGAACAAACCGTTCTATATCAGGATATTCTTCAACAACATCGGATCGTGGAAGGAGGGATGGTTCCTCAACTGGCGGAAGTTTGATGACCAGGTCACGTTCCGTTTCCTGATGCCGGTCTTTGTGGTGGGAAGTTGGGATGTTATTGTCCCGAGTGAGATTATCCCGAAATGGGAGCCCCCGACGCCGTATTACGACGAGTTTACGCTCGCGAGCCTCTTTCCGTCGTGGGGACTGGGATTTATCGGCAAGCTCTTTTCAGGAGGGGCGCTGCTGATCGTGGCTGGCATTGTGCTTGCCTTGTTCTTCCCCTCGGTGCTCTCGATCCTCAATGCTGTTGTGCAGCGTCTTGCGAGCATCGTGAGGCCGAAGCGGGGTTGACCCTTGCCTCCTCGCTTGATCTTGGGACTGCATTCCGTGTGAACGCATCTGTTGAACGCGAGAACGAAGCGAACCTCTTTGCGTTTCGATTCTGATTGGCGGAGATCGATGGGCGGCTAGATATGACAAGAACAGCTTGATACACAGGAGAAACGATGACTCGACTGATAGTAGTGGCACTCTCCGGAACGATCCAAATCCCCTGGAAAGAGATCCTCGCGCAGGTACTGGCCTTCGTCTATTCGCTGGCGCACTACGTGGGATTGCTGGCTGTCTATCTCCTTGGCCTAATCCTGCCGAACGTGAAGGTAGCAGGAGACCTTGTCGATCCGATTGGTTATCTTGCGGTCCTGACCGCATTTCTGATTCTCATTCAGGTCGCGAAGAAGGTGGCTTGGATAGTTGTCATCGTAGGGTGGGCGCTGATCCTCGTCAGGATTCTCCTCGTGGCATTCGGTTATTGATGTGCCTGTGTGGCGGAGTGGCCCCTGCCTCGAACCCGACGGGTATGAGTTTCCAACCCCCGTTTTCGAGGTGAGTGCGCTGACGCACGCAGCCGACAATCCCTCCTGAAAGGAGGGTGGTCTCTATATGAACTCCGCCAACCGGTGAATTGACTTCCGGAATCCTGAGGGCGGGTTTTTTCGGAGAGAGTTCGCTAAATTCACTGCCAACAAGGAACTCAAAGTGGCTTCTGAATCGACCGATCACACGACCTATGCCGAAGAGCTACGATCCACGAATGCACTCGGCGGAGCATATCCTGAACCAGACGATGGTGAGGATGTTCAACTGCGCCCGTGCGTTCACCACACACCTTGAAAGCGAAAAGTCCAGGTGCTACTACCACTTCGACCGCGACCTGATGCCGGAGGAGGTTCGCGAAGTTGAAGCTCGAGTCAATCAGATCATCCAAACCGACGCAGACGTGAGGGAGGAGTTCCTCTCGAGGGAAGCAGCCGGACAGCAGTTCAACCTGAGTCGTCTGCCTGAGGAAGTGGGCGAGATGGTCCGAATCGTCCGGATCGGCGACTATGATGCCTGCCCTTGCATCGGTGGGCACGTCAAACGGACGAAAGAGATCGGCGTCTTCCATTTGTACTCCACCACCTACGAGAATGGAGTGCTGAAAGTGAGGTTCAAGCTCTCTCAAACTTCCTGACCATGAACTTCCCCTAACCTATGCGTGTAGTGAGGAGGGAGGTCGGATTGATGGCTGTCAAGAGAACAGTCCAATCTCGTCCTCTCTCCCCCAAAACTAAAGGGGGACGCGAGTCCCGGTCTCCGAACGACAATGGGGTGGGGCGCGGAGGGGTTCGAGAAGCCTTGGATCTGCTTTCCCGCTGTTCTTTCGCACAATTTGCATCCGGTCCCCATTTGGATACTATGAGTATTTGTAGTACGTTAGCTACGACGAGCGATAGCAACCACCGCCAGCCACACATCTCTCCCCGGAAGAGGCTTCCTGCGGCCGTAGATGCGTGATACGCTTGCTGGCCAGCGCGGTCGGCGTAATCCACAATCAAAAATCATTTCATAATGAGGTTGGCATGAAGCTCTACGTCGGTAACCTGTCCCGTGACGTCACGGAAGACGATCTGCGCGAACTGTTCCAGGCCTTTGGACGCATCGATTCCGTGGCCATCATCAAGGATCGCTTCAACAACGTCTCCAAGGGTTTTGGATTCGTGGAGATGCCGGACAGAACGGAAGCGGTGGCCGCCATTGCGGGCCTCCACCGCAAGGAGTTCAAAGGCCGGTCGATGGATGTGAACGAAGCTCGACCGCGCCCCGAGCGGCCTTCACGTGGGGGATTTGGGGGCGGCGGTCGCGGCGGTCGAAGGGGTGGAGGCGGTAGGAGATTCTAGCAAGGGATCCTCTTTGGTCCCCCAAGGGGGTAGGTCTATATTCGAAAGAGGCCTCTCCCGACAGAAACACAGTTGAGTGTAAAGTGAAAAAACCCTGTCCCGATTTTCATCGGGAGCAGGGTTTTTTCTTTCGAGATGCTGGCGCCACCTCCGACGTACCTTCCGTCAGGATTGTGGCGACCGGCAACCCGCTGTCCTTCGACCTTATTAGCGGACTACAGAGACATTCGACGCCTGGAGTCCCTTGGGACCCTTCTGCACGTCGAACTCCACCGTATCACCCTCGTTCAAGGTCTTGTAACCGTCGCCGGAAATAGCCTTGAAGTGGACGAATACATCTTCGCCATTGGTGCGTGAAATGAAGCCGAAACCTTTGGCTCCGTTGAACCATTTGACTGTTCCTTTTTCCATAGGAACGAATCCTTTCTGTTTATGATGTGCATCCGCAACCGGCGGACCAATCGGTGTACAACCTTTCGGTGTGCCTCTTTCCAACGATCTCAACAGGAATGTTCCTGAGGTGAGATTTCCCTAACTACTGCTGCGGATACAACTCGATTCGCCCGGAACAGCTTGAGGTGTGCTATGAGAAATGGCAGCAACTGGTGTACAATGTACTTACGATACTAATGTAGGTATTCTTTCATTCAATACCAAGCAAAATCTCATTAGCAATCGACAATTCTTTCTTCGAGGAAGGAAGCAGACGCAAGGAGTCCGCGGCAGGGAGTCTTCATGAAGCAGCGCGATTTGGCGCGAAACTAGCGCATTCGAAGCTTGGTACTTGCTCTCTGGCCCGAATCTGAGCTACCGAACGACACAAATTCGCCGGCCCGGTGGGGATTCTTCTCGTCAACACTGCACTTGAAGCTTATTCCCGAACGAAGAACGACCTTCCTTCCATCCTTGAATTCCAATCCGATCTCTCCTTCCAGCAACGGCACGATGTGTCCTCGCGGGCACCAGTGATCTGCCCGAAAGCCCCGTGAGTACTCGGTCATCCGGACGCGGATGTTACCTTGCTCAAACGTACGCCAGAACGAGGTTCCGGTGTACCCCGGATGCTCGCTCCGACTGACTGTTTTTCATTCCATAGCCAGATATTGTAGCTTGACGAACAGCTGGCGCTGAGTCGTCTGGAATCTCTCGTACCCCTCCAAATCGGCAAAGTCGTTAGTGACCCCGGCATAGAAGATCGTGAAGGGATTCAACTTGTAGCT
>VGWB01000251.1 GCA_016873755.1 Ignavibacteria bacterium | reverse complement strand
CGGTCTACGTGAGCGCAGCCGATACGCTCACTCCGACGCGCAAATCGATGTACAACTACAAATGGCATTGGCGTCACTTCCTGAAGGTAATGAAGGAGCGGACGCAAAACTTCTTCGTCATCTGGACGAACGCACCGCTCGTCGCCGCTGCCACCAGTGATCAGGCAGCTCAGCTCTCCCACCAATTCTGCCTGTGGGCAAAGGACACTCTTGCCAACGGGCTCGACGCGGGATTCGGATCCTTTCCGGCAAATGTCTACGTCTTTGACTTCTTTCACAAACTGGCCGGGCCTGACGGCAAGCTCCCTGCAACGTACACCAATAGCTCCTCCGACAGCCATCCAAACGGGGCGGCGACGCTCCTGGTTGCTCCCCAGTTCGTGCGTGAGGTCTTCGACGCAGCTCTTGCCTATGAAGGCCTGACCTCGATCCTGCAATCATCAATTCCATCATCTGATCAGATCATACTGCAACAGAACTATCCAAATCCGTTCAATCCACGCACGACTATTCGCTTCGTACTTCCGAGATCGGAGAGGGTCTCGCTTCACGTGTGTGATGCGCTCGGGCGCCATGTGGCAACAGTTGTCGAGGCTGACCTGACCGCAGGGGTCCACACTGTTCCATTCGTCTCAAGGGATTTGACAAGTGGGGTTTATTTCTATACACTTGTATCAGGTCAGCAGGTCATTACCCGATCGATGGTTGTTCTCAAGTGAATTCTGAAGCAAGCGCCCCACGGTGGCTCTGGAAACTCGCCTCATTGGGCGGTGCTGCATTCCTTGCGGCACCGTGTTACATCTGGGGAGTCTGGATCAACACCTTCTCATCATTTTCGGGAAAGACGCAGCAAGAGCGGAGTGAAGCATTCTTCAGTCGCTTTCCGGCCTTTCTTCAGAACGCGCAAACGCTGACCCTTATTGCGCTCGCATCGTGTGTGCTTGCTGTTGTTCTCAGCACGGTGAGCCTCAAGCACTCTCGTGGAGTCTTCAAATCGATCTCTGTCCTCACGATGGTCGCCGCTGCCTTTCTCGGTCTGTTTACGTTCTTGACGATGATGTGACTTTCTGATCAATCCTTACCATCCCTAGCATTGGAGTACCCCTATGGCACGCCTCGCCTCCATCTGGAACCGATTGTTCGTGTTCGTCCTGTTCAGCTGTTGCTTTCTCTATGGGCAGACACGCCCACTGCAGGGATTTGACGCATACGTCACCAAAGCCCTCAGGGACTGGGGATGCCCCGGTCTTGCAGTCGCCGCGGTCAAGGACGACAAGATGGTTCTTGCGAAGGGCTATGGTGTGCGGAAGCTCGGTGAATCTGCCGCGGTGGACGAGCACACCCTCTTCGGCATCGCTTCTTGTTCGAAAGCCTTCACCGCAACCGCGCTCGGCATGCTCGTGGACGAAGGCAAAATTCGCTGGGACGATCGTGCGATCGAATACTTGCCGGGCTTCGAGTTGCATGATCCCTACGTAACGCGGGAGATTACTATACGCGACCTCCTTTGCCATCGAAGCGGATTGCCGGCATTCGGAGGAGACCTGATGTGGTGGGGATCGACGAGGGAAACAAAGGAAATCCTTGAGCGCGCCCGAAATGTTGGACCGGTTTCGAGCTTCCGGAGCAACTATGCGTACCAAAACATCATGTTCATAGCGGCCGGAGCGGTTATCCCCGCGGCGACGGAAAAATCCTGGAGTGATTTCGTGGCGGAGCGAATACTCACGCCCCTCGGTATGAATTCCAGTCTCACCAAAATGCCAGCGCCCGGTCAGGTCGACAATCTCGCCACCCCGCACAAGCGAATCGACGGAAAAACAAAGCCGATCGCGTGGCGAAACACTGATAATGGCGCAGGCGCCGTGGGTGTGAATTCGAATGTCCTGGACATGGCACGGTGGATCCGCCTGCAGCTTGGCAGGGGCGTTTTTGAGGGAAAACGATTGTACAGCGCCGATGTCGCTCAGGAGATGTGGAGCCCGCAGACGATCGTGCCGATCTCACATCCGACTTCCCCGCTCCCCCCTTTCCTGAAGCCCAGGTGGTCCGCATACGGGCTCGGCTGGGGGATCAGCGAATTTCGAGGGAACGTCGTCGTTCGGCATTATGGAGAGACGGACGGGATGTCCTCCGTCGTCGCGCTCATGCCGGAGAAGAACCTCGGCGTCGTCATCCTTGCAAATCTTCATACGACTTCTCTTCATACCGCCTTGTTGTATCGTATCTTCGATGCCTTTCTCGGCGCCACGCCGGAAGATTGGAGCACTCTCTATCTGAAGGTCCGCACCAACGAGGAACTGAAAGAACGCGAAGAGTACAAGAAACGAGAAGAGGCGCGCGTGAAGACGTCAGTTCCGTCCCTTCCACTGAACAACTACGCTGGGACCTACCAGCACGCACTGTACGGTGAGGCCGCGGTCGCTGAAGAAGACGGCAAGCTTGTTCTTCGGCTCAGTTCCTCTCCGTCGTACGTTGCCGATCTCGAGCACTGGCAGTTCGATATCTTTCTTTCACGCTGGCGCGATCCCGTTGCCGGAACAACGTATGTTTCCTTCACCCTCAATTCGCGCGGCACAGTGGACGAAATGAGGGTCAAAGTCGATAGCTACATTGACCCTGGAGAGTACACTTTCAAGAAGAAGTAGCAGGATCAGAACAAGGGAACGGCTCCAACGGGTCCTGCGCAAGGGATGGACATGCTTCGATCAATCGACGTTAAATCGTCGGCCGACGTGGACCTGGCGAGGGATCTGTTCAGGGAGTATCAGAGTTCTCTCGGCATCGACCTCTGCTTTCAGGAGTTCGACAAGGAACTCGCTGAGCTTCCAGGGGAGTACTCGCCACCTGACGGTCGATTGATCCTTGGGTACTGGGCGTCAGATCTCGCTGGATGCGTTGCCCTTCGGAAGATCGATGATGCCACCTGCGAGATGAAGCGATTGTACGTGCGGCCAGCGTTTCGCGGAAAGAAGATTGGTAGGACGCTCGCGGAGATAATCATCGGCGAAGCGCGCCGAATGGGCTATGCTCGGATGCGACTCGATAGTCTGCCATCGATGAAGGAGGCGATAGCCCTCTACCGCTCTCTAGGCTTTCGGGCCATCGGACCGTATCGCTATAATCCGATCGAGGGATCGATGTTCATGGAGCTCGATCTGAAATGGTGAAACTCGGGCTTGCGGGATTCGGGTCTTGAGTTTCTTACCATCGCCGTTTCCTCTTTGCCCATCCCACCTACTTGCCCCTTTCCCACGCTTTTCCTACATTGGCGCAGCGCTACGCTCAAGAAACATCATTGACAGAGCGGGACGGGGTCTCTTCTCGCCGCCTTCGCGTGGCCTTGCCTCGTGCAGAACACGATCGAAAGGAAATTCAGCGGCATGTATGATCCGGATGAACCGATCAGCGCACCGATGCCGGAGAACATCAGCATTGAGCATGGGCCGGAGGGTCTGATACTCTCCTTCCGCTGGTTTTCTGGCAAATTCATCTTCCTCGCGTTCTTCTGTCTGATCTGGGATGGCTTCCTCGTCTTCTGGTATACTTTGGCATTCACCGAGAATGCACCCTGGATCATGCTTGTGTTCCCACTTCTCCACGTCGCGATCGGTGTCTATCTGACGTACTACGTCATCGCAGGCATCTACAATCGAACCGTCGTAACCGTCGGCCAAGAGAGACTCAGCATTCAGCACAGGCCGATTCCGTGGCCGGGCAGCCGAACGCTGCTGGCTTCCGAGTTGACACAGCTCTATACGGAAGAGCGAGTGACGCGTGGCAAGCACGGTCCCCGAGTTTCATACGACCTGAGCGCCGTGTCGCGAGACAATAAGAAGGTCAAGCTCCTCACGGGCCTCGATTCACCCGACTCCATTCGGTTTCTCGAACGACAAATCGAAGAACAGCTCGGAATTCGAGACAGACGCGTAGAGGGTGAAATGCCGAGGTAAACGTGAGGCATTCAGCTTTCTGGACGAGATCACATGTTGTCGCATATCCTCAGGGGAGGCTCATTCCGCTTTGCTCTCCGTAGAGCCGCGCTCAGCGGGTTGCGCCACCCATGTTGCGGGCCACAAGTAGATCCTTTTTGGAAGTAGTTGGAGATGTCAAAGGAGGCCGATGAAACTCGTCGGCCAACATCGATTGCTGAAACACTCTGGAGGTTATCCAATGGGTACGGACAAGCTCAAGATCGGTTCACCTGCACCATCGTTTCACGCTCTGCCGGGAACAGACGGCAAGAACTATTCGCTCGCGGACTTCAAGGACAAGAAGGTGCTCGTCGTTGTCTTTTCCTGCAATCACTGCCCGTACGTGCAGGCATATGAAGACAGGATGATTGCGTTTCAGGGTGACTACTCCCCGCAAGGCGTCCAGTTGCTCGCCATCAATTCGAACGAGACTGCGAACTATCCTGAAGACAGGTTCGAAGAAATGGTGAAACGCGCCAAAAGGAAAGGATTCAACTTCCCTTACATCCGGGATGAGGATCAATCAGTGGCTGAAGCGTTCGGCGCGACCCATACCCCTGAGTTCTTCGTCTTCGATGAGCAGCGAAAGCTACGGTACTATGGCAAGATGGATGACAACTACAAGGATCCGTCGGCCGTGAAGGTAAACTACCTGCAGAACGCCGTCGATGCTGTACTGGCCGGCAAGGATGTCCAGGAGACAGAGACATACTCAGTCGGCTGCACGATTAAGTGGAAGTAAACCGCTCGTGGGATACCCACTGGAATACCCCGAAGCCATAGCCCGATTCTACGACGTCATCTACACCCAGCTCCGAACGGTCGATCGAGATTACTTCTTGAAAAGGATCTCTGAAGCGCGCGGCCCTGTTCTCGAAATCGGAGTCGGCACCGGTCGCCTTTTTCTTGAGGCGCTGAGCCGTGGGGCCGACATCGACGGAATCGACAACAGCTCACATATGCTGGCGAGGCTGAAACAGAAGCTCGACAGGAAACACGAGAGCAGGATGTTCCTTCAGGATATCCGGAGCATGCAGCTACCAAGGACATACGACCTCACCATCTTGCACCACGGTATCAAGGATCAGGTAGATTTCGTGGAAGA
>VGWB01000250.1 GCA_016873755.1 Ignavibacteria bacterium | reverse complement strand
TATCGGACACCATTCAAGCAGGACTTGGAGTCCTGCGGATGAAGAGCACCGGAGTACAACTCCGGCGAGACTTCGCTTCGACAGTGCAACTGTCGAAGAACGCGTGGGAAGGTAGAGCCACCGGCCGTGTGAGCCGGTAATCCCGCCATACAGCAAAGCCAACGTCGACACTGCCGTGACAAGACAGATGATGGTATGCACACATCGCATAAACCACAGACGATGAGCATCGGTCATCTCACACCCCTCTGTCGCGGCGCAAGGCGTGCAGCTTCCAAGCCCTGCTCCCTTACTGGGCAATTACGCTCAGCGATTCGCCGCACCATGAATGTTCTCTTTTCGTTCTCGTTTCTACGGTGTCAGTGGGAATGCACATCCCAGGGGCGAAGTGCCGAACGAAGACCTCGACATCCCGAGCGAAGACAGGTAGAACCCGGTCAGCTCGAGCGGAGTCGAAAGGTGTGCCCAGCCGCGTACAGCCCTCGACTCCTCTCGGATTGACGCGGTTTTCTCACTGCTCGTATGCCCCCTCAACCACCCCCGAACCCTCCTTGAGGGAAGGAGGGGAGTTTCTGACGATTGGAAAAAGAAGGATTACTCGTCTTCATTTCGCGGTGAGTTTCACCGCGCCGAGCTTCTCCATAACGCGAAGGTACGCCATCAGATCGGCAAGCGGCAGCGGTTCGAATTCCCCAGAGAGGAAATCACGGATTTCAAGAATGGACTTGCTCTGGCTGATCAAGATGTTGAGCTCCGACGTCATGTGCTGCGGGACCTTCCGCATCGCGGCACGGTCCTCTTCCGCCAGATTGGCGAAGGCCCCACGGCGACCAAACCCGCCGAACCCCCTACTCTGCCCACCCAGGCGCTCAACCATTGTGCGCGACGCCTGTTTCTCCTCCGCCGTCATCGCAAGTTGAGACGCCCGAACCTTCATTTCGTCCGCCCTCAACCGGTAAAATGCAGTGACTTCATTCTGCAGTGCAGCAGCGCGCTGGTCAACCAGCTTGGCAAGGCTTTCGAGCTTCTTCTTCCCTTCCGCCGGGTTGTTGAACAAAACCGAAGCCGAAAGAACCACGCTCTCCTCAGTCTCCGCCTGGTGGCGTACGGCGTTGCGCGCCTCTTTGTACGCCTCGGCCAGGGCCGCCGGGTCGGTGACGTCTGCCAGATAGCCCAGTCCCTTTCGCTCAGCCTGCCCCATGCGCTCGGAGCCGCGCGCGATCGATTCAGCAGCCACCTTCGCTCCCATCGCATCATCCGCAGAGGCCAACACACTCATGGCACCAATGCCAACCACCGCCGCGCGCTTGAACTGCGTCGGATCAAGTTTATCCGGCGTGTCCTGTGAAGAGTGATACCACATATCTGGCCACGTTATGAACATTACCGAGGGGATCCCATTCTGCAGGTATACCACGTGATCACTCGCGCCGTAATGTTTGTCGACCAGGATGTAGAACGGATCGAGGCTCCCGTTGGGTGAGATGACCGGCAGGGTGAATCCGTAGCCGCCGGAGCGGTAGCGTACACGCTCGATGTTGAGATTGGCGACGAACTCCATGATGCTGGCACCGAGGTCGTTCAGGAAGCTCGGGAACGTGTCGGGAGTTCGATGCATGACCCAGAAGCTGCCGCTTGTCGAAAGCCGCAGGCCCTCCATGTCGAAATTCAGGTCAGCAATGATCCGCTTCTTGATATCGTCGTGCTTGTTCAACCATGCGTTCGTGCCGCTGATCTCCGGCACCCAGAGGAAGTGGATCGTGCGTTTCGGCGGCGGGAGCTTTCCCTCGCTCACGAGCCGCATGTACGCGCGGCCCATCTCGAGGGTCAGTGCACAGCCGGAATTGTCGTCGTTGGCGCCCTGTTTGATGTACCCCTCGTACAAGTGCGCAGAGACGGCGATCTCCTGGTCCGAGCTGCCGTCGCCCTTAATCGTCGCATGCACCATCTCCAGCTCTCCGGGAAATGTCTCAGCCTTAATGATCGAACGCAGGACAACCTTCTGTCCACGGCTCAACATCGCGGAGATCTCCCGAGCGACCCGCGGCGCAATGGACCATCCGAAACCGACACTCTTCCCTTCCGGCGCATCGGAGGAGATGCTTTGAGACATGAGCTGGTCCGGATACGTGTCAGGCCGGAGAGAGGTGTAGCTCAGCACGCCGACGGCGCCCTGCTCGAACACTCCTTGCCGCTGCAGGGCACTGGCTCCGGTCGAGCCCAGAACGATCTTCCCCTGTACATTCTTGCCGGTGTAGTCACCGCTACCGCCACCCGCTCCCACATCGACCACTTCGGCAGTAACGTCACCCGACTCGCTGTTGGCGGCGAGAGATACGGCCACATCGTAGATGTCGTACAGCTTTCGTACCTCGGGCTCAATCATCCAGAGCTCTCCCTGGCTCGGCTGCCAGAGCCGCCCCTGCGACGGGAACGATTCTACCTCTACGTCGCTGAACCCGTACTCGCGGGCGAACTTCACCATGACGTCGGTCTCTCGAAATGTCCCTTCGTATTCTGAACGCGGCCGGACGCGCGGGTACGGCACGAGCTCGAGGACGTGATGCATCGCCCGTTCACCGGAGGCCTCGTTGATGATCGCCCGCATCTGACCCCAGGTGAGGAGCGTGCGATCCTCGCGTTCCTGAGCGGGGGCCGTCGTCAATGTGATTGTGCAGAGTCCAACCGCTACTGCCATTCGCGCAACGTGTTTCATAGGGTGACCCTTTCTCTGAATTGTTTTGCTGGAATGAATGATGGGGTGCAATGTCGGAGCCTTCGCCAGCTAGGCCTACTGTCGCCCCGACGAGCTACAGGTCGGGACGTCTTTGTTAAACGCTGAGCAGAACCGTCAAAGAACTCATCTACCCCGATCGAACACAGAAAGCATCCGGTCGCCGTGAGGGTAGACGAAGGGCGCTCCTCGCTCGCGGATGGGCGATCCTGTACACTGGCTGATGGATCTCAGCCAAGTACATAGTTCGACTCCGCTCACTATGACTTGAGTCGTGTACTCTTTCCCTCGGTCTCCGTGGGAGCGCAGACATCGGTCGCGCCGCCACCACCCAAGAGCCAGACCGTCCACTTCCCGCGGGGGGGGACGGTCCATTGGTACTGCGTCGCTACTTCGCGCCTTTCTTGAGCACAGCGATCGCCCCGTCGGGATTTTGAACATCGATGATCACGGATGCACTCCGCTGGCCTTTTCCAACCGTGCCGTAACAGTAGTCGATGTTGATGCCAGCCCGCCCCAGCCGCGAAGCGACCGCCGCGAATGCTCCCGGCTTATCCTGGAGATGAACTCGAAGAACCTCGCGTTCCTCCGTTTGATACCCGTGGCGAATCAGCGCCTTCCGCGCCTTTTCGTGGTCCGTCAGCGAAATCTTCGCCACATCCTGAAACATGCCGATGGCGTTGATGTTGATCTTCGCCTTTGCGAGATGCCCGAGCAGCTCTCCGAGAACACCGGGCTTGTTCTCGATGACAACGAACAGCTCTTTGATCTTCTCCATCTTGACCTCGTGAGAAAATGACGAATTGAACCGGGGTAGCATAACGTACTGATTTCTTGAGTAAGTCGTAAGATGTGGGATCGATCCTACCCGGCCCGCTCACCTCGCCAGCACCATTTTCCTTGCTTCTACGAATCCTCCCTCCTGCACGCCATTAAGGTGTCTGGCGTGCCCGTCCTGGGCGATCGAGGTGTGCACTGCCGTCGCTGAGGGCACCGCGGAGAGCCGACAAAAATAGGCGCCGCTCGGCAGGTTGAGGGCGTTCCAGCCAACTCTGTAGACTCCGGCTGGCAGGCGATCGCTTACAAGCACCTCGACCTCTCTTCCGAGAACATCAAACACGCTCAGCAACACGAACTGGACACTCGACACCCGGAAGACGATATTCGTCACCGAATTGAACGGATTCGGATAGTTTTGAAGGAGCTCGAAGTCCAATGGTGTAACCATGCCCTCTTCGACGCCGACCACGGGCTTCTTCCCCCACGCAGCGATCAGCTTCGGCGTCGCCGGCTGGTTGAAGAACGGCGCAGCTCCGATGTAGCAGACGACATCTCCGTTCGGAAGTTTCAGCACTGCCGGATCGAGCTTGAGCATTGCGGGGGCAGCGAGATCCGAAACGAGGAGCTTGGTCCCCGCGGTATCGAAGTGGAGGCCGTCATGGCTGTCACAGTACCCGACGCCTGCATCCTCCGGCGGTCTTCCCATGCCGGTTCGGAAATACAGTCTGATCCGTCCGTTGGCAAGGTACACCGGATGAGGATCAACGTCGCCGCGACGGAGGATGTTGATTTTTGATTCCTGCTCCCACGTCAAGCCCCAGTCGTGCGAGATTGCCGTCCGTGTTCCGTTCGTGCGGTACCAATCTCCAACGAAATACATGCGCCATGTTGAGTCCTGCACTTGAATCACGGCCGGAACGCTGGCGATCGAGTCATCCTCCGCTCCCGGCTGATAGCGAACTCCTGACTCTCGAGCCCACGTGCGGCCATCCGATGAGATCCAGCTGATGATTCTGCTCTTGTGCCGCTCCGGCGCATTCCCCGGCGCCGGTTCCTCGCTCAGGAATCGCGTCCGCCCGTCCGGCAGATAGACGAATCCTCCGTCCGGCCCTCGTTGCGCGATTGCGGTCGCTGTGTACGTCTTGCCGTCATCGCTCACTTCAAACGATTTCAACCCTGGTCCACCGGCAGACGTCAGGATGATCTTCCCGGCGTTCGTGATATTCAAGACCGGGACGCCCCCGCCTGGAACAACTGCATTCGTGTCAACAACGAAATCGATTCCTTCGTCCGGAGCCAGGGTAAAGTACGGTTTCCAGTTGATCGGCTGCGATGGCGAGGCTGGGCTGTTCCGGGCGCGATGCTGTTCCCGCTTGTCGCCATCGACTCTCAGGGGGACGTCTTGTGCAGAGCCGTAGTTGCAGAGCAGAACTGTGAGCAGGACAAGAGTCCCTCTTCGCATCACCGATTCCAGTGAATCAGCTGAGCACGTTATTTGAATAGCTTTTTGCACATCCGTCGATTTCGCGTTTTCCACGCAAGATACTCTTGTCATTCCTTGGAGTCAATCCGAGCAGTGCCTTTGAGCAGATAGCCCTGGGCCAGCCATATGCAAAAACGAGAATCAATCTTCTTTTGGTC
>VGWB01000249.1 GCA_016873755.1 Ignavibacteria bacterium | reverse complement strand
AACAACAGGCCATCCGCCGTGATAGTGCGCTCGCGCGCTCCTGTCCCCCACTGTCCGTCAAAAACATACAACTCGACGTTCGGTGAGCCTCCTTTGCTGAAGACTCCCGTATACGGATCCTCTCCTTCATACATTTCTCCTCCCCACGGGATCGGGTACCGTCCCTTCCAGGCGATACTGTGCTCTCCCAGCACAATAATCGCTTGCTGATTGCCCCCGATCGCTCCGTGGATGTTCACCTCTCCACTGATGGTGAGCTCACTTGGCAGTGTCAGAACCGGTGTCCCGCTGTAATCGGTGAGGAACATCGGAGGATTGAAGTAGTCGATCGTTGACGCGGAAGAGTTCGAGCCTCGTATTGAGGCGGTTGGACGCGTCGGTTTGATCTCAACTTTTTCGCGGATGATAACCTGCAGATGTACCGAGCGCAGGCACAAGGAGCACCAACAGCAGGCTGATACCTGTACGGCGGCGAGACATGAGAGCCTCCAAAAGTGGGCAGCCGGTGCAGTGCGGGGCGGGAGAACGTGGTGCTCTGGAAGCTTAGCCAATTCCGGCGAATATGTCAAGCCCATTCTTGCTGCGAAAAATCATTCCAGCCGTTTCCCGATGCACACACGTGTATTGTGATTACACCTCAAGAAGCGGTGGGGTGTCGGGAGCCTGCCCTCGCCCGGCCACGCCCGCCGAACCGAGTTTGTCGGGCTGGCCGTTCGGACGGGCGAACGACTGGTCGTTCAGTCGGGCGGGTGACTTCTCCGAAGGAGTCCTTCGGACCCGACACAACTGCCATCTCTCAGCCTGTACAAGAGAATCCTTCTGTCACGCTGAGCGTAGCTGAGCCAAAGGCTCGTCAACCTCGGGCTGAGAAAAGTCTGGTTCTTGATTGAGATTCTTCTCCGCCTTCGGCGGATCAGAATGACAAGTGATTCTTGCTTCTTATCGTACGGCCTGAGCACAACTTGAGACACTATGAAAACGCCGGTCAGATCACCGATGTTGTGCTCAAATTGCTTTTGCCGGAATTTCTCCTACATTGCAACCAGAGAACCCGGACGGACCGAACACTCCACAGCAATAATACGTTGTCCGACAACCAACATCGGCTGTGTATGACGTACCCAAGTCAACCCGCAGGATATGCGGAGCCAGCGTAACCCTGTGGGTTGTTTTCTTTCTCCATCGCTGTTTCCTGTACCGAAGCGCTTCATCAGGCCGCGGAGGGCCTGAGAAAGGAGGACGCTATGATACTCAAGCAACTGGTAGAATTTCTTGACAGCAACAAGGCCAGATACGTTGTTGTCACCCACTCGCCTGCCTTCACCGCGCAGGATGTCGCACAATCTGCACACATCCCTGGAAAGGAAGTGGCAAAGACGGTCATTGTTTGGATGGACGGTACGATGGCCATGGCAGTTCTGCCGGCCTCCCAAATGATCGATTTCAATCTTCTCAAGCAGGTCACCGGTGCGAAGAACGTCGAACTGGCGAGCGAATCCGAGTTCAAGGATCGCTTCCCGGAGTGCGAGGTGGGTGCTATGCCGCCGTTCGGCAACCTGTTCAACATGCGTGTGTTCGCTGCCAGCAGCCTCGCCGAGGACAAGGAGATCGCCTTCAATGCAGGATCACACCGTGAGCTTCTCAAGATGGCATATGCCGATTTTGAGCGTTTGGTGAAGCCTCAGATCGGCTCGTTCACGTTCAAGAGAAAAACGCAAGGAGACAATCCTGCGGCGATAGCTTGAAGAGCGAGCGGCACGCTCAGATTGCGGTAGCCGGAAACCGGACACCATCGTCACGTGGAACAACCAGGGAGGTTAACACATGAAGTGCATGGTAAACTTGAAATTCGATGAGCTTCCGAACGCATGGTATAACATTATCCCTGATCTCCCGGAGCCGCTGCCACCGCCCCGGGATCCTGCCGAAGGCCCGTCACGGGTGCAGAACCTGCCGAACCTTATGATCGGCGAATGTCTGAACCAGGAATTCTCACAGCAGAACTGGATCGATATTCCCGGCGGGATTATGGACCTCTTCGCGAAGGCAGGCAGACCGAGGCCCCTCTTTCGCGCAACGAATCTTGAGAAACGCCTGAACACACCTGCGAGGCTCTACTACAAGAGCGAGTTCTTCAGCCCAACCGGCAGCCACAAAGTCAATACAGCACTCGCACAATGCTGGTATGCAAAACAGCAAGGTTTCAGCCGTGTGACGACGGAGACGGGCGCGGGGCAGTGGGGGACCGCGCTCTCCTATGCCGCTGCAGTCACGGGGCTCAAGTGCACCGTCTTCTGGGTCCGCAGCGTGTACAACTGGAAGAAGGACCGGCTGACATTCATGAAGTTGCTGGGAGCAGATGTGTACCCGTCTCCCAGCTCTACAACGGATGTCGGCAGGGCGCTGTACGAGAAGAATCCGGAGCACGTCGGCTCACTTGGCATCGCGATATCCGAAGGTCTCGAGGACTCTCAAAAGGATCCGAACGCAACATATTGCCTCGGCTCGGTGCTGAATCACGTGCTGATGCAGCAGACCATCATTGGCCTGGAGACACAGAAGCAATTCGAATTGTTCGGTGATTACCCCGACATCGTCACTTCATGTTTGGGGGGCGGATCGAATTTCGGCGGATTTGCCATTCCGTTCCTCGGTGATGTGTTGAAGAAGGGAAAGAAGATCAAATTCATCGCTGCACAGAGCCGGGTTGCACCCAACCTCCAGGGGAAGTACGATTACGACTTCGCAGACTATGCCGAGATCACACCGATGCTCAAGATGTACACACTTGGGCACAAGCTGGATATGGAGCCGATCAAAGGGGATGGTCTGCGGTACCACGGCTGTTCACCGATCCTCAGCTTGCTGCGCCACAAGGGATTGATCGACACCGTCGCCTATCCCGCAGATGAACGATACGTCTTTGAGAATGCGAAGATCTTTATGGAGACTGAAGGGTGGCTGCCCGCACCGGAATCGTCCTACGGCGTCTGCTGCGCGATCGACGAAGCGCTGAAGTGCAGGGAGAGCGGAGAGAAGAAGGTAATCGCCTTCAACGTGAGCGGGCACGGCTTCCTAGATATTCCCGGCTATCGGAGCGTGCTGGGATTGGACTAACAACGCCTCCCGATCTTCGAACTTATCACTTCCCAATTACCACGTGACTGTCATGAGCCGATGCATTCGGGCAACGACGTTTGCGATTCTGATTCCCCTCGCATGTGGACAATTGTTCGGTCAAGATCGATCGACTGTGCTTGTGGTATATTACAGCATGGAAGGCCACACACGCGCGATGGCGGAAGCTGTGGCAAAGGGGGCACAGTCGTCCGGAAGGGTCACGGTCAAGCTCTTGTCCGTCGAACAAGCGACCACAGAAGACGTTCTCACCGCAGACGCCATCATTGTCGGCACGCCGGTACACAACGCAAACGTCGCTACGCCGGTTCAACAATTCATCAACCGATGGCCGTTCGAAGGTGCTCCGCTCCGGGACAAGATCGGCGCGGCTTTTGTGACAGCCGGAGGGATTTCCGCAGGTGAGGAACTTGCCCAACTCAACATTCTTCACTCAATGTTGATCTTTGGCATGGTTGTCGTTGGCGGCCCCGATTGGCAATCTGCATTTGGGGCATCAGCCGTGACGATGGAACAGCCCTTCGGCCGGGGGCAGAAGAAAGGCGAGGTGGATGAGTACTTCTTCAAGAAGGGTGAAGCCCTTGGCAAACGCGTAGCGGACCTGACTCTGAAATGGAGAAGCGTACACCAGAATAAATGAAGGAGGATCAGCCATGATGGCCATCCTCGTAATTCCAGTCATTCTGCTGATCTCGCTCTTGTCACCAAGAGAAACACAAGGAAGCACTAACACACCCACACAATCATCCGCCATGGAAACCATCAAGCTGCCAAAACCGCGCCAGTCAAGCACGGTGTCTGTTGAGGAAGCGTTGCTCAAGAGGCGGTCTGTCAGGGAGTTTGGCAGAGAGGCACTGACGATCGAGGAGGTGGCGCAACTTCTCTGGGCTGCGCAAGGTATCACCGAGCCCGCGAGAGGCCTGCGAACCGCACCCTCGGCTGGCGCACTCTATCCCCTTGAGATGTATGTCGTTGCAGGGAACGTAACGGGCCTTGCACCGGGGGTGTACAAATACCGGCCGCACCGGCATGACCTGGTAAAGGTCGGAAATCGGGATGTCCGGCGCGAGCTGAGCCGCGCTGCGCTCGAGCAGGAGTTCATCAGGGATGCAGCAATTGATCTGGTGTTTGCGGCGGCGATCGAACGGACCGCAGTGAAGTACGGCACGCGAAGCAGTCGGTACGTCGACATCGAAATTGGTCACGCCTCAGAAAACGTCTGCCTACAGGCAGTGGCGCTCCGCTTGGCCACTGTCGTCGTTGGAGCATTCTATGATGAAGATGTGAAGAAAGTTGTTGGAATGGACGCGCGGGAAAGCGCGCTCTATATCATGCCTGTCGGACGGATGCCCCGATAGCAACGAGTGAACCCTCACCACTTTCGAAATCCACAAGGACACAAGGAGGAACTTATGACAAAGAAGGCTCAAGGAGAGAAACTCAAGTTGACATGGTACGGACACTCCGCATTTCTGATGCAAGCACCTAACGGGAAGGCTGTCCTGATCGATCCGTGGTTGGACAATCCGAAGGCCCCGCAGGGCGCGAAAGATATTGCCCCTGTGGACCTTGTGTTGATCACGCACGGTCATTCAGATCACGTCGGCAATGCCGTCGAGATCGCCAAGAGAACGCAGGCAAACGTCATCTCCATCTACGAGATCTGCCTGTACCTGCAAAGTCAGGGTGTCTCGAAGGCACAGGGAATGAACAAGGGGGGCACGATGGCCGTCGATGGCATCAACGTCACCATGGTCGATGCCCTTCACAGTTCCGATCTTGATGTTGGTGGAGCTGTTGTACCCGGCGGTGAGGCCGCGGGCTTTGTGATCCAGTTTGAGAACGGCTTCAAAGTGTATCACGCGGGAGACACGGCGGTGTTCGGTGACATGAAGCTCATCGCGAACCTCTACAAGCCCAAGCTTGTTCTGCTGCCTATCGGTGGTTTGTATACGATGGGGCCTCGTGAGGCAGCATACGCCTGCGGCCTGATGAAGCCTCAGCAGATCATCGGCATGCATTACGG
>VGWB01000248.1 GCA_016873755.1 Ignavibacteria bacterium | reverse complement strand
ACCGCGGTGGATGAGCGTGTCGCTCATCTTGATGAGAAGCGCCTCATCGAAGGTCTGAGCCGAGTTACCGTAGTTGAAAACGCCGCAAATGCCGCACATGAATCAATGAAAAATGAAAAAGGAAAAATGAAAAATGGGAAGAAAGCAAGCAGTAGGGAGTAGGCAGAACGCAGTGCGGGCGGATACTATTCTACCATTCCACTATTCCGTTATTCCATCACATTCCATCGCTTCACTACTCCACCACTGCACTACCTCTCCTTCTCACCACCGCGCCCCTCTCTTCTCCGCTTCAGCCAGCGGTCACTGCCAGAGTAACCCAATCCGACGATGACGACCAGGTTGGCTATCAGGCTAAGGTTTTTGCCGAGATAGAAGCCGGTCGGCTCGAATTTCATCTCGAGTTTGTGGATCCCCCCCGGAACCACCACGGCACGGAACAGATAATTGACGCGGTAAATCGGGATTTCTTTCCCGTCGAGGTACGCTTTCCAGCCTTCCGGATAGTACGTTTCGCTAAAGAAGAGCAGGTTGTTCGCGTCCGTCGTAACTTTGAGTTCCATGTCCTGAATTCCGTACGAGACGAACTCTGCCTTCGCTGCGGGATGGGGCGACTCGATCTGGAGCTTTGGTTCTTCCATGAAGAAGGCCACATCCTGAGGATCGAACGCACCGTCGCGAATTTTGCTGAGAATGGACAAACCATCTGCAACTTCGTACCGCCGCACAAAAAACGCTCGCGGTAGCGCGGAGAGGTTGGCATACACCTTGTACTGTCTGCCGTTGTACACCAGCCCGAGTCCCGCGCTCGAATCCGGTTCGTCGGAGACGACGTACTTCACGTTTGTCAAACTCCAGACCAGAGGATTGTCAAGACCCGCCACATCGACCAGATCCTGGTACGCGCGCAGCTTCGCGCCGTGGTAACCGTAGACGTTTTGCAGGCGCCAGTAGGCAAGCGAATTGTCGTAGAACACTTGTCCCTGTCTCAGCTGAAGGACCCGGAACACCGTTGAATCCTTCTCCAGGAATTCTACATAATCCGGCGCCCTAAACACCTGCTGCTGCGCCGTCCGATCCTGCGGGTCCATCGGTTTGTACGCCACACGCCAGAGATCGAAACCGATGACGAGGACGGTGACAACAGCGAAGGTCGTGAACTTTAACTTTCCCTGGATGAAATAGTACAGCGAGCCGAGTGAGACCGCGAGCAGCCCAATGGCCATATAGATATCAGCTTTCACCAAGCTGGCGACGTGAGCCGCCAACTGGGTCGATACCTGCGGCGGTATCTGCCGGAAAACCTGCTCAACCACTCTGTCGCGGGGGAGTTGATATTGGAAGACCGTGGAAAACATGTTTTGGATTGCCTGACGAGGGAGAAGGCTTTCGTAAATCAGCGTCAGGCCGAGACCGATGACGATGGAAGCACCGAGCGCATAGAGGATCGACTTCTTCCGTTTCAGGAGCGAGGCCCCGTGCAGCTCCCGAGCTTCTTTGACCAGCGAGACGAGTCCGTACGCGGCGAGGATCGGGACGAAGATCTGAACCAGGACGAGGATCATCGACGGGATACGGAACTTATTGAACATCGGGAAGTAGCGGTACATCAGGTCGTAGATCAGAGGGAACTCCCTCCCGAAGGCTATCAGCAGCGAGAGACCGATCATCACACCGAGATACTGGACGAACGGATCCTTTCGGTTCTTCACGAAGCCGAAGATTGCCAGGAGCAAGATGATGATCCCCATGTACTGCGGTGCGTGCGTGAAGGGTTGAGGTCCCCAGTAGAAATTCATCATCGTGCGCTGATTGTTGCTGAAGAGCCCTTGGTACTCCTGAACCCCAAACCCGTACCATGAAGGCACGAGCCACGTAATCATCTCGCCCGGTGCGAACGACCAGCTTGTTGCATAGTCATAGTCCAGCCCTCCCTCGACGGTCTTTACCTCACCCTGCTGACTTGAAGGAACGATCGGGTTCGTGCCCCGAATGGAGTATGGGTTGTATTCCCAAACGGAGAGATACCTATCGGCATCCATTGAGAACGCGAGCAACGCAGCCGCTATGACAGCCAGGAGAGCGCGTGCTGGGGGCTGATATTCTTTGACTTTGATTATTCGCCATACCACATAAACTACTAGAGTGATCGCCACAACGGCGAAAATGATCTGATGGATGATATTGGCAGGCAGAGCAGTAGTTAGGAAAGGGTATAAGGCTAGGACCCCAACAACAACTGTGAACAACCGATCCTTCTTCTTGATTGACTCCTGCATGAACAAAACCACCACATAGATATATATCGCGAGGTACACATAGAAGATCATCTGCACATGGCTTGGAAGGAAGGTAAAGTGGAGAAGGAGAACGAGAAGCAATGCGGGCGGCAGACTGAACCGTTCCCGCAGTTTCTCAATCACAAAAAGAATGTAGGGAAAGAAGGCCATGACGGCGATCTTTGTATTGTGTCCCGTCATCGCCCAGATGATGATATACATCGAGAACGTCGCGGCGAAAGCAGCCAGGAATGCGGCAAACTTGCTCTTTAGTTTGTGATAGGTGAAGAGGTACATGCCACAGGCAAAGACGACATAGAAAAAGAAAACCCAGCCTCCTTGCGGATTCAGGAGAATCGCGCTGAAGAGCTGAGACGCTTTGCCGAGTGCGAGAGCCGTGAGGTCGAACAACCGCTCGCCGGTGACGGTGAGACTACCATAGGCAGGCATTCCGCAGAAGATGTAGGGATTCCACAAGGGAAAAATCCCTTCTTGCCTTGCATCAGCCAAGAAAGTGTCGAAGCTGTGCGAGGCGATAGTGTCAACATCGAGGAACGCCTTGCCGCCGAAGATAATCGGGTTGAAGAATAACATGATGCTCAGGAACAGCAGCACGATGGCTGCGAGGTGTTGATACTTGAGTGGTATCAGTTCCTTTTCCTCGCCGGCTTGGCGGCCGCTTGCCCGCCCGCCTACGTCGCTCTGGCGGGCTCGATCTTTCTGTGACTTGCTCATAGGAGTATGCGTGGTGGGTTAATACTGGAGGTGCAAGTTATCGAGGAGCGTCGCCAGCTGGCGGGTGATCTCTCGTCGGTCGTACTGCTTCACAGCTTCCGCATCCTGCCGACCTTGTGATCTATCATAGAGAAAATTCTGGTAACATTCAATGAACACCGCTTTGATGGCGGGGATGTCCTGATTCGCCGCAACGTATCCCGACCGTGTCTCGCGCATCAGTTCAGCAACAGCCCCTTCGGGTGCAAGAGCAATGATCGGGCGTCGAGCACCGATGTATTCGAAGACTTTCCCCGGAACAATTCCTTCGCTTCCGGCAGCTTCATCAACGACGAGCAACAGTGCGTCGGCTCGCAGCAACTCCTTGACACTCTCGCTATGCGGAAGATACGGGACGATCTCAATTGCATCGCGCACGGGTGATGATCTGAGCATCTCCAGAACCTCAGAGCCGAACCGCCCGATGAACTTCAACTTGATCTTGTCTACAGCAATCTTACCTTCAGATGCCAATTCCTCGACTGCTGTCAGAAACGTCTTCGGGTTCCTCTTGCCATACATCGATCCCGTGTAGGTTACAGTGAACCGTTGGTTGCGTACAGCTTCCAGCTTGGGATAATCATCCCTGTCGAAACCGTTCGGGAGATGCACAAGCTTCTTGCGATCAAGGCCCGGGATCTTGTTTGTCATGTCGGTCAGAATGCCTTTCCAGGCGGCTTCAATGGCGCTGGCTTGCTCGAACACCGAACGCTCGAGCCGACGATCGAGACTGCGCGGCAGAAACCACCGGTCCGGTGTCGAGAGAAATCCGGTCCATGGGTCGCGAAAGCCGGCAACCCACGGGATCCTCGTTTCGCGGTGCAACTGGCGTGCGATCACAGCGGTCGTATACGGCGGTGATGAGGAGTAGAGAGCGTCAATGTTCTCCCGGTGAATGATCGTCCTGCCCGCCGGAAGGGCGTAAGGATACCATCCGATGCGGGCGTCGGGAATGAAGAAGGTGGCACGGACGAACTCGGCGAGCGATTCGCTCAGGGACTTTTTCCTGCCCGGCTGGGGGATGTTTTCGACGTCCACAGGAGCATCTGACGGCTTTCCGGTGAGCTTGCGGTAGAGCCGGTATGGCTCAAAGATCTTCGTACGGTAGACGGCAGCATGCCCAGGGATCTCGGCAAGCAGCGACTCGTCGCGAGCCGGAAAATCGGCATCCTGCACGGTGAGGACTACAGGCTGCCAGCCAAATTCCGGCAGGTACTTGACGAACTTGAGCACACGCTGCACCCCCGGTCCGCCGGAAGGGGGGAAGTAGTATGTGACGATGAGGACTTTCTTCATTCAGAGATGAAGTCCCACGCACTTTCAAAGTGCGTGGGACTTACGTTTACCTCTTGGCAACCACAAGCAAGCCCGTGCCTGTCCGATTGGGCAGAGCGTAATCAAGATACATAAGAACCAGTGTAAAAGGAAACGTGAGGACGTAATAGAAAGGGAGAAGGAGGAAGAACAACCTGCTCGCGTTGACCATAACCATCGGGTATTTTATGCCGAGCCGCCAGGCGAGCGAGCCATATGGGCCATAGGTGAACGCGATCCGCTCGACGGTAAATCCGACAGACCGCAGCTTGCTACGAATCTCCTCGACACCATACCCTGTGCGGGCGTGCTCTTCGATGAAGCTCGTATCCTCAGGACTATGGGCGTCCGAGCCGCCAAGAGTGGAAGGGGTATTGACCAGCAAGATGCCACCCGGTTTCAGCGAGCGATAGAGGTTGCCAAAGACCGACACATCGTCAGCTATGTGCTCCATTACGTCCACGGAGAGCGCAAGATCAAATGCATCCTGATGCTGCATCGCAGCGAGATCTTCCACGGCAAATTGTACATTGGTGATGCTCGCGCTGGTAAAGAATCGCCGGCAATGCTCTATTTGTTCTGATTTGACATCAACCGCGTAGATTGACGAATCCGGGAATCGCGTTGCACAGTAGTACGTGTACTGACCAAAGCCTGATCCGGCGTCGAACACCCGGATGGGCTTCTCTGACCGACCAAGGATCCTACGCAGCTCTCGCTTGACATGCCACTCGCGTAGGAACATCAAGCCGAGTAGCTTGTAGAACAGCTTTCGCCGTACGACGCTGTCCCCGACGAAACCGCCAATGATATT
>VGWB01000247.1 GCA_016873755.1 Ignavibacteria bacterium | reverse complement strand
AAATCACTCAGATAAAATGCCTTGGCACCATAATACTTGAACGTGGTAAGAATAAAGGGAGTGAGGAGAAGAATAATTGTCGGCTTCTTATAGTCGCCGCTGAAGAGCCCTGAGAGAGATATAGACGTCGTGAATCGGCCTGCAGGCTCGGTCGTGTTCACCGGTTCCCTCTCGGTTTGTGATTTGACCGCTGCTGGACCAGCCACTCGTAGGTCATGCGTATGCCATCCCGAAGCGGTGTGATGCTGTAACCGAGCTCTTGCTCCGCCTTTCCGGAGGAGTAGACCCAATCCTGCAAAAAGGTCTCAACCCATCCGGGCGTGATTTGGGGATACCAAGCGAACCATTCGGCTTTCTTCTTCTCCAATCCCGCATAGAGCATGGCAAGGCGTGCCGGGAGATTCACCTGGATGTGTTTCTTGCCGCTGATCTCAGTCACGATTTCGAAGAGATGCTTCAGTGAGGCGTTTTCCCCGCCAAGTATGTAGCGCTCCCCGACGCGCCCCTTCTCCATTGCCAGAATGTGTCCGCGGACAAGATCATCCACAAGAACATAGTTGCCGACATTCGCACCTCGGTTGAGAAGGACCGGCACCTTGCCGCGGTCATAAAGATCGATCATCAGACTGACGGAGTTTCCCTCGGTCAATTTGCCGGGGCCGTAGACGCGCGTGGGATTGACGATCACCACAGGAACCCCGTCGGCTGCGTAGCGGAGAGCTTCCTGTTCCGCGACGGCTTTGCTCTCTTCATACTCAGTGTAGTACTGTTGCGTGATGCGCGGCATGGTTTCGTTTCCGACGACACCGGCAGCGGTAGGACCGAAAGTGACAATCGTGGAAGTAAACACTACCCGCTCGACGCCAGTCTGTCTCGCAGCCTCCAGAATATGCCTTATCCCATCAACATTGTAGCGGAAGAAAACCGACTTGTCGCGCGACCAATTTTTTGCATATGCGGCGAGATGGTACACCTGGCTGCATCCCCGTATCGCTCTTTTGAGTGAGTCCAGATCGGTCAGGTCGCCACTCGCGAGCTGGACGCGATCCAGCGGCAGGCCCTCTGTATTGCTAGTGCTTCGTGTGAGTGCGTGAACAGTATGACCGCTGTGTACAAGTTCGCGGACAAGCCTGCTGCCGATGAACCCGGTTGCGCCCGTCACAAATATGGTTCTTGGTTTGCCCATGCGGCGGTCTTATCTCCCGGCTGTGGCTGAACGTCAGGGGAAGAGCAACTCTCCAAAAGTAGCAAAAAAACGTCTGACACTCAATCAAAACAAAAACACGAGTTTACCTCTTATGGCGGGAAAAGAAGAAAATATCAGTCAAGCCTCTGGCTGAGAAGCGTACTGTGAGAGAGCTCGGCGCGGTGCACGCTTCGACTCCGTTCGTCCCGACTCCCGTCGGGACTCACTGCGCTCAGACTGACTCTTTTTGAGTAGGCAAACTCGTGAAACAAAAAACCCGCCAGGCCATGCACCTTGATGCTCGGTTGTTCTGACGGGTTTCGAAGATGAATCGTCGCGCCTACCTCAGCACGGGTAGCTTCAGATGCGAGCTCCAGACAGCTGATCGATACACACGTTGCGTTGCCTTCTGAAAGTCTGACTCTTTCGCGCTGTAGATGTCAACGAAACGCTGTGGATTGCGATCGATCATCGGGAACCAACTACTCTGGATGTGCACCATCAAACGGTGCCCCTTCTTGAAGGTATGGAAGACATCATTGAGGACAAACTCCACTTTCGCCGCCGTATTCGGCACGAAGGATTGCGGATTGGCAAGGCTCTTCCGGAATTTCCCCCGCATTACGTCGCCGCGTACTAACATTTGATATCCCTTGAACCTGAGCGTGCGTTCGTCATAAGGAGATCCGAGAAAGCGCAGTGTAGATGTCATCGTATCGGGAAACACGTCGATCACTTTCACAATCCAGTCGGAGTCAGTTCCTGTTGTCGATACAAAGAGGCTTGCGGTGACAGGCCCGGCGATCGTCAAGTCCTCCTGCAGCTCGTCCGTTTGGTAGACAAGCACATCGGGCCGCTTGGACGCGAAGCGCTGATCTTCGACCATGAAACCGGGGTTGTACCAATGCGTGATCTCCGATGTGTAGGGAACGGGTTTGGACGGGTCGCTCAGGTATTCGTCATACTGCTGCCCCTGGCCGGGCTTTGAGGGTGGCTCGAAAGACAGCCGGCCGTTGGTTGAAAGATACAGATTCGTGTGCACAACCCCTTTCGGAGGCCACGAGTCCAAGAACCTCCATTGATTCGCTCCCGTTTGAAAAACCATAGCTTCTGCCAGTCGCGGCTCACCGTGACCCTTGAGGTGATAGTTGAAAAACGGAAAGACGATACTATCAAGGTAAAAGAGACAGGTCGGAGAGCCCCACTGCACATATCCCAGCGAGTCACCAGTGTCACCGCGCCACTGGCCATGGGACCACGGACCCATGACGAGCATGTTCCGGTTGTCCGGGTTTTGTTTCTCGATGGAGGCGTAGGTGTTGAGCGCTCCGAAGAGATTTTCCGTGTCAAACCACCCGCCAACGATCAGCGTGGCTGGCTTGATATTTTGAAGGTGAGGGAGAATGTTGCGCGCCTCCCAGAAGCTGTCCCACGTCCCATGCCGCATGATTTCGTTCCAGAACGGCATCTCGTTTTTCAGGTACTTCGCGTTAGCATTTGGAAGTGGCCCCATCTCAAGGAAGAACTTGTACTCGTCTGGCGTACCATGGTTGAACGGGACATTGAAGTTGCTTGTAGGTTTCGGGCGAGGCTTGCCAAACCACGCGTAGAAATTGAAAGCGTGTGACAGAAGCAACGCGCCGTTGTGAAAGAAATCGTCTCCTCCCATCCATTTGGAGACGGGCGCTTGCGGCGATGTGGCCTTGACGGCAGGGTGAGCGTCGATGGTGCCCATCGAGGTGTAGAAGCCGGGGTATGAGATGCCCAAGATGCCCACGCGGCCGTTGTTGTGCGGAACATTCTTTACCAACCAGTCAACCGTGTCGTAGGTGTCTGTTGTTTCGTCGATGTCCTTTGCGTTCTTTTTGGCTGGTATGTACGGCCGCACATCCAGAAACTGACCCTCAGACATGAAGCAACCGCGAACATCTTGCTGCACTACAATGTATCCCTCTCGGAGGAAACGCTCCCCCTGACTCCCCACAAACTGAGGAAATGCGTCCTTCCCATATGGCAGGCAGCTATAGGGCGTTCGGGTTATGATGAGAGGGCACGACCGCGTCGTATCCTTTGGGGCGTATACAGCAGTGTAGAGTCTCACCCCATCGCGCATCGCTATCATGTATTCGTGTTTTGTGTAATGGTCGGCGATAGAGTACGGCTGCTGGGCGTATGTACTTAACGTGCTGAGAACCGCTGCAAGCAGGACGCACCGGCTCATGCGGACGAAGTTATGCAATCGCCTTACGTGAATCATTATTCCTCCGGCTGAGAGTATTACATGGTCGTTGGTGACGAAACATTCTAGACAAAAAACGAGTTAGGCGCAATGGAAAATCTGTGAACGGCTGAGGTCGGGCGACTCAGAGGTCGAGGTGGAGCGCGAATCCTCCGAACGCATTTCGGGGAAGCCCTGGCTCCAGATATGCAGGCGCTATCGCAGTACCGCTGCTTGAGCGGGTGGAGGGATTAATGAATGCAGAGGGAACGTGCTTCTGGTCCATGAGATTATTTACGCCAACGAATGCGGAGGCACTCATCGACCCTGCGCGAAGCCTGTATCCGGCCGATGTGTGCACGAGAGAATAGGAAGGAACTCTTGCGGAGTTCGAATCGTCAGCGTAGTATGAGCCGATATGTTCCAGCCCAAGATCAATAGAAAGGCCAAATGGTGAAACGTACTGAACCCGTGAGTTGATCACCGTCGGTGGAATCCCGGGGACCTCTCGCCCCGAGAACTCGCCAAGTTCGTTCGCGTATGTTCTATACTCAGCATCAAGATACGTCAACGCTGTCGTCAGTGAAAAGCCATATGGAAATTGGACTCGTGTGCCGAGCTCAATCCCATAGCGGCGCGATTGACCAGCTGAGAAAAACCAGAGGCCGCCGTCGTACGGAACGATCTCGTTCCTGACCGTGATCGAGTAAGCGGCAAGGGAGTAGAGAAGGGAGCGAATGATAGGGGTGTCGCGGAACAGTTCATATCCCTTCATTCCAATTTCTACGGTTGTGGAACTCATCGGCTTGAGAAATGGATTCAAGTGACCATCCGAAATCGTGGGAGGCGGGTCAACTTCGTTGAACGCAGGTGACTCCACGCCTCCGCCGATGCTGAGATACAAAGAGTGTTTCGCGCTGAGCCGGCACAGCAAGGCGGCCTTCGGAGTGAAGTGATCGAGTGTTAGCTGGTCGGTTGAGCTCTTGCTCTTTGCTCCGGCTGCGAAGACTTCGCTCAGGTACATCTGGCGATCATATCGGCCCCCGGCGACTGCAGATATGCGGTCGGCGAGTTGTAGCTCCATCTGCAAGAACACCCCGAGCGTATTAGCCCCCTCGCGCTTGTTCGTCCGCAGTGAGTCACCCCGATTACCACTGACGAGATTGTAGAAAAGGATGGTGCCGTCTTGGTATGCTTCATCGACGCCGCCCGTCACGCGACCCAGCCAGGGGATATCAGCGGGCTTCCATTGGTAGGTGATCCCGCCGCCGAGATGGTAGCGATTGAAATCGCGAAACGTTCCACGTTCTGAACGCTGCAGGATTTTTGGTGCGATGTAGGCCAAAATCTCAAAGGAGTGCCCCTCACTGATCGCTCCAGAGAGAGAGAAGCCAAGTCGCCCAACCCGGTTGTAGCGGCGTTCGTTTCGGGCCGCGTACGTTGCGTTTGCCTGTTTTGCGTCGGCGTCGTACTGAGCTTGGGTGAGGGCGCCGGGGATCTGAAGTCTGGTGATGGCACCACCGGCAAGCAGTTTCAGACGCGTTGACTTGCCAAGCTCTGAAACCAACGAGGTATGTATCTGGGTGCTGGAGTTTGTTGTGTGGCCACGCCAGCCGTCAAATACGACTCTGGAGGCGGAGAGAGAAAGCCGACCCGTTTCGAGCACTGCACCGACCTTCAAGTTTCCGCGCTTCAATCCGAAGCTGCCGACTGCGGTGGTAAGCTCGGCGTACGGCGCGGCGAAGGGAGTTTGTGAATCGATGTTGATGACACCGCCCGAAGC
>VGWB01000246.1 GCA_016873755.1 Ignavibacteria bacterium | reverse complement strand
CACCGATCGGCTGACACGGGAGCAGCACAAGGTCTTGGTCTTGCGGGATCCTGGAGGGACCGCGATAGGGGAGAAGATCCGTTCGATTCTGTTAGACAAGCGGTCACTTGGGATGGCCGATATGACAGAGTTGTTTCTTTTCTCGGCGAGCCGCTCGCAGCTGGTATATGAGGTAATCCAGCCGGCCCTAGAGCGCGGGGTCATCGTTGTCTGCGACCGGTTCTACGATTCGACCACCGCGTACCAGGGATGGGGTCGTAATATTTCCCTGGATGCTATCCGGGCCATCAATAGCGCCGCGACAAGCGGCTTGGTGCCTGATATCACCTATTTCCTTGACATTCCTCCCGTCGAGATCAGGAAGAGGATGGAGGAGAAGAACTCGCTCGCTGACAGGATGGAGTCCAGCGGGCTGGCATTCTACGAGCGTGTGCGTGACGGGTATCTTCGGCTTGCCCGGGAGGAGCATCAGCGATTTGAGATTCTTGACGGGCTCCGTCCCATTGAAGAAATTCACGCCCTTGTCTGGGAACGATTCCTGCAGGAATTCGGTCGCCGGGGGCAGAGCCGTCGCTAACTACTTTACGGAAGAGGGACCGACACGATGTGGAACGAGGAGAACATGAAGCTCAAGAGACAAATGCGACCGTCGAGGCAGCGCACCAAGGTGCTCGCGATTCTGTCTGTGAGCGTCGCGGCATGGGTGTTGGCTTCGGGATTTGGCAGAACCGGTCAAGACTTGTTATTGAAGATTAAGCACGGTATTGAAGTCTTCGGCAAGGTATACCAAGAAGTAGCATTGAACTATGTGGACGAGATCGATCCCGAGGCGTTTATTCATGCAGGAATTGACGGGATGTTGAAGACTCTGGATCCGTACACCGTTTACCTCGGAGAAAGAGAGACAGACGAGATCGACCTGGTCACATCAGGAAAGTATGCGGGCGTGGGAATCACTGTCGGTCTGCGGGATGGCGTTGTCACGGTCATCAACCCGATCGAAGGGTTCTCAGCGGCAAAACAGGGAATCCAAAGTGGTGACCGGATTCTAGAGATCGACGGCAAGAGCGTGAAGTCGATGTCGCTTCAAGACGTACGCCTGATGGTGCGTGGAGCGAGGGGAACGACAGTGCGGATGAAGATTGAGCGGGACGGTGAGCCAAAACCGCTGGAATTTGTCCTGATCCGAGAGGAGATCCCTGTGCGCAATGTGACCTATGCCGGGTTTGTGGAGGATGGGATTGGCTACATCAGGCTGGAGCGATTCTCGCGTACAGCGGGAGACGATCTACGAAACGCCGTTAAAGAGCTTAGATCCGATGGGGCGATCAAGAGCGTAATCCTTGACCTGCGTGGCAACCCCGGCGGCCTGCTGGATGTTGCCGTCGACGTTGCTTCGAAATTACTTCCAGAGAGCAGCCTGGTAGTTTCGACGCGCGGTCGGCGCATCGATTCCGAGCGGAAGTACTACTCGGCAGAGAAGCCCATGCTGCCCAACGTTCCGCTGGCTGTGCTGGTTGACCAGCAAAGCGCCAGCGCCAGCGAAATTGTTGCCGGGGCCATTCAGGATCTCGACCGCGGCCTGATTGTCGGAACACGCACATTTGGCAAAGGGCTGGTCCAAACGATCACGCGATTATCGGAAAGCAGTTCTCTGAAGATCACATCCGGCCGCTACTATACACCAAGCGGCCGGTGCATACAGGAGATTGACTATTCCCGTCATTCGAAAGATAGAATCGTAACGGTGAAACCGGAAAGCCTGAGACATGAATTCCGCACTTCACACAACCGGCGTGTGCTCGAGGGGGGTGGGATCATGCCGGATACCGTGGTTCTGGATCAGCCGGTCAATCCGCTGATGGAGGAGCTCAACCGAAAGGCGATGTTCTTCAAGTATGCGAATCACTACGCCGCCGAGAAGAAAGCCATTCCCGACCGCATCGAGATCACGAACGAGATTCTCAAGGATTTCGAGGACTTCTTGAGGGACAAGGACTTCCACTACGAGGAGGAGGCCGAAATGAAGCTCAAGGAGCTCCGAGAAGCAGCCGAGAAAGGGCGGTACGGCAAATCGTTCTATGAGTGCTTCGAGAAGATCGCCAAGACTATTGAGGCAGAGAAATCGAGAGCACTCGAAAGATACAGCGACGAGGTTCGCACCGCTCTGAAGCTCGAGATCATTGCAAGGTTGAAGGGCGAAAGGGAAGCGATCAAGGCGTCACTGGAGAATGACCCTCAGCTTGAAGTCGCTGTTGGGTTACTGAGAGACGGCACCGTATACACGAAGCTGCTGACGAGGAAGACAAAAAGCTAGCGCTGATAAGAGGGGAAGAGCTCTCAGCTTTTTCCGGGCCGTTCGAAGCCTTGTCTTGTTCCGACCGTCGAAAGACCTGCACAGCTTGATTTGCCCGCGAGCGCGTCGCGTGTCGCGCAAGCTTATCGTGACAAACACACATGGCACTGCCACCACGTGGTAGTGCCATTTCTATCTGGAGCCAAGTGATCGCTAGGCCAATTTCAGACCGAGCTTGCTCCGGACCGATTCAATCACGTTCCGCAAATCCTGCGCCTTATTCACGAAGTCGAGGTGGTCGCTCTCCAGGACGAGCAGCGGGCCTCGGTTGTATCTGCCGATCCAGCTTTCGTAGTGTTTTTGGAGTTGCTCGAGATAATCGCGCTGGATCTTCTGCTCGAACGACCTTCCACGCCGCGAGATTTGTTCCATCAGGGTGTCGACCGACGCTCGGAGATAGATCATCAGATCCGGCGTCTTCAGGTAATCGGTCATCACATGGAAGAGCGAGGCGTAGTTGTCGTAGTCGCGTTGATCCATCTTGCCGATCTCATAGAGATTGCGGGCAAAGATCTCAGCATCCTCGTAGATCGAGCGGTCCTGGATAACCGATTCGCCCGATTCCGTCATTCGCTTGTGGTGCTTGAAGCGGTTTGCGAGGAAGTAGATCTGCAGATGAAACGACCATCGCTGCATGTCCGCGTAGAAATCCGGCAGATAGGGATTGTCGTCAACTGACTCGAAGTAGGGCTTCCAGCCGAAGTGTTGGGCGAGGAGTCGGGTAAGGGACGATTTGCCTGCGCCGATGTTTCCGGCAACAGCGACGAAGACGGGCTTGGAGGGGGGCGGCATAAGCGTGTGCTTGGAATTGTTCGGGCTCGAGAACAGGGGCTCTTTGACCGCCGAGGGTGTGAGATAAGGCTCGGCAGGCAAAAATGTATTCTAAACGCACGTCAAAATCAAGGGATGAACGCTCAGCGTTTGGAGTGAATTGCTGCGGCGATCGCTCCAAGTCCGTCGAGCACCCGGGGTCCCGGGCGGCTGAGAATGCTGGCATCAACAACAGCGATGCGTCCGTGATGGATTGCAGGGAGCGACTTCCACTCCGGATAGGCGGATACGATCGCATCTGCGGATTTCACGATGTCATTTGTTGCGAGGATCACGTCCGGTTGACGTCGGAAGATCTCCTCGCGACTCAGCACAGGATATGCGGTTCTTGAACCGCGCGCGATATTTTCGCCATATGCAGTCGTGATCAGTTCATCGAGGAAGGTGCCTTCACCCGCAGCGATAATTGGGTTCAACGATAGCAGCAGCAAAACCTTTCGAACCGGCCTGGTGCGAAGCTGTTCGATGATCTCTGAACGCCGGCGTCTCAACTTCGCTGCCAGGGATTCGGCCGCAGCCTTCCGTTGCGTTAACTCTCCGATGTCAACAATGGACTTCAACACTCCGTCAATTGTGCGGGGATTGGAAACGAACACAGATGTGTGCAAGCTCGTGAGCTTCTGGTAGTCCGTCTGCATGTTGCCAGACGCGGACATCAAGACAAGGTCGGGCTTCAGTTCGACGATGCGCTCGATGTTGGGATTCAGCATGCCGCCGACTCGCGGTTTGGATCTTGCAGCTTCAGGAAAGTCGCAGTAGTCAGTCACGCCAGCGATCGATGAGTCCAGGCCGAGCGCAAAGAGCGTTTCGGTGATGCTTGGAGCGAGCGAGACGATGCGTGCTGGCCGGTCTCCAAGCGCTACTGTGTGTCCGAAGTCGTCGGTGAAGGTCTTGAGGTCAGAATCATCCTGTCTCTTCTCTTGCCCGCACGATGCCAGGAGCATGAGGATACAGGCCGCGAGAAGGAAGATCTTCACATTTCTTGTCCGGCCTGATGTTGAAGGGGTCGGTAGGCGCGTCAATAGAGTGGGACCGACAAGGCTCATTGGAAAAGCACAATCACAGAATCTGCATCAAAACGAAAAGAGCGAACCGGTTTGATTCGCTCTTTCTCCTGCTTTATATGATACTCGGCTCTTACTTGAAGGACTCGAGCGCCTCATCAACAGTGTCAAAATGCTCAAACACGGTGACGAGCTTGGTCACGACGAGGAGGCTTTGGATCTTGTCGGAGGCGCGAGTGAGCTTCATGTTGCCGCCGGCGTTGCGTACGGTCGTCAGCGCTCCGATGAGCATGCCGAGACCCGAGCTGTTCATGAACTTGACTTCACCGAGGTCAACAACCACTTTGTTCTTACCCGCATCAATGAGCTTATGGAGCTCCTCATTCAGGGATGATGCGTCCGGTCCGCCCATCACATTTCCCTTGAGTTCGATCAGAATAACCGATTTCACTTCCTTGATCTTGAGTTTCATGCGGGCTCCTATTGATTCCAGTTATCTTGAATTTCGGTGCAATATAACGGGTTTCTCAGCCAAATCCCAGACTCTGACCTTACGCCGCTGCGCGTTGTTCCTTCTTGCGCTGCTTCCGGATGTTCCAATCGAGCACGAATGCGCTGGCCATGTAGATGGAGGAATAAGTGCCTGTGATCATACCGATGGTGAGGGTGAATGCGAAGCCGCGCGTCGATTCACCTCCAGCGAAGAGCAAGATCAGCAGTACGGCGATGATTGTGCCATTGGTGATGAGCGTGCGGCTCAGCGTCTGATTGATGCTCATGTTCATCACGTCGAACAACGGAAGACTGCGGTAGATCTTGAGATTTTCCCGGATGCGGTCGAATACAACCACCGTGTCATTAATGGAAACGCCAATCAGCGTCAAGAAGGCGGCGATGACCTCCTGCGTAATCTCGATGTTGAGGCCGGGTATGACACCATCGGCCAGGGAGATGATCCCCAGGGTGACGAGTGCGTCGTGGAACAACGCCAGCACGCCGCCGACACCGTA
>VGWB01000245.1 GCA_016873755.1 Ignavibacteria bacterium | reverse complement strand
AGAAAGTTGAGGATCTTGCCAAACTCGGTGAGCATACAAGCAATCAGCAAGGGAAGATTCGTGAGGAAAAAAGCCAAAAAGTTGTGTTAATATAGACATCATTTGCTTTTTTGTCAACGAAAATGATAGTTTTTCAGCCTATGACACGCGTACAAACTTTGCCAGACAGCACATGACCGAGCCCGTGCACCGCTACTTCCGCGAGGGTACGTCTTTCTTGGATAGAACACGTCGCCTCACGCGACTACTCCTGAGTTCCCTCAACGCATCTGAAGCGATCCAGCGTGGCGGTCTCGAGTCAAGACGGCGAATACGTTTGGCTGTTACGATGGCCAAACGGTTGAGCTTCCTGTTGCGCTTTCCAATTTGTCTCAAAGCCCAGTTCACCGCCTTTTTCACATAATTGCGATCATCGTTTGCCCCTTGAACGATCAAAGGGAGGAAGCGAAGGAATTTCTCATCACCCGCACGCTTGTCGTGAACCGCCAGTGTCGCCATCATCACATATCCCGCCCGCTTCACATATTCCCCGTCGCTCCTGGCCCACTCCACTGCCTTACGATATGCCATCGGCGTCTTGTCGAACAGGTGGCTGCAGCATGCGTCACATACGGCCCAGCAGTCAAAATCCTTCACCCAACGATCCATCTGAGCTTCCGTCACCTCGTTCGGGTTACCGATGAGACTCGCGAGCGCCCGCGCTTCGAGATATTCTGTTTCCCAGAGCTTCAGTGAGAGCCGTTGGTCCGTTCCGATTTCTTTCGCAAGGGCGTGAAGGTCTGGAGCGGAGATGCCGAACGCTTTTTTCGGCGTGATGCCAAATCGAGCCATGCCGGCGATATTGCCCGGCCGGCCCAGGGATTGGAGACGTTTCATAACCTTCCGCAATTCCATGCGGGCCTCACGTGGCTGGCATATTGCCTGAGGGCAGTTCGAGCAGCGGCATCATTTCTTCCGGCCGAGCCACGCCGTTTCCTGCACACCCTCGAGGCGGTTGGCGAAACGCGCGAGCAGAAAGAGGAGGTCGGAAAGTCGGTTGAGATAGACAAGGGGCGGGGAGCCGATGTTCTGCTCATGTGAGAGTTTCACGACGAGCCTCTCAGCTCGCCGGCACAGCGCCCTCGCGGCGTGGAGGGCAGCAGCGACAGGAGAACCGCCCGGCAAAACAAAAGTCTTGAGCGCCGGAAGTTTCGACTCGAGAGAGTCAATCCTCTTCTCAAGACGCTCTGCGTGGAGCAACTGGATCCGAGGGACATCTGGAGACTCCTTGGCCAACGGTGTCGCGAGATCGGCTCCGAGGATAAATAGATCTTCCTGGAGCTGCGCGACGATTTCATCGATCTCGGGACGAGGCTTCAGCGAACGGGCAACGCCGAGAGCAGAATTGAGCTCATCAACCGTCCCGTATGCCTCAATGCGGAGTGCATCCTTGGGAACCCGATCGCCGCCAAAAAGTGAAGTTTCCCCGGTGTCACCCGTTTTGGTGTAGATCTTCATGGTCTTTCATCCGCTCGATTGGCTGAAGGAAAGTACGAAACGATGCAGAAAGAAAAAAGCCCTGACGCACGGTCAGGGCCTTTCTGTCCGCCTCACACCCGAGCCGGCTACTTGCGCCGACTCCCCTTTTCCCAATAGTCCGGGAGCTCGTCGTAGAAATGCGCTGCTGTTTTGATTCCGCCGAAGAAGTTGTCGAGGTGAATGAACTCATTCGGAGCGTGCGCGTTTTCATCCGGCACACCGAATCCCAGGAGCACAGTGTCGAGACCCAGAAGCCTCTTGAACTGAACGACGATCGGGATCGAGCCTCCCTCGCGCTGGAAGAGCGGCCTCTTCCCGAATCCTTTTTGCAGTGCGGCGGCAGCGGCCCGGACGCCCGGACTGTCGATCGGCGTGATCGCCGGCTCACCACCGTGCAGCATTCGGACCTTGACATCGACGGTTTTCGGCGCGATCTTCTTCATATGCTTTTCGAAGAGTCTGGCGATCTTGACTGAGGTCTGGTCAGGCACGATACGCATGGAGATCTTCGCAAACGCCTTGGAAGGAATTACGGTCTTCGCCCCTTCGCCTGTGTAGCCGCCCCAAATCCCGTTGCACTCAAGCGTTGGCCTGGCCCAGAGCCGTTCGAGCGTGGTGAATCCCTTCTCGCCGTAGAGTTGCTTTAACCCTAATTGCTTCGCATACTTCTTGTCGTTCCAGGGAAGCTTTTTGAACGCCGCGCGCTCAGCTTTCGTCAGAGGACGAACGTCATTGTAGAACCCTGGGATCGTGATCCGCCCGCTCTTATCGTGCAGCGACGCGATCATTTCCGAAAGAGCTTGGATCGGATTGTGCAGCGAGCCGCCGAACGATCCTGAGTGCAGATCGGTGTTGGGACCCGTGAGTTCGACTTCCATGTAGGCAAGTCCACGGAGAGCATAACACACCGACGGGATTCCCTTGGCAAACATCGACGAATCCGAGATGAGGACCAGGTCTGCCTTCAGGAGCTCCTTGTGTTCTTTGACAAAACCCTCAAGATGCTCGCTCCCCACTTCCTCTTCACCCTCAATAATCATCTTGAGATTGACCGGCAGGCTTCCGACATTCCTCATGTACGCTTCAATGCTCTTGAGGTGTATGAAAACCTGCCCTTTATCATCTGCGGCACCGCGTGCGTAGAGGCTCCCGTTGCGTATCGTTGCCTCAAACGGCGGCGATGTCCACAGATTCACGGGATCAACAGGCTGTACATCGTAATGACCGTACAGAAGGACCGTCGGTTTTCCCGGCACACCAAGCCATTCGCTGTAAACCACAGGGTGGCCGGGTGTGTCCATGATCTGAACATTTTGCATCCCGATCGTACGCATGTGTTGCGCAACCCATTCTGCGCAACGCCGCATGTCTGGGACGTGATCGCTCTGCGAGCTGATGCTCGGTATGGCGAGCAACTCTCTCAGCTCCCCGAGGTATCGCTCGTTGTTCGACTCGATGTAGGAGAGAACCTGTTCCATAGAAAAAACCCTCTCGATTGATGAATTGACTTCGTGTCCACCTTTCAGACTGAATTCCACTTGCAACGGAGCCAATATATTGATCGACGTTCCGAAAGGCAAGGAGTTTTGACATTGTCAGCGTTTGCACCTCTCCCAAGAATGAGACGGAAAACGTTCGATTTGCCCTTCATCAATGTGGCATAACAATTGAAGAACCCGACGACAAATCCGGCTCCTGTTGATAGATTTCACGGGCATCGACTGCGGATCTTCTGCTCGTCGATTCCCACCACTTCAATGCGAAAGGCGACCCCCATGAAAAACTGGCGATTGTTCTCGATAGCGACGCTCATGATTTGTGCTTTTGCCAGCGTGACGGCTCAGACGAGCACAAAACGGGCCATGAACTTCATGGACATCCTGCAAATGCGGTCTGTCAGCAGTCCAGCCGTGAGCACCGACGGAAAGTGGCTCCTCTACACGTATTCGATCCCGGACTGGAAAGCAGCAAAATCATACACTGACATCTATCTTGTTTCAATGGAACGAGGAGTCCCTTCGACAAGGCAGATGACATTCACGAAGAACAAGAATGAAACTACCCCACGCTGGGCCCCGGGCGGCGGACTTTTTGCATTTCTCTCAAATCGCGACGCTCCCGAATCCAAATCTTCCCAGAACCAAGTGTACGTCATGCGCCCGGATGGCGGCGAAGCGTCAAAGCTGTCAGATGCCAAGGATGGAGTCTCATCGTTTTCCTTCAGCAAAGACGGTAAGCGGTTGGCATTCTCAGCAGGAAAAGAGGACGAGCGTCAACTTTGGATCATCTCGGTCGCAGAACTCGACAAAGCGAAACCCTCACAACTCACCAAGCGCAAAGCGCCAATTGTCTCCTGGCAATTCTCCCCTGACAGCAGGCGGATCTATTTCCTCTCGCCCGACAGCGTCGACAAGGCCGACCAGCAGCGCAAGGAGAAGAAATTCGATGTCCGCGTGCGAAATGAGGAATCTCCTCTGGTCCACCTCTGGTCGATTGAGCTTGAGTCGAAGAAAGAGACGCGACACACGTCAAGCACAGATTACAGCGTCAGCAGCGTCAGCATTGCTGACAACGGCGAGTGGATCGGCTTTCGCGGGACTCCGGGCAATCGGTATTTGAGGACCGTGACGGAATCGCAGACGTACAGTGATCTGTATCTGCTCGAGGTGAAAACGGGAAACATCGAGCGGCTGACGAACAACAAGGAGATCGGAGAAAGCAGCCTGAGCTTTTCGCCTGACGGCTCACTCATCGCCTTCTCGGCCGATGATGACTTCACATACTTCCGCAATGATCGCGTCTATCTGCGCCGGACTACAGACAGTGGCGGAAAGTGGAGGAAGCTTGGCGCTGATTTCGATGGTGACGTCACGGTGGGATTCTGGTCAGATGATGGGAAAACGATCTGCTTCAACGATGGTATCAAAGTTACCAACCAACTGTTCACTCTCTCCGTGGAAACAGGAAAGGTCACCCGGGTTACGCTAGAACAGGCGAGCGTGAGGGCTTCCCAAGATGACAATTCGAGGCGCCTCTTGATCAGCTATTCAAGCTCCGTTTCCCCAACCGACTACTACACGGTCAAGTCATTCGGAGACATCACAGATCGGTCGAGCTGGATACGTCTGACGGACTCCAATCCGCAGGTGGCTGACATCGCTCTGGGGGAAGTTGAAGAAGTTGAATGGCAATCGAGCGACGGCAAGAGAGTGGGCGGCGTGCTGGTGAAGCCGGTGGGGTATGAAAAAGGGAAGCGCTGCCCTCTGATTGTGCAAATCCACGGGGGTCCAGCTGGTGCGGTGGTTCTGAACTTCAACGCCAGTCATGGATACTATTCCCACGTATACGCCGGCGCCGGATACGCATGCCTGCTTCCCAACTACCGCGGCTCCACAAACTACGGCGAGCGCCATAAAATGCAGATCTCGGGCGACTACTTCCGTCAGGGATACGAGGATATCATGACGGGCGTCGACCATCTCATCAAGATCGGTTTGGCCGACGGGGACAGGATGGGCGTGATGGGCTGGAGCGCCGGCGGCCACTGGTCGAACTGGATCCTCACGCACACCAATCGATTCAAAGCCATCTCCTCGGGTGCTGGGGCGGTAAACTGGACTTCGATGTACGCGCAAAGCGATATCCAGCGCGGCCGCGAATTCTACTACAAAGGCCGACCTTACG
>VGWB01000244.1 GCA_016873755.1 Ignavibacteria bacterium | reverse complement strand
GGGATCTGAAGTCTGGTGATGGCACCACCGGCAAGCAGTTTCAGACGCGTTGACTTGCCAAGCTCTGAAACCAACGAGGTATGTATCTGGGTGCTGGAGTTTGTTGTGTGGCCACGCCAGCCGTTAAATACGACTCTGGAGGCGGAGAGAGAAAGCCGACCCGTTTCGAGCACTGCACCGACCTTCAAGTTGCCGCGCTTCAATCCGAAGCTGCCGACTGCGGTGGTAAGCTCGGCGTACGGCGCGGTGAAGGGAGTTTGCGAATCGATGTTGATGACACCGCCCGAAGCGTTCCCGAAGAGGGTCGATGCATTGGTGCGCACCACCTCAATCCGCGCGGCGTTCTGGAGATCGACGAGGTCAAGCGATGTGCGTCCGTCAGGATCTGTTTCCGGAATACCGTCGACCAAGAGCTTGATTCCACGAATGGTGCCGGCGTTTGAGCGATCGCCATTTCCGCGGGCACCGAAGCCGCGTACGGTGAGGCGAACATCTTGCCCGCCTGAACGGCTCTGTGCGAGGACACCGGGGGTGGCCCAGAGCACATCATTCAAGCCAACACGGCGGCTCGTTGCGAAGTCCCTTGATCCAATCACGCTCACGGCCATCGGAAGTTGGAGAACCTCGCCGCCCCCACGCACCGCAGTGACCAGCATTTCCTGAAGATGATACGTTGCCAGCGTGTCTTCGCTTGATTCTTGGGCTTGGGCGACGAGCGAGCCTATCAAAAGAAATACAACAAGGAGGTCAAGGCGGATGAAGAGTTGCATCGTTATCTCACTTGTGATGGGTGTGCGTCATCTTGTCCAGACGCCATGCTTCTTTCTGAGGTGCGGTGCTTCGAAAAATATTCCCCCGTTCCACCGTTTCGCCAGGATGTACGGCAAGAGGACCACGATCGTTCCCGGTACCACCAGTGCAAACACAATCATTCAGGATACTGATCTGAGCGCATCATGCACGCCTGTCAGGAGTTTCTCGGCGGTGTACGGTTTAGTGAGAAAGGTTTGGACATCGGATAGTTGCATCTCGGCAACTTTGAGCTTGTCTTCCAACCCGGTAGTGGCAATGACGCATAGTTCGGGATCCAGGCGTCGGAGAGCTCGAATCAATGCAGGACCGTCCATAACGGGCATGCTTATATCCGTGATCACCAACTTGATAGCCGTCCTATGAGAAAAATATTGAGTTAGCGCGTCGGCTCCGTCGCCCGAGGTAATCACCCTGTAGCCGTTGTTTCCCAGGGTGATCCTCGTTATCTCGCAGATTGCTGTCTCATCGTCGACGAGCAAAATCAATTCTCCGTTGCCTTGAATGAGTTCCTGTGGCTCCTTGACGGGCTGCTCGATCCTCTGGGAAGGTGTGGCCGGGAGGTAGACCGTGAAGATTGTGCCCATGCCGACTTCGCTTTGCACATGAACGAAACCACCGTGGCCTTTGACGATGGCGTAGACGGTGGAGAGCCCCAACCCCGTTCCTCTACCGACTTCCTTTGTCGTGAAAAATGGCTCGAAGATCTTGTCCCGTATTTCTGGGGAGATGCCGATGCCCGTATCGCTCACAGAGATCGCGACATGTGCACCTGCCTTTGCGTCCACGTCGAGCTGATCGAAGTTATCATCCACCACCAAGTTTTCGGCTGCGATAGTCAGCGTTCCCCCATTCGGCATTGCATCGCGTGAATTAACGCAGAGGTTCAACAAGATCTGATGGATTTGTGTCGCGTCGCCACTCACTGTCCAGAGATCTCGTGGAACGTTTGTCGTGATCTCGATAGAAGCCGGGAACGTTTCCTTCACAAACCGCTTGATATCTTCGATCAAGTGGCGGATCTGGAGAACAGCGCGGGCGATCTCCGCGCCCCGGCTGAAGGTGAGTACTTGCTTAACGAGCCCGGCACCACGCTGCACGGTGGATTCGAGCCGGTCGAGCAGCGCCTGGTCTTGCGGAAGGGGGAGCTTCCCCCGAAGAATGCGGAGTGAGATCAACACGGGGGCCAGGACGTTGTTTAAGTCGTGGGCAATTCCACCCGCAAGGGTCCCCACGCTTTCCATGCGCTGCGCGCGAAGAAACTGCTTCTCTAACCGTTTCTTTGATGTAACATCGGTGTTCACAGTAAGTTTTGAGACCGGCAGCCCGTTCTTGTCGCGGATCAGCGTCCAACGGCTCTCCACGATGACTTCATTTTGATCTCGTCGGATTTGGCTCAGCTCGCCGGACCATTCGCCAGAGTGCAAGACAGACTTATTTGCTTCTTCCAGTTGTTTCGGAATATGTTTGTACAAGATCTCAAGCGCATTTCTTCCGATCGCTTCCTCAGCCGACCAGCCGTAAATGCGCTCCGCACCCTTGTTCCAGAAGAGAATCTCATCGTTCATAGTACGGACGATGACAGCATCCTGAGTTATGTCGAGCAACGCGGCTTGTTCACGCATTCTTTCTTCTGCTCGTCTCTGGTCGGTGACGTCGCGTTGGATGGCCAGGAACCCCGCAATCTCGCTCTGATCATCAAGGATCGGGCTGACGGAGCTGTCGATGGTGCGAAGACGGCCGTCCTTTGTTGTATTGATCAGCTCAGCCTGTACCAGCTTCTTGCTGAGGATCGCCTCCCAGAAGGTTTTGTAGCTCTCTCCGGGCATGGTGCCGCTCTTTAGAATGCGTGGTGTCGCCAGGCCAACAACTTCATCGGCGGTGTAGCCGTAAACAGCTGTGAACGCGGGGTTGACGAACCGAAAGGTACCGTCGCGGTCAGTCATGAAAATAACCTCTCCGGACGACTCGACTGCCTTCCGGAGCCTGATCAATTCCTCCTCTGCCAGCTTGCGAGTGCTGATGTCCCGGTAGTTGATAACGATGCCTCTGACTGAAGGATCCTCAAGGTTATTTGTGCCTGTACCTTCAAACCATTTCCACGTACGATCCTTGTGTTTGTAACGAAACTGCGCTGACTGGCTTCCTCCGGGTGTCGACAGGACGCGCTGAAAAAGCTCGCCGAGTTTTGACTGATCCTCTGGATGAAGAAGTTCGAATGCATTGTGACCAACAAGCTCCTCGGGTTGGTAGCCAAGGGCGTTCTTGACCGACGGGCTTTCGTAGACAAGTGTTCCGGCGGCATCCATGATGGCAACAACATCTGCACTTTTCTCGATAAGCGCTTTGAAGCGAATCTCGCTTTGCCTGAGCGCCTCCTCTGCTCTCTTGAGCTCAGTGATATCCTGGCCGACGCCGATGACCATCCCTTCAAGGCCAACGGAATCCTGCCAGAGAATACATCGCAACTCACCATCGCGACTGCGTACGTATGCCTCATAGGGTGACACCGCGGCTGGGAGTTCTCGGCGGGAAACCCGGGCCACCCGCCCCTTCTCAAACGCACCGGCTTTAGGGTCGTCCTTGCTCACAGACCACCAGCCGTTGCCGAGAAGTTCCTCGGGCTTGTAACCAAGAATGGTTTCTGCCGAGGGACTTGCGTAAACAATGTCGCCGTTGGAATCGGCGACGAAAACCAGTGATCCGACACGTTGAAGAATTTGATCGGAGAGCTGGAGCTTCTTCTCCATGCCCTTCCGTTCGGTGATGTCGGTGATGATGCCGAGGATCGCGCGCTGTCCGCCGTACTCAGTGAGTTTTGTTGTATGAATGGCATCGATGCGTGCACCGTCCTTGGCAACGAGTGTATATTCATACGGCGGGATATCCTCTCCTCCGAGGTGCCTTGCAAGGTTGGTCTTCACGAGTTCGTGATGTTCCGGGGCTATCATTCTGAGGAAATTGAAGTGAGGGCTGTAGAACTCCTCGCGGCCGTAGCCCATAGCCTCTTCACACTTCTTGTTCGCGTATACAACCCGCCCAAGCCGGTTGATGAAGATCATGTTCGGCAATTGCTCGGCTAGTGATCGGAACTTCTCTTCACTCTCTCGAAGGACCTGTTCGGCTTCTTTGCGCTCCGTAATGTCCCGAGCAACGCCAAATACGCCGATGGTTTGACCTGATTCATCGCACTGAGGAACGACGCGGTCTTCGATCCACCTAAAGTCTCCCGTGGGATGGTGTTTCATGCGATATTCCCGGGTTCCCGGCTTTCCTGCGCGGTAGATATGCTTGGATCGCTCGTCCAGTGAAGGGATGTCATCCGGATGGATGAGTTTGAACCAGAGATCCGGATCAGCAAGGAACTCCTGAGGAGCATAACCAAGGATTTGTTCTACGCGGCCGCCCACAAGTTCAACGGTTGCCTGCCGCCAGGAACTTCCATCAAGTTTCAGCTTGTAGACAATCTCATCAATATGTTCCAGTACTAGCCGGTACCGCTCCTCGCTTTGGCGGAGGGTTTCCTCGGCTCGCCTGTGTTCCGTGATGTCTTCTCCGAGGCTTGCGGTTCCAACGATTGTTCCTTGAGGCCCGTGCAAGAGCGCGTTGCTCCACCGAATCATCCGGCGTTCACCCCTTGCTACGATCTCATTCTCGTAGCGTGCTGGGAGCTCGGCGCTCTGGATTCCCGACATGAACATTGCCCGAACCTGATCCCGCTGGTCCTCAGGCAGGAAATTGGAAAACCAGCTTTTACCGACGACGTCTGCCCGATCTGCCTGCACGAGGTGCAGGAAGTAGTCGTTGCAGAACGTGACGGTCCCGTTAAGATCAAGGGTCACGGCAATGAGGTTGACGGTTTCCAGAAGCCCGCGGAAACGCTCCTCGCTTTGCCGAAGTTGATCCTCAGTACGTTTACGCTCGGTGATGTCGCGACAGACCAGAACGACAGCTTCGATCTCCCCCTTCTTGTTGAGGCTGAGGTCTCCTAGGGTTTCCAGCCACACGTAGTGCCCTTGTGCGTGGCGATACCGGAACTCAGCCTTGCCGGACTTCTTGTTCCGCAGCGAATGTGTGAGGACTTTCGAGACACCCTCAATATCGTCTTCATGGATTAACGCCAGCGCCGGTGTCCCGACGATCTTCTGCGGGTCATACCCGAGGATGGTCCGAACAGAAGGTGTAACGTAACGGAGCACCATTTTGGAATCTGTGAGAACCACGACGTCATGCATGTGGTCCATGATCTGGTTGAGCAGAGCATCCTTCCTCAGAAGGTTTTCCTGTGTGTGCGTGCGTCCGCTGTCCCTGCGCCCCCTCGATTGTGTGCGTTCAACCGCCCGCAGTTTCCACTGCAACGACGCCAGTTCTTTGATGAGCTGCGCTTTTGTCTTAGACCTTTTGTTCATCGCCAGCCT
>VGWB01000243.1 GCA_016873755.1 Ignavibacteria bacterium | reverse complement strand
CACCGAGAACGATGGCCTTTTTGTCTCTCGTGATGAGGGGGCAGCGTGGGAACCCGCCCAGAGCTTTCCGAAACACCTTACGGTCTACGCGATTGTGTTTGATCCATCGGTTGCAGGCGTTCTGTACGTTGGTACACATGGGGGCGGGGTGTATCGGTCGCTCGATGGCGGAACAACGTGGAAGCAGTGTAGTGTAGGATTGAAGAATCTTGATGTTCATTCGCTCGTTGTGGTGCCTTCGAACCCCAGAATCGTGCTTGCCGGGACGCTCAACGGCGGGCTTTACAGGAGCACGGATGGCGGCAGCCGCTGGGAATTCAACAGTCAGGATGAAGGTCAGGTCTGGGGGCTGTCGGTGCGATGAGAAACTCAGCGGTCATCCTCTTGACGGTTCTTTTTCTCGTGCCCTCGGTTGAGGCCCGAGCTCAACCGTCGTTCGAGCAACGCCGGCAGCGGCTCATTGAGGTTGTGGCGGGCGAGAGGGATAGGAGCTTCTTTACCGTAACGGCGAAGCTCGTCACAGGCAAAGACAAGGAGTTCGCCATTCAGATGCTGGACTCCCTGACAACCGACCAGAGCATCGGCGGCATGTTCTACTCGTACGCCGCGATCGGGAGTTACTTGAGGCTGCGTGATCAGCTGCCGGATTCGTTAAAGGCAAAGATGCGCAACTCGTTCCGCGAGAGAACCATGTATCGGGGCGATACGGAGAATCACTGGGTGATGTACTACACGGGACTGTATTTGGCGGCTCAGACGTGGCCGAATGAGGGCCGGTCCCAATGGTACAACGGGAAGAGTTCCGACGAAAATTTTCGAGAAGCCGAGGAATGGCTGAATCTATGGTTCAAGACCTCGTCCACGATCGGGCAGGGGGAGTTTGACTCTCCAACGTACTTCATCACGTTCATCACGCCGGTGCTCACTCTTTACGAGTTTGCGAGCGATCCGGTTATGAAGCGAAGAGCACAGATGATGGCCGACCTCCTCTTTGCGGACTTCGCCGTGGAACATCTCAACGGCAACTACTGCGGCGGCCACAGCCGGGACTATCCAGAGGATATCATGAATCCTCTCTCCGCGCCGGCTGCGTTGTGGGCGTGGCTGTACTTCGGTGAGCCGCAATTTGAGCTCTGGCAGGAGACACGGTACCGTCCCCGCCATCGCGGAGGGTGGGAGACGGTATTCGGGGCGATGAGCTCCTATCGCCTGCCCGAGATCATTTACAGCATTGCGACGGATCGAAGCACACCATATGTGCATACCGAGACCAAGCGAGTGCGCAACATCATTCGCTTCGGTCTTGAGAAGAATCCGCCAGTTTACAAGTACACGTATATGACGCGCCACTATGCACTCGGGTCGCTGCAGGGCGGGATTCTGCAGCCGATCCAGCAGCATACGTGGGATGTCACCTTTGCATCCGACAAGCCATACAACACGATCTTCACTCTCCATCCATTCTACTCAGGCAAAGAGCTGGCGATGTTCTTCCCCGAAGAACAGAAGTTCCTTTCAGATGAGGTTGATCGATACCACAAGATCTACACCAATCCCAACAAGTGGAACTCCAGCTCGCCGTTCGAGCAAACATTTCAACACAAGAACACGATTCTCGTTCTCTACAATATCGATAAAGGGATAACGCACCCGCACATCGACGGTTTCTTTCCGAAGAATCTCGATGAACGGAGTATTGACCCATCGGGCTGGATATTCTGCCGGATGGGCGCAACCTATGTGGCGTTTTATTCACTCCGTCCCTACGAATGGATCGAGGAGGAAATCAACTGGCGATGGCGCAGCTTCGAACTGATGAACTGCATCGTCGTTGAGGTTGGATCATCGGACGAGGAGGGCCCATTCGAGCAATTTAAGCGCAACCTTCAAGCACGAAGTCCGGCGCTGACCGGTGGAGGTAGGAATCCAACCATTGAATACACGACGCGCTCTGGCGACCACATGAAGTTCACCTTCAACGGTCCACGCTTGCTCAACGGCAAGCCAGTGAACTTCGCGGAGTACAAATTCTTCAACGGCCCATACCTGCACAGTGAGCGGAAAAGCGGTGTGGTGACAATGACGTATAAGAACCATGTGCGGGAACTTGATTTCGACAAGGCGACCATCAAAGAATGGCAAAAACTGCAGTGAGGGCAAGCAGGATCGTTGCGATCTCGGTGGCTGTGGTCTCTTCTCTCAGCCTGTATGCTCAACGATTAGAGGATGGCCGGCGGAATTATTACGCTGCCGTTTTCCTGAATCGGGGCCACGTGTCCGGCGGAGCATCAAGCAACATTGGTCTCTTTAAGAGAATGTCGAGTGATACGATATGGCACAACATCTACCGCCCGAACCTCTTTACATTTGGAATCGGGTTTTGGGAGCGGGGTGCGACTCGACGGTACTACATCGCCGGGGGAAACGGACTGCATCGGTCTACAGACGAAGGCAGAACGTGGCGTGTGCTCACAACGTGGAAGACTGAAGAGATACTCTCTGTTGCACTCGATCCGGTAGACTCGAGCATCTTGTATGTTGCAACTCCATTTGGGGTCTTCAAATCGACTGATGATGGCTCACATTGGGTAAGGAAGATGAAGGGGATGAAGCGTTGGTATGTGCAGCGGCTTGTTGTTGATCGGACGGACCGACGGAAACTTTATGCTGCAGCGGAGGATGACCTGTATCAGACAACTGATGGCGGCGAACATTGGAGGCAGCTCGGAGTTGGGGTGCCGGGAATCCTGTCGGCTCTTCAGCATCCTCAACAGACTGCGGTGCTCCTTGTCGGGACAGAGGATCACGGTGTGCGAGTGACGACCGACGGCGGGCGAACATGGAGCGGTGGGCAGAATCTCCCGCAAACATCCTTCTATGCGCTTCGGTCGTCAAGCGACGGGCAAGCTCTCTACGCCGGGGGATATCGGACGGGATTGTGGAAAAGTGAGAACCTCGGCCGTACATGGTCGCTCGTATCGCCGGCCCCCAATGTGGAGGCGATATATTCGATCTTCGTTCACCCTGATGATCCCAAGCATCTGCTCATCGGTACGTGTGGACAAGGTGTGTACGAGTCATTCGACGGAGGCGGCTCCTGGAAGAACATTGGGTTGCAGGGGGCACATGTTAAGCAGATAGAATTGTATCCATGAACGGCTACGCTCAAAATCAACGATGGATGGATTGAACAGATCTTCACTCTGGCTAACGGCGCTCGTTGCCGTCTCATTGGGTTCTGTTGACCTGTACGCTCAGGAATCCACAGTTTACGCATCGGTTGTTTCCACGAAGCTCTTTGTCGTGGGGGCAGCGAATCCTCAAACGGGTCTGTTCTCACTTCGGTCTTCAGGCGACACCACATGGCAGCACACCGGGCCTCATAACATCCGTGCTTTCGGTATGGCTGTGCACACCCCGTCTCGCGGTCGGCTGGTCTGCATTGCATCGGGCAACGGCGTTCATAAGACGACGGATGCGGGGACAACCTGGAAGATCACAACGGGGTGGGAAATCACCGAAGTTCTGTGGGTGTCAATTGACCCGCGCACACCGGAAGTAATGTTTTGCGCAACTCCCTATGGCGTGTACAGGACGATCAACGGCGGAACAACGTGGGAGGAAAAAACCAAAGGTGTGCAGCAGAGGTTCACGTCTTCCGTCGTCATCGATCACTCCAATTCGAGCACAATTTACTGCTCCACGGAGGATGGAGTGTATCGCAGCAACGATGGAGCGGAGACATGGTTCCGGACGGGATTGAACGTGGGCGGCGTTCGAGTGGTTGTTCAGCATCCCAAGAATGCAGATGTCCTTCTTGCCGGAACGGATGACCACGGGATTTACATTACACGCAACGGTGGCAAGTACTGGGAGAAGACCGAGGCTGGATTGGATCACTCGACCTTCTACTCGATTGCCTTTGATCCACAGAATCCTCAGACCCTATACGCCGGCGGGTATGTCACAGGGGTGTACAAGTCAACCGATGGAGGGGTGAGCTGGAGGAGGACGAATTCGGGGCTGACGAACCTCAATATCCATTCGATTGCCGTTGATCCGACGAACGGCGACCGTGTCTTTGCCGGCACGCAATGGGGAGGGGTGTTTCGGTCGGATGACGGCGGATCGACGTGGCGAAGCGCGGGTCTGAGTGGATCGCAGGTCTGGGCTATTACCGTTCAACCGTTTTGATAAGGAAAATGTCATGATGACACGCGTCTGTTCAATCTTGCTCTGGATTCTTGCGATGGACTCCTCGATCGGCCAACTGGTTGACCGGCAGACCTATCTGAACGAGTTCAGCGAACGGGCTTCGGAGGTGGTATCGACCTACGACACATCGCAGGGAGTGGGATACTACCAGATTGCGGTGCGTTACGCACTGAGCAAAGACCTTGCTCGGGCAGACAGCATGTTCGGCGCACTCCTGCAGCAACCTCGCGGCGATATGTTCTGGATGGTTCCCGTCATCGGAGCATATCTGCACGGCAAGGAGAAGATGTCACCGGCGACGAGAGCAATCGTCCGGAACGCGTGGAAGACCTACGCGCCCTATCGTGGTGACACGGAGAACCACTGGTGCATGTACTATACCGCCCTGTTCCTTGCAGCCGAGCAGTGGCCAAATCTCCCGGGTTCAGAGTGGTACAACGGCAAGACGTCCGACGAAAACCGACAGGAGGCCAAGGAGTACCTTGTCCACTGGATGCGCGTGACGACAACAATTGGACAGGGGGAATTCGATTCTCCCGACTACTTTCCGGAGTACGCCGTGCCGATGATCCTTCTCTCGCAGTTTGCCCGCGATCCTGAGATGAAACTCCGCGGCAGAATGATGGCTGACTATGTTCTTGCGGACTTCGCCGTTGAGCATCTCGATGGTCAATATATTGGTGGGTTCAGCCGCATCTATCAGCCTGCAGTCTACAAGCCCCTGCTCTCCGGCGCGTCGGCGTTTGCTTATCTGTACTTCGGCACAGGGCAGCGGTCGAGTTCGGCCTGGATCGTCCTGCCCGCTCTGTCAGATTATCGGTTGCCGGAGATCATCTACAAGATTGCATTGGACAGGAGCGCACCCTACGTCCACAAAGAGCGCAAGCGCGTACGCAATGTGATTCGCTTTGGTGCGGAGAAGAATCCGCCGGTGTACAGGTATTCCTATGTAACGACGGACTACGGACTCGGCTCGCTGCACGGCGGCATTCTCCAGCCGATTCAACAGCATACGTGGAGCGTTCGCTACACGTACGGCAGACCGTATACCGCGATC
>VGWB01000242.1 GCA_016873755.1 Ignavibacteria bacterium | reverse complement strand
GATGCCGCAGTGCACGGCAAGAAACGTACAGAGAAAGAGCCCGCTCACGCCCATGATGATTTTCTTGCCGACGGAAGAACGCCAGAAGGCCATGAACTTGTTCATGCTAACGTACCTTGTAGTTTGAAAAACCCCTGAGTTCGACTCGGTTCCCTTGTTCACGGCAAGGCTGCATCGCCCGGTAAGCCAAACGCTTCATGCCGAAGGAAACTTTCCCCAAAGGGACGGCTTCGCCGCGGACCTTCGGGAGTCGGGAACAGTGGATGGAAACGACCGGCACTCTTATTACAGCGAATTTCTGTTGCGGGAGTGTAGAGAAGAATTGGAGAAAAAGCAATCTTCGACGTCATTCATGGACAACAGCGGTGCCGATGAACCGCCGGATGGAAATCGCACTTCCGAGAATGCCGAGCACGCACCCGACGGCGACGATCGCTCCATAGTAGATCGGTTCGATGAGGACAAAATCTGACAGTTCAGCGGAAATCCATTCTGCAAGGTATTCAAAAACGAGAAAGAGTATGCCTGCCGCCGCACAGCCCCCGACGAGTCCCTGAACCAGACCTTCGAGCACAAATGGCCAGCGAATGAACGATCTCGTTGCTCCGATGAGTTTCATGGTCTTGATGATCTTCCGTTTCGCGTAGATCGCGAGCCGGATTGTGTTGGCCACGAGAAAGACCGATGAGATGGTGATGAACACCCCGATCCCGAAGATCAGCCAGAGGAAGGTCGTGGCCCGCCGGTCGAGCATTTCGAGCAGCGTCTTTCGGTAAATGACGTCGTCGATACCCTTGATCTGTTTGACTGCGTTGTAGACCGACGCCGCGCCCCTGGACGTCTTGTAGCCGTCACTCAGGAAGATCTTGATCGACGCCGGCAGGGGATTGAAATCCAGCACCCTGTGGATGTCCTCGCCGAACTCCTCCTTGAAGATCGTTGCAGCTTGTTCTTTTGAGATGTAGCGGACCTCGCGGACCCCCGGCAGCGAAGCAATGCTGTCGCGGACGATGGACACCTCGATCGGTGAAAGGTGGTCTCCCAGGAACGCCTCCATCTCGACTTTTTCCCGCAGCGACTGGACGATGCTGTTGGCATTTAACACCAAAATTGAAAACGAGCCCAGAAGCAGCAGCGAGATGCAAATCGTCATGATCGCCGCAACAGTGGACAGTTTGGCCCGCTTGAAACCTGAGAATCCTTCACGCAAAATGTACGTGACCTGCATAGTTGAGCTCCGGATTCCTCTTCCGCCTAGAAATTCGACTCGTCGCGCCAGCGAACAATCAGCCACGGTCTCTGAGCCTCGGAGCGAGCCAGCGCCAGCGTCGCGTACCCGTCGACGCGAATGATATCACTTGGATTGAAGGTAACCGTAAGATTGAAATTGCGGCTGACGGCCGCCCGCGTGTTCAACGAATCGGTAGAGATCGAAATGATGTTGTTCCAGACAAGGTCGAGGCGCTGAGCATTATGGAACAGCCCGTGGGTCGTCATCATGTCCTCATCCCTTCCCCACGTCACGTCTACGCCCCGATCGTAGTCTCTGTAGACGAACGAGAACTCGGAGCTCAGGAGCTGGCCGTAGATCGTTGTATCCCGAAACGTGTAAGCGTATTTGATGTTCTGGAACACACCGTCGACCGTACCCGGATCGCCGAGGATCGAGTCGCCCTCCTCAAGGCTCTCATCCAGCCCGGGGGCAAAAGGGTTACAGGAACCGAGGATCAAGAAAAGCGGCAGTATGATTACAGTGCGCTTCATAAGCACTCATGGCTCAAAACTCCAAACCCAGAACTCTTATTGTCCAAACTCTCCTTTCAGATCACTCCACGTGAACGCGCTCGTGCCCGTCGGAACGTCAATCCACCGCCAGATGACCCAGTTTCGCGAGCGGTCGGCGAGGAGAAAGAACTGCGCCCGTCCTTGGGCTTCCCTGGGGATGCTGGCAACGGAATGTTGAACGGTGAGTCGGTACGTGGCTTCATATTGTGCAGAATCCGACTGCAAGCTCTGCACCGTCAAAGCGTCGAACGCCAGCGAGGCCGAGGAGCCGCTCGGGATCTTTGAACGGACGTTTTCGAAGTACTGTTGTTCCGATTGTTTTGTCCAGTTCAGAAAGACCCCGCCGTACTTCAGTTTCGCCTGCGGCGTCGGCTCGAACCCAAAGCTCCGGCCCGATGTTGAAGAGTCGGCAAAGGACTTGAGGTAGTTCACGCTGTTCATGTCTCGAAACGCGTTGATCATGTTCGAAAAGACCAGGGAGGGTTCGGTGGGAGGAATGTAATTGGAGCTCGACTGAGAAGGCGCCTCAGGATCGCGCGTTTCAAAAATGTTACAGCCAAGCTGTGTCGCAGTGATAATCAGGACAAGTACCGTACCGTATGGCTTCACGATCGTGCGTAGAACCTAGCTCAAAAACAACCTGTCATGCCCGCGGATTTCGCGTTTTTTGCGTCCGCCGTTTTGCGGCGGATAAGCGGGCATCCAGACAGGGCTTTGTTCTGGATTCCGTCTTAGAATCCGACGGAATGACTTTCCTTTTTGAGATGACTTCTAATCATTCTGTGGAAGAGGGATTCATCAGATTGCTATCCGCCCTTCGAGGGCGCGACTCAGCGTTGCTTCATCGGCATATTCGAGATCCGTTCCCACCGGGAGCCCCCGGGCAATCCGTGTCACTTTCATGCCTAGCGGCTTCAGCAACTTGGAGAGATAAAGCGTCGTTGCCTCCCCCTCGACATCCGGATTGAGAGCCAGGATGATCTCTTCGATGCCCGCACCTGACAGGCGCTTCAAGAGCTCTTTGATGCGCAGATCCTCTGGACCGACGCCGTCGAGCGGGGAGAGCGCACCTCCCAAAACGTGATAGAGACCTTTGAATTCATTGGTCTTTTCGAGCGCCAGGACATCCGTTGGCTCCTCGACAACACAGATTACCGACCGGTCGCGCTTCGCGTTGGTGCAGATGCAGCAAGGATCGCTCTCAGTGATGTTCGAACAAATGGAGCAATAGCGCACCTTGTCCTTGACGCTCACGAGGGCTTTGGCCAGCGCAACGACATCCTCCCGGTTCATTTTGACAACGAAGAGCGCCAACCGATGGGCCGTCTTGCGCCCGATACCCGGAAGCTGTGCAAAGTTCTCGGTGAGCTGTTCAACCGATTCCGCTGTGTAGATCATACTGGTAGTGTAGGCTGGGGATCGACGGGGATCAGAGGCCCGGCAAGTTCAGTCCCGGAATGTTGGGAATCATTCCGCTTGTAACCTTCTGCATCTCCTGCTGAGCCATAGCGGCGGCGTTCTCGAGCGCCTTGTTCACCGCGGCAACGACCAGGTCCTCAAGCATCTCCCTCTCCTCCGGGTTCACAACCTCCTTCTCGATCTCGATCTTGATGATCTGCTGCTTGCCGTTGGCAGTCACCTTCACCATGCCGCCTCCAGCCTCTGCTGTCACGGTCCTCTGCTCAAGCTCAGCCTGCACCTGAGCCATCTTCTCCTGCATCTTCTGGAGTTGCTTCATCATACCCTGCATATTCGGCATGCCGCCTTTGAGCATTACGCGCTCCTTTGTCGTTCCTCAATAAGGTCGTTCCATTCTTCATTGTTAATATAGTCCGAAATGGAGGGAATGTCAACGAAACGCCGCTCGCGATCGTTCAGCACGGTCGCGGACACGCTCATCTGCGGCAACAAACTGTTTGACTTTACGCGCTAATTGGGATATATTTAAAGTGACCCGGAAGATGTGTTCCGGGTTGTTTCGTCACTGCCATTCCACAGTAGCTCCCCGCCACAAAACATGGCGGGCAGGAATGGTAGAGCATCCGGTGAAGCAGGGAGGACCGACCGTCAACCGGATGGTTTCTTTGACAACGCAGCAGTCATTCCACAGTAGCTCAATGGTAGAGCATCCGGCTGTTAACCGGAGGGTTGTAGGTTCGAGTCCTACCTGTGGAGCAAAAGGAAGTCTGGTGACGTATCATCAGGCTTTCGTTGTTATGAGGGTTGTAGGTTCTGCGCCAAAGGCGCATCCGCCTCCGGCGGAGAGTCCTACCTGTGGAGCAAAAGGAAGTCTGGTGACGTATCATCAGGCTTTCGTTGTTATGAGGGTTGTAGGTTCTGCGCCAAAGGCGCATCCGCCTCCGGCGGAGAGTCCTACCTGTGGAGCAAAAGGAAGTCTGGTGACGTATCATCAGGCTTTCGTTGTTATGAGGGTTGTAGGTTCTGCGCCAAAGGCGCATCCGCCTCCGGCGGAGAGTCCTACCTGTGGAGCGGTTCGACTCGTCCCGTCCTCTTCAGGATGGGACGAACCATTTTAGAGGACGGGACTCTCGCCTGCCTCACTGAGTTCAAGAGGGCAGGCAGGCGCTCGGGGCCCTCCCCCTCCAAGGGGACATGTCGAGGAGGCCCTGAGCGACCCCGAGCGAGCGCCGAGTTTTTCAGGTGCGAGTCGAGGGGGAGTCGAAGGGCAAACTCAGAACAATCCATGCCAGCCTGGTTCTACATCCTCCGCCTTACATCTTCTCACCTGTACTGCGGTTCTACGCGTTTTCTCGCGAAGAGAATCGAAGAACATTTCGCAGGCCGAGCGTGTCAAACAACTAAGATCGATCCCCCTCTTGCGCTAGTCTATTCGGAAGAGTTTCCTTCGTACAAGGAAGCATTGCGCCGTGAGAAACAAGTCAAACATTGGAGCCGTGCCAAAAAAGAAGCACTTATCGCCGGCGTCCTTGATCGACTGAAGGAACTCGCGAAGAACAAGAAGGCGCGAACGTCGAGCTAGACGACAACGCCAACTCCTGTGATCTTGACAGTCGTTCATTATACACCTCCAGCGAAGCCGCACACCCTGCTAGGCAAATCAAGAGAAGATGCAGATTTGGGAGTTGCAGGTTGTATTCAATTGTGATAGCTTCATATCATTCTTTGATACCTGCACTCCTCGCCGGAGGTCTTGAACGTGCCGGGAACAGAATGTGAAGGTGGATCGGAAGCCTCTGTTGGCGAAAGCTGGCAGGGGCTTTGTTGTTTTGCAGAGGCTTTGGCATACGTCTGGACCCGGGCTAGGCCGACTTGTTTCACACAGTGGAGGGAATATGGGTGCAAACACTCGGAACATATATGGTGTGTCACTCGCGCTGGCGATTATTTGTACCCTCTTTCTTCTTTACGCCATGGTAGCTATCCCCATATTCAGAGAGCAGGTCTTTCTGGAGCGTGGCACGATAAGCGCCGGCGGAGAAATGAGCATCCTCGTTGCATTCCTCTTCGCGCTCCTTTTCA
>VGWB01000241.1 GCA_016873755.1 Ignavibacteria bacterium | reverse complement strand
GCGAATGTCGTCCAGCGGAATGTACACACGGTCCTTCTGGAGATCAACGGAGACATCCTGCCAGAAGTTCGTAAGCTGCAGCGCCGTGCAGATGAGATCGGACTGCTGCATCGACCCTTCGCTGCGATAATTGAACAGAAGCAGCATAAGCCGCCCGATGGGATTTGCCGAGTGTTCACAGTATTCCAGAACGTCTTCAAAGGTTTCGTAGCGATGGGTTGTCACATCCATCCGGAAGGCGTGAAGGAGATGGTGAAACAATTCGATCGGGATCTCAAAGCGGTCGACTGTTTCACGCAGGGCAACGAATACCGGGTGCTGTGCATGCCCACGATAGGAATCCACGAGCTGCTCGTCCCACTCGTTCAGGCTTTCGATGCGCTCCGCGGGCGTCAGCCCCGGCTCATCGGCGAAATCATCTGCGATTCGCGCAAAGGAATAGATAGCACAGACGTAGCGTCGCTTGTCTTTCGGAAAAAAAAGCGACGCCACGGGGAAATTCTCATAGTGGTCGTACGTCAGCCGCTCGCAGAACTGAAACGCCTGCGGTACGGTCCAGATTTTGCGCGCGGTTTTTACGTCACGGGTCAACATGCGTGGCACCGAATCAGGAAATCAACCGCGCCTTCCCGAAAGGCGCAGAAGGCGCGGCCGTTGAGCAACGGAGCTCATCTGGGGCCAATATGAACAATCCGAACGCGAAAAGCAAGAGCGCTGGAACCAAGGAGCAGGTCTCCTGCGACCGGGAAATGCGACCCGGCCAGTGATGGCGGGATCGCCCTACTCCTTTCCCGCCTCGAATTGTTTCCACTCCTCTGCGTACGTTCGCAGCTTTTCGTTGACAAGATGGTTGACGGTCCCCGGTGCAAATGCACCATTTGGCCGCTGTGTGCCGGCCTTCTTTCCGGTCAGGATCTCGATCCCTTGATCGACGTTCGAGACGGCATAGATGTGAAACTTCTTCCTCTTGACTGCATCAATCACATCCTCTCGTAACATCAGGTCCTTGACGTTCTGAACGGGAACAATGACTCCCTGCTTCCCCGTCAGCCCTCGGGCATTGCACGTGTCGAAGAACCCTTCGATCTTCAGGTTAACGCCGCCGATAGGTTGGATTTCCCCCTTCTGGTTCACGGACCCCGTCACCGCAATATCCTGACGCAGCGGGACTTCCGCCAAGCTGGAGAGAATGGCATAGATTTCGGTGGACGATGCGCTGTCACCATCGACACCGCTGTAGGACTGCTCGAAGGTGATGCTTGCGCTCATGATCAGCGGCTTATCCTGGGCAAATTTGCTGCGCAGATACCCGCTGAGGATGGCGACGCCCTTGTTGTGCGTCGGTCCGCTCATTTCTGCCTCCCGCTCGATGTTGATAACGCCTGCTCTTCCGAGCGATGTCTTCGCCGTGATCCGCGAAGGCTTCCCGAAAGCGTGTTCGCCCAGGTCATACACAGACAGGCCGTTGACCTGACCAACCACGGCGCCTTCCGTGTCAATCATGAGTGTCCCTTCGTCGATCATCTCCTGGACCTTATCTTCCATAAGCTTGACGCGATAGATCCGCTCATCGATGGCCTTCTTCACATGTTGTGAAGAGACAATAGTAGCCCCTACCTGACCAGCCCAGTAGTTCGCCTCGCGTATGACATCGGCAATGATGTTGAACCGCGTTGAGAGCTTGTTCTGTCTCCCTGAGAGCCGAACCCCGAACTCGATTAAGCTTGCCATTGCACGTTGGTCGAATTGCCTGAGCTTCTCGTCCTCGCAGACCATTCTGATGAACCCCAGGTACTGGGCCACAGAGCCGGCGTCTTTCGTCATCTCGTAGTCAAAGTCGGCGCGGATCTTGAAAATCTTCTTGAAGTCATCGTCCCGGAGATAGAGGAGTTGATAGAGCTCCGCATCACCAATCATGATCACTTTCACGTTGAGATCAACGGCTTCCGGCTTCATCCCCGTCGGCGCAAAGGCGTAGATCGGCTCGAAGCCATGGATCTCCACCTTGCCTGTTCGAAGCGAGCGTTTTAGATCCTGCCACACCCCCGGCTCGACCAATGTATCCAGAGCGTTGAGCACGAGGTATCCGCCGTCGGCCTGCAGCAAGGAGCCTGCTTTGACTTGAGTGAAGTCCGTCCGCCAGACGCCCCCCCTGTCGACAACCCGCTCAACCATCCCAAAAATGTTCTTGTACTTCGGATTGGTCTCGATCACGATCGGGATGTGCTCCGCTTGAGAGTTATCAACCAACAGATTCACCTGATATTCGAGGTAGTTCTCCTCTACCTGGGGTTCTTCCTGCTCGGATGGAGGCCCCGGTGGCTGCGTTTTATGGAACCGATCAAGGTTCTCCTTGATATTGGTCCTCACGTCCTCCAAATACGTGTGCACTTTCTTGCTCTCGTACGTCGTCTTCAGGACCTCGATACCTTCATCGACGAGCGGCATCACCAGGCGTTCCTCGACTTCGGCCAGGGACTGTTGAACCTTCTTTTCAATATTTCGAAGCTCGCGAAACACCGTCGCCATCTGCTTCTCGAGTACCTCCTGCATTTGTTTCAGCGCTTCGTACGATTCCTTTGGGAACTCACCCTTCTGCACCAGGGCTTCGATCTCGTCGAAACCTGTCACCTTCCCGCCGACCACAGGCACAATGTCGGGCCGCATCAGGTTGCCGACCTGAACCTGCACAAGCTCAAATCCTCCCTCCTTCACCCGCTTCTCGAAATCGAGCAGCACGCTCTTCTGGCGGTCCTGGAAATGGCCAAGAACCGATTTGCGCGCCTCTTGGTACCGATGACTTTCATACAGCGCTGGTATATCGCGAGCGAGGTCCCGGATGAAATGGCACATGTCATCCTTCAGCGCCTTGCCCTGTCCCGCTGGGAGAGAGACAGCGAGAGGCATGTCAGGATTCTTAAAGTTGTACACGTAACAGTGATCCCGCAGTACCCCGCGCTTGGTCTCAAACGCATGGAGCATTCGTTTGATCGTCGTCGTGCGCCCCGTTCCGGAGAGGCCTGTGACAAAGATGTTGTAGCCGAAGTGATTCATCGCCAGTCCGACCCGCAACGCCCGGAGTGCGCGCTCCTGGCCGATGATTTCCCTGCTCGTCTTGATCTCGGAACTGCTCCTCACGCCGAGCGATTTTGGCTTGCATCGCCAGCGGAGTTTCTCAACGGGCAGCTCTCTTGGAGTAGAGGCCAATTTGAGGCACATTGAGGCCTTGGAAGCTCGTTTGCTTTTCATGATCGTACTAAAGTGATAAGAAACTGTTGATAGAATCTCCGCCTGGGAATCGGACGATGATTGTGACAAACCGCATGAATTGTACAAACATCAACCATCGAAGCAACAAATAGCCATTTTCTTCCTTATTTTTCTCTTGACTTTCGATGGGCAAAGAGGTACCTTATTTCAGGTTTTGGGCGGGAACTGCGTAGCGGGTCCCGCCTTCTGTTTTTTGGGGAGCACCACCAACCCATATCCTTCGATTTGTCCGCTCTTTCCCTGCCGAAACTTCCGCCTGATGATCTCGAAATCAGGCTTTGGCTCCTTCCCAAGCACATAACGCCCGATCGGACTCGCCACGAGATCAGCAATCTGCAGCCCGGTGATGTTCTCTTCCTTCCGCTTCGCCAAGAGGCTCTGGATTCTCTTCTTAATTTCCGTGGCCTGGATGTAGCGTGTCCCTTGAATCTTCAGGTTTAAGAACGCGAGTTCCAACTCGTTATCGAGGATGCTGTTGCGGCACTCCGCTACGATGATCCCTTGCGTGTCTGCTTTCTGCAAGGCAAACACAAACCGCTCAACGAGGCACTCTAGGCTAAGCAAATATGGATCGAGGGCCGCCAATCCGTATTGCCTCACGTGTTCATCCTTTCTGATGGCTGCTGCAACCACTTCGTACTCCAGTTGCATCATGAGGGCGTTTAGTCGCTCGTAGAATGTCAGTCGAAAACCGGGATCCTTGACCCGCTCGAATCCTTCCCTGTTGCGGCTGATCGCTGCCGAGTGGAAGATGATGTCCGTGCGTCCAAATAGCTCGTGCTTCGTTTCGTTCATCAGTTGTGTGGCCGCTCGGTCGTGATATTCCTGATCCATGATGACGCCCGCCAGAACAAACATTGGATACTGGGGATCGATTTTGGTCAGGCTGTGATCACCCGATTCATCGAGAAACAGGATCTTCAACGATTGCCTTTCTTCGGCGTCTTTGCGCTCGACTCAGCTTCACCCCATTCATACGCTGCTGCCTTCACCTTTCTGTAGTTCGCATCCAGTGCCGGCTGCATGAGAATTATTCCCGTTATTCGCCGAGCCATATTCATCACTTCGCGGGCCTCGTCACTCGTAAGCGGACGGCCAAGCAGGCCTCTCTCGCGGTAGCTGAGCCATTTCTTGATCACCTGATAGCCGCCGATGGTGTACTCCCAGACTTTCTCCGGGATGTTGCCCCAGAAGGCGACGTCGTTCAGATAGACATCGCACGTGGATTCGCCGAGATGTTCCAACGCTTTCTTCAGTGTGAGACCGCGGACTTTGGCTCCCGACTGAATTGCCGCCAGCTCCAGCTTTGTATATTCGCGTCGAACAATCTTGCCTTTGCCAGGCATCGTGACGCCGTCCTTACCGGCGTGTCCCCAGCCTGCGGTCAGAGCAAGGTCTTCACTTCTTTCTCGGAGCTGCTTTCGTTCGACACTTTCGATGACAGCAATGTGCTTCATCTCCGGCGTGACGGTGCCGGAGGTCACACCACGAACATCGTTCTCAGTGTCCAGTAGCGAAGCTATCTTTCGACCAAGTGCAGCCGACCGCTCCAGCATTTCCGCAGACTTTGGCAGCGGGATGCGAGGCCAATCCTGGCGGATGCCGTCTGCATTCTCTTTGAGATAGGCGGGGGAATAACCGATGGCTAACGCGTGCATCCAAATGACCGAGGCGCGTTGGACGTTCGTTTCAACATTCTTGATGCCAAGCTTTGCCAGATAGGCGCGCACGTCGGCCGAGAGATTGGTCGTGGGCTTTTGTTCCAGCGAAGTTGCCTGAAGCTCCAACTGATGCTCCTGGCCCTTCTTTACGTTCTTGCCTTCCGGCACAAGAAAAATGGGGAAGTAGTAGGCATGCCCTCGGATGAGATCCTGTTCTCCCCAAAACGTCGTTGCGAGGAAAGGCACGCCTTCAGGGCTTGCAGCCGACGTGGGTCTGGTGATCACAGCGTATGAGGATCTGACGAATCTTCTGCGTAGTTCCGGCCGAGATCGATTCCAAAGAGGGCTCACATCGGACACGTATGCCCATACTAT
>VGWB01000240.1 GCA_016873755.1 Ignavibacteria bacterium | reverse complement strand
CGTACGTCACTATTAATCGCCCTGACAAGTTGAACGCTCTCAACGCCCAGGCGAAAACTGAACTGAAGCAGGTTTTTGAGGGCATGCAGACCGACCCGTCTGTCGACCTCGTGATCCTCACAGGAGCGGGTGAAAAATCTTTCGTTGCCGGTACCGATATCAAGGAACTGACGGAACTGGATCAAGAATCCGGAAGCGCGTTCTCTGCGGACGGACAGGCAGTCTTCGATTTGATCGCAAATCTCGGGAAACCGGTCATCGCAGCGGTGAATGGCTATGCACTCGGCGGGGGAGCGGAGCTCGCGATGGCCTGCCACATTCGGGTCGCTGCGGATAACGCCAGGTTCGGCCAACCTGAGGTGAATCTCGGTGTCATACCCGGGTACGGTGGAACTCAGCGGCTGGCTCGCCTCGTTGGAAAAGCGAAGGCCCTGGAGATGATCCTGACGGGAGATCCGATTGATGCGCAAGAAGCTTTGAAGATAGGACTTGTAAGCAAGGTTGTTCCGCAGGCAGAGCTGATCAAATCGGCTGAGGAGATCGCTCAGAAGATCCTTGCGAAAGGACAAGTTGCGATCAGAAAGGCCCTCGAAGCTCTCAATGCGACCGACGAAATGTCCTTGGCGAAGGGCCAGGCAGAAGAGGCGAGGTTGTTTGGAGAGTGTTGTGCATCGGAAGATTTCCAAGAGGGCACGAGGGCATTTTTTGAAAAGAGGAAGCCCGCTTTTAAAAACAGATAGCCAAAAGGTAAGAAACTCGAATGACGCAGAACAAGAACTCGGGCGCCGACCAGTCGAAGCTGATGGACAAAGTTGTTTCGCTGGCCAAACGTCGCGGCTATGTATATCAATCGAGCGAAATCTACGGCGGACTGAACGGTTGCTGGGACTACGGGCCGCTGGGCGTGGAGATGTTGAACAACGTCAAGCAGCAGTGGTGGAAAAACATGACCTACCGTGAGAATGTAGAAGGCGTTGACGCAAGCATCCTTATGCACCCGCGGGTGTGGGAAGCCTCTGGCCACGTTGAGAACTTCACCGATCCGATGGTGGATTGCAAACAGTGCAAAGCGCGGTATCGTGTGGATACGCTCTTTGAAGACCTCTCCGTGAAGCGAAAAAAGGAGGCACTACGCGAGCTTGAGCCCGGCAAATTTGACGGCCAGGTAAAAGATGAGCTTGTCCTGGAGGAGTTCGCCAAGCGCGTCGCAACGGACGCAGATGCCGCACGTGTAGCGATGGTTTTGCCATGTCCGAATTGCGGCTCCAAAGGATCATTCACGGATGCCCGGAAATTCAACCTGATGTTCAAGACGTTCATCGGGCCGGTTGAGGATTCTTCGGCCGTGGTCTTCTTGAGGCCGGAAACCGCACAGGGAATTTTCGTGAATTTTCTGAATGTGCAATCGGCGTCGCGATTGAAAGTCCCGTTCGGGATCGCACAAATCGGCAAGGCGTTTCGAAACGAGATCAACACCAAGAACTTTCTCTTTCGGACGAGAGAATTTGAGCAGATGGAGATGCAGTTCTTCGTCAAGCCGGGAACGGACGAGGGGTATTTCGAGTACTGGCGCTCGGAACGGATGAACTGGTTCTTGGAGCTCGGCATAGACAAGCAGAAGCTGCGGTGGGAGCAACACCCCAAGAAGAAACTGGCACACTATGCAAAAGACGCCTACGACATCGAGTATGAGTTTCCCTTTGGCTGGGGGGAGATCGAAGGTGTCCATAACAGAACCGATTACGATCTCTCACGCCACGAGCAATATTCCGGCAAGAGCCTGAAATTCTTTGACGATCAGACTAAGGAGAAATTCACGCCGTACGTCATCGAGACATCCGCAGGGGCCAGTCGTTCATTCATGGCGTTTCTCATTGATGCCTACCACGAAGAGGAAGCGCCGACCGCCGAAGGCACGATGGAAATGCGAAGCGTGCTCAAGCTCCATCCGAAGCTCGCACCAACGAAGGTGGCCGTTTTCCCGCTCGTCAATCGGGATGGCATGCCCGAAGTGGCGAAGAAGATCGAAGCGGATCTCCGTCCACACTTTCGGGTCTTCTATGACGACAGCGGTGCTGTGGGCCGTCGGTATCGGCGGCAGGATGAGGCGGGAACGCCGTATTGCGTCACCGTGGATTCTCAGACGCTGCAGGATCAAACGGTGACCATTCGTGACCGGGACTCGATGAAGCAGGACCGGATTACCATCGCCAGCATACGGGCCTATGTCGCCGAGAGGATCATCTGAGGTGCATCTCCGGTCCCACAACCCGGTTCAGCATGCGCACGTCCTGGCTTCTCCGTGGAAGTTCGCCCTTCTCTATCTTCTTCTCTCATCTTCTGTTTCGAAAGGTCAGTGGATTGAAGATCCTGCTATCGACGACCGCGTTCAGCGGGGAATCGACAATATCTACAATATCGAGTTCGACGAAGCCGACCAAGAGTTTGCCGAAGTCATCCGGCAAAGGCCTGATCATCCAGCGGGATACTTCTTCCAGGCGATGACTCAGTGGTGGCGCATTCTCAGCCATTTCGACGACGAGTCTCAGGACAAGCGGTACTACGATATGATCCAGAAGGTCATCGACCTGTGCGAAAAACGTCTCGATAAGAACGACAAGGATGTGACCGCCTTGTTTTTCAAGGGAGGGGCGGTTGGCTTTCGAGGGAGACTCAAGGTCAATCGCGGTACTTGGCTCGGTGCTGCGAGCGATGGGTTGATCGCTCTCCCTGCCGTCCGGCGAGCGTTCGAGCTGGAGCCGGACAACAGCGATGTGCTTCTGGGTATCGGCATCTACAACTACTACGCAGATGTGATCCCGCGGCAGTATCCCATCGTGAAGCCGTTCATGCTTTTCCTGCCTCGCGGGGACCGAAAGAAGGGGTTGGAGCAGTTGGAGCTCGCGTCTCAGACGGCGCGGTATGCGCGGGTGGAGGCGAAGTACTTCCTTCTTCAGACATACTTTCAGTATGAAAAGAGTCATCACCGTGCGCTCGAACTCGCGCGGGAGCTCAACAGCAAGTATCCGCGCAATCCTCTGTTTCACAGGATGTATGGACGATGCTACGTGAGCATGGGAAATTGGGGCGAAGCTTTCAAGATCTTCAGCGAGGTATCGAACCGGTTTCGTGCCAAGCAGCCGGGATACGACATCTACGACGGACGGGAGGCGTACTACTACGTGGGTCGCCATCACTTTCTGAGCGGCAGCCTCGAGCAGGCCCTGCAAGCTCTCTACCGGTGTGACGAGCTTTCGCGCGCAATTGACAAGGGTGGGGCGTCGGGATTCATGTCGATGGCAAATCTAACGATCGGTTTGATTTATGATCTCCAGAAGAAGCGCGGTTCTGCTCTCGCGCAGTACCAGAAGGTACTCAGCATGAAGGAGTTCGAAAACACGCACAGAGAGGCGCGCAGATTCATGCAACAACCCTACGATCGCAACTGATGACCCTGCAAGTCCTCTTTTTTGGCCTGATTGCGGCGCTGGCCGAATTGTTGGGCGGCTGCTTGATCTACTTCAAACGATCGTGGCCACAGCGTGCGCAAGAGATGCTTCTCGCACTGGGGGCGGGCTTCATCCTGGCACTGGTTTTCATCAAGCTCATCCCGGCAAGTATTGAGACGCTTGGCGAAACCGCGGCGCTGTACTGCATGATCGGATTTGCGACGATTCACTTCTTCGAGCACACGATCGTCGGTCATCTGCATTTTGGCGAGGAGACCCATGCCGACGTGATGGTTTCGAAGGCAGCCAGCATCTCGGCATTCTCCGGTCTCTTTGTTCATGCGTTCTTCGACGGCTTCGCGATTTCCGTCGGATTACACTTTGACTTTCTCCTGGGCATATTGATCTTCCTCGCAGTCCTTCTTCACAAGATACCGGAGGGGCTCACGATCGGTTCCATCGTGCTCACTTCCGGGTATTCCAGAAGGGGTGTGCTCCTTTCGTCGGGCGGGCTAGCGCTTGCCACAATGCTCGGCGCATGTAGCGTGCTGATTTTCGGGCAAGTGAGCGAAGGACTCATCGGAATGGGCTTTGCGTTCTCCGCCGGGGTTGCCATGTATGTCGGAGCGAGCGATCTTATCCCTGAAATCAACAAGTCGAAGGACAGGATCCCGCCTCTCGTTGTGTTCCTGGGGATGTTGCTGTTCTACGTGAGCGATCGCGCGTTGGAGGCTGCGTTGAGGTAGGAAAGTGCTACAGGAGTATGGGGTGGAAATCTAGAAGCTCATTCCGACGGATATGCGGTGGAGGCCGCCGATCTTCCCGTATGAGTTGAAGGAGTAGTCGAAAACGTAGTCGCCGAAAAGAATGCCGCCCCCCAGAGAGATTCCGGCCAGGCCAGCACTCGTTCCAAGCTTCAATTCCTTCCGCTGCTCATTGCTGTAACCCACCCTCAACCGCACGGATTCACTCATAAGAAACTCGGCTCCTAAGGAGAATGAGCGGAATCGTTGCAGGAAATCGTCCTGAGACTCATTCAATTTATGGAAGTTCAGATTCAGCAGAACAGGGAGGTGCTCGGGCCGTTTCGTTATCCCGATCTTGACGTCGAGAGGAAGAGATTCTCTGGTCTGCTGGTACGAGTCCAGTTGCACGCCAAGGGTAAGGATGCTCGCACCGATCGTGATGTTCTCAGACGGAATTCGGTACAAGAACCCGGCATCAAGGGCGATGGCGAACGAGCTCGAGCCGGCAATCGATGAGTAGATGAACTTCGCGTTAGCACCGACGGTTGAGAGCTCGTCGATGGAAGTGCCGAACCCCGCCACAAGAGCGAGGTCTCTCGCACCGAACGTGCCCAGCGTGTTCATAGATTCGTCTGTCTCTGTAAATGAGCCATAGTCGAGGAAGATGATGCCGCCCCCCAACGTCCCAATGCCTTCGAGCGCCTGGGCGTAGGACAGATACCCCCCATTGACATCGAGCAGGTGTTTCAGGAATCCGACGGAACCCATTGGTCGGGCCAGTGTTGGCAACGCGGCGGGATTATAGAAGACGACATTTGGATCGTTCGTCATCGACACGAAGCTTCCATTCAGCCCGGCGGCTCGGGCGCCGACCTCGTTACGCAGGAAACTGTAAGTCCCCTTTCCGCTGGCCAGAGCGGTTGCGACGGGACTTAGAAATGCAAGGAAGACAATCAGGAATCGTCTCATTGGTTCTAATCTACCAAAATGACTTGTGATTTTCAAGGAATTGGCAGCACAAGGGTTGCATCCGTTTTAGTGGGGGGACAGGCTTTACGCCGCGACGGAGTTAATGCGACGACAGCGCAACGCCAAGACGTTATTGGCGCCACGCTTACTCCAGCTCATCCCCTGGCGCTTCATTCGTTT
>VGWB01000239.1 GCA_016873755.1 Ignavibacteria bacterium | reverse complement strand
CGGCCGCTCTTCTTCGCAGGCATTCTGGCAAGAGTCGGGAGCTACCATATCCGACCGGGTCTGTTAGACTCTTGCATTCGAGCCAATCGCGACCGGAATGTTAACGGTGAGTCTTTCTTCTTTTATGAGGCGCTCAGAGCGGAAGACAATCGCCGCGGGGATACTCTGAAAGCAACGTTCTATTCACAACCCGCTCTCTTACCCCATCGGAACAGAACCATCTGGCGTCCGAAGGCGACGATTGTCAACGAGGACGATCTTGGTGTCAAACGAACTGGTAGTTGGCGCCAGCTCAATTTCCCGGGCTTCAAACCGAACTTCTACATGGCGGCAGACACCGGATATTCTAGCATTTCGTACACCTTTGACGTCCCGTATTCCGCATGGTACGATATCTTCGTTTATAATATCCCCAACTATATCAATACCACCCGGGCGCCGTACACGGTCTTCGCCGCCGACGATTCAAGCACAATACTCGTTGATCAAACGGACGCTAAGAGTACCGGTTGGTACAAGCTGCGGAGCGCATACTTGACGCAGGGATCACACACGATCATCCGCCTTGATAACAAGGACATCGGAGAGGGGCGAAACGTCGTCGCCGACGCGACGATGATCATGATCAATAGAAAACTCTCTTCCGACCTGGTGATCTCCTCGGTTGATAAAAAAAACTCCCTGATCAAGTGACACCGGGAGCCTGCGGTCTCCACCAGAACTATCCAAATCCATTCAACCCGTGGACGACGATCAGCTTCGAGCTACCGATCGCCAGCGTCGTAACACTCAAGGTGTTTGATATAGTCGGGAGGGAGGTCGCGACGCTGCTGCACGGCACCAGGCAACCTGGCAAACACATTGTGGTGTTTGATGCACAGAAATTCGGCAAGCTATCGAGCGGTGTGTTTCTTTACCGGCTCACTGCGGGCGATTTCACAGCAAGCCGGGCGATGTTGATGTTGAAGTAGTAACCGGTTCGAATCCGGCTGAATGACTCCTCAGATTTGTTGACTTAACGTGCGCCTCGCCATCATCTCCGATATTCATGGAAACCTCGAAGCTCTGACCGCCGCGCTTGAGCTCATTGATAGCCGGGGTGTTGACGAGATCATCTGCCTTGGCGACGTCGTAGGATATGGCGCCAATCCTAATGAATGCCTCGATCTTATCCGGCAACGCTGCATGGTAATTCTGCTCGGGAACCATGACGCGGCCGCCGTTGATCTCTCTATCGCGAACTCCTTCACCATGAACGCACGCCTCTCCGCACTCTGGACCCGCCAGGCACTGCTCGACAAGAACCGAGAATTCCTCCAATCCCTCCCCTACACAAAGGAGCGGGGAGAGATCTTCCTGACCCACGGCTCACCATACAATCCGGATGAATGGAACTACATCATTACAGACTTCGATGCCAGAGACGCGTTTCAGTCGTTCACTCATCGCATCTGTTTCGTCGGCCATTCTCATATTCCAGCCCTCTTTTCCGAATCCGGGGGCTCCCCGAACCTGACCATTCGAGACCGATATATCATCAATGTCGGTAGCATTGGTCAACCCCGCGACGGAAACCCTAAGCTGAGCTTTGGTCTTTTCGACACGGAGGCATGGACGTACGAGAACATCCGTGCTGACTACGATGTTTTCACCGCCGCAGAAAAAATCAACTCGGCCGGCCTACCGCCTGCACTTGCTCACCGGCTCATGGTGGGCGTTTAACGACCGTAACTTGGGGGGGAAGTCAATTTTGGGGAAGGGGTTACCTCGTTGTGAGCACAGCCAGTAGCTTCTCTTTCTTCATCGTGGAAACAGCAGTGCAGAGCACTCCATCCGTTATCCACATTACGACATTGCACTCCGGATGAGCCGGGTCGATATACCAGTTCGACGCAGTAAGAGCACGCTTGGCTGCGGGGGGAAGTGATAGGCTCGCGCTCTGCATCACGGCATCGTGTCTCGCCTCGCACACGAACATCCAGTCGTCCCCTGTTCTATAGGCTACGTGCGCCATCTTGACGCCGGCATGCTCGACCGCCATAGCGCCGTACCATTCGCAGTCCGGCATCCTTACCACATGCACGGCAAAGTCAATACTGCTCTTTTTGAAGTAGCTTGCAACGCTCTCCGGGCACGACGCGACGAAATCGGGTTTCAGCTCACCCGAGCGCACGAGCGCGAAGTTCTTGAACGACTGGTTGATGAGATCGTTCGACGCCGAGTGATCTGTGAGAGCCTCGGAGGGATCCCGCTGAACGGTCAGGAAGAGAACAAATACCACAACTGCAAGCCCGCTGGCGATGGCAGGCACAAGAGCCCTCCTGGTAAACAGCCGATCCCACCACCCTTCGGCTGAACTACTCGCCTTCGCGTACTGCTCCTGGAGGGAATGGAGAACTAAGGCCTGAGTAGCGGGAGGCGTGCCGACGCGTTTGATCTTCCGCTGGACAACCTGTTTGCAGAGTCTTTCCAATTCAAACTCGTCACGGCACTTTCGGCAAAGGTCAAGATGGGCCTGAAACTCCTGTTCAACACTCTGAGGGAGAAACCGATCTATCGCATCGCCGAGATGCTCTTGAAAACTACGACAATCCACAAAACCACCTCACATCCACTGTAACAAGTTGCTCTACCGTTCTCCTGCCCTAATCACCATCAACGATGCCCTGCTTCTTCGCGTACTCATAGAGTTTCGCCTGAAGGAGTTTCCGGCCGCGATGCAAACGGGACCGGACGGTGCCAATCGGGCATTCAACGAATTCTGCAATCTCCTCATACGTCAATCCCTCGATATCACTGAGAATCACCACAGTGCGAAAGTCATCAGGCAGGCTTTCGAGCGCTTTGGTGACCTCGTCACCGAGCAAATTACCGAAGAGTTTCTGCTGGAGGTCGTTGGGATCTGTTGATTCCGCTCGAATCGAGTTGTAGAAATTCTCGATCTCATCATAATCAACCTTGTCCGGTTCTTTGGTTTCCTTCCGGTACCGGTTGATATACGAGTTTTTCATAATCCGGAAGAGCCACGCGCGGATGTTCGTTCCCTTCTCATACTTGTCCCAGAAGCGGTATGCTTTGAGATAGGTTTCCTGCAGCAGATCGCGCGCGTCGTCTTCGTTTCCGGTCGTACGAAGAGCGAAGTTATAGAGCACATCCATATGAGGCAGGGCTTCGGCCTCGAATTCGGAATGCTTCTTCTTCGTACTCCGAGAAACAACCGCTAGAACTGGTGGAATCATGGGTCGCCTGTCACGTTCCCTTCACCCACGCACAAGCCCACCCGTCACGATGAACAGACAAAGCTGCGACCTGCACACTGAACACGAAACCGCGGCTTCGAGTTCCACCCGTGAGGATATCCGGCAGGCAACTTTCCCTGGAGGGCAAAACGGAGCGGGTTGTGGGAAAAAGTCGTTTGCGAAAAACTACGAAAAACAGTCGAGGATAGCAAGGTAGGGGCGATTATGAGAGCTGTTCCTATTTTTTGCCCGACAGAGCGCGGATTTCATCCATCGTCAACCTCTGCTCAATCTTTGTGATCACCCCCTCGACGGAGCTCCCCTTGAGATCGACTTCCTCAAATGAAGTGAACGTGCTGAGATCACCGATGTCAGTCACCTTGCCTACAAGGTTCACTGTACCTGTCGATGCATCTCGCTCCTCATCGATGTTGATCCCGATGTCGACTATGATCGATGATATGTTGTTGGCGGCCTTCAGTTGTGCGTTACGGAGTATCAGATCATAGATGTATTTCGTGTTCGGCAGCAATTGCTCGTAGAGTTGGAGATCTGCTTGCTCGTAGGTATTTGTTGCAATGGCGTATAACACAGTCAGGAAGCCGACGCAGTTCAGCTTTCGCAGAAACATCTTGTTGCGGTCACCGGGCCAGCCGCCGGACTCTACCAGGATCGTGCTGGTTCCCCACTTCTGGATGTTGTCTCCAAAAGCACGCGGCTCAAAGGTGTCATCGTATTTTGAAACATGTCCCGGAATGAAAAGTTGCATGGCTGCAGCAAACGTTGCAGCGACCTGCTTTGCCGGTCGCCGGACATGGTTGTCCGAACGCGATTCGTCACTGGCCGGAGCAAGGAGAGCAATCGCGCTCACTTTCTTTGTGTTTCCGACGGTTGTCCGCGGATCTTGATCATGCAGGTTAAATCCAAACTCAGGCCGGTGGGCTTCCCAGGCCTTCTTGAGGGCCTGCGCCTCAGGCGTCTTGAGACGAAGCGCATCCCGGTTCACATCGATCAACTGCGCTGTACGCCGCTCAAACCGTTGAGCGCCATCCGGATTCAGCATGGGTATTAAGAGCAGCGTCAGTTGCTCCCGGATTGCCTTTGCAACCCGGTGGTCTGGTCTCTTGCCGAGGAAATTCATCATGTCCACAATAGCCATCGTGGCCGTCGCTTCGTCACCATGCATTTGTGACCACATCATGACCTTAGTCTTTCCTTGTCCCGCCTTCAGCAACCAGATCGTCCGGCCCTCTGCCGACTGGCCAACCGGCGTCATATCAAACATCCGTTGCTCATGAAGCGGCTTGAGCCATCCCAGCATTTCCTTCTGCGTGAAGCGCCGCGTTGTGATTTCCGGGACCTGGTAGGCTGGATATAAGTTGAAGAGCTCTCGCGCAACCTCCGCTTGCTCTTGCGCATATGTGGATGAGACAGTAACCGCAAGGATGGCAATCGACACAATAGCAAGTGTCACCGTAAGCATACGCACTGTCTCCAATTCATCTGAAAAATCATACGGCATCAATCGCAAGAAAGACCTCGTGCCTCGACTAAAATACGTTAAATTGTCGAAAACCGCTTTGACAAAAAAGGTCGGACTCTATGTCCGACCTTTCTTGACTCCATCCTATGTTGTACAACGCTTCAGAAGGGCCTTGCAAAGCGGAAGATGAACCGTGCCGGCTCCGCCCTGTCCGTGCGCCAGACAAATGCCAGCCGGAATGAGCCGCTGCGCGACGCTACGCCCACACCCAGGTCATGTTTGAAATCCGAGATCTTCATCGCGCCAAATCCCTCGCTCCACGTTGCGCTCGGCAACTCGGAGCGCACAAGGCCAGCATCACCGAGGACGATGAAGTTGATACCTCGCATAAGCCAACTCGGCCAGAATGCCAGGTCACCAAGGAAATCACCATTAATGATGAACTCCGCATTCGCGAGAATCATCCTGTTTCCCACATCGGACTTGAATGGAAACGCGTTGAGAGTGCTCAGTCCACCGAGTTCGAATATCTTCTGCGCGGGGACTGTGCCTTCTGTTGTGCCGACGCGGAGGCGAACGTTCAGGTTGTGATATCGACCCAGCGGTTGATAGCGGCGGACATCCAGAACA
>VGWB01000238.1 GCA_016873755.1 Ignavibacteria bacterium | reverse complement strand
CAGGCGCGGATCGCGGCTTCCATCGCGATGTGCCAATTGACGCCTTTGCCAAGGGGGTTCTTGTCTATCCAGTCTTCGACGAGGTCACCAAACTTCCGCGCGTAAAGCTCGTTGCGCGTAAGCCAGTATGCTTTTCCAAGCCACCAAACCTGGTGAAAGCGGCTCAGTTCCCAGGGAACCTTGACATCGGAGGGATTGCCGAGGTCGAGGATTTCGTCGTTACGGAGTTCTCGAACAGGCCATTCCTTGCCGCTCTTGAAGTCCGCGTGCCAGTTGATGGTTGTCCCGAGGGAGACGGTTCCCGATCCGAGCGTGTCGAACCGGTTCTGGAGCACGTCTTGTGCCTCCGAAAGAATCTGATCCTGGTCTTGAGTGCTGGTGATGAGCTGGAGGAAGAAATCCTTCTGGTTGCGGGGGTGAAAGAAGAAGCGGAATCGCGCGGCGGAATGGAAGTGTGTGAGAAACTCCTCGGTGGTGCCAGTGAACGCGAATCGCTGCAGGAACTCCTGGTCCGACAGCCTGCTCAATTCTTCGCAAACGAAGGTCTTCCAGATCCGCGGCCGAACGACGCGGTGGTAGAAGATTCGGGTGAAGGTCGGGATATCCTTAGTCCTTTTTCGCATACACGGTCACGATGTCGCCGCTGTGGAGGATGTTGAAGATTCCCTGGGACGTTAGTGTGAATACAAGATACAGTACCTTGTTGATTTTACTGAGTGTGTTTGCCAAAGGATTTGAGGATCCCTTGGGAATCAGAAAGGGGAGATAGACATCCGCCAGAACTTCAAACATGTATTGGTGCTGGAGCTTCACAACAGTGAAGCCGCAGCGATGGAGCATCGAACGAAGCAATGCAGGTGTGAAGGAGCACAGATGGTCAGGCGGCATATAGTATCGCCAGCGAGCTTTGAGTAACTTCTCATTGATGCAGCTGTGGTTGATAGTTGTCAAGGCGACTACACCATTGCTCTTGAGTATCCGTGCTACTTCTCCAAGAGTATCAACCGGGTTCGGCAAGTGTTCCAGCACGTCCCAAAGGGTCACAACGTCGAATGACGCGTCGGGGTAACCGATCGCCTCAAGGAGCTTGGCCTGGACTTTCAAAGGTCTATTGTTCTTGATGAACTCGATGTAAGATTGGTTCAGTTCCAATCCTTCTGCTTCGAACCCGTGTGCTGAAGCAATCGAGAGAAACAATCCAGCGGCACAGCCGACGTCCAGCAGTCGAGGGTGCGGATTCCGGACATGTTTCCTGATCTCACCAATTCGTCTTTCGAATTCAGGTTTCTGGTCACGCTCCACGTAGGGCAACAGAAGCTCGCGAAAGAAGAACTCGCGTACGTCCTCATCGTTGTAGACAGTATGGATCGCTTCCGATGTAAACTGTGGATTCACATAGACAAACCCGCAGTGGCTACACGTGACATACGTGAAACCGTGCTTGACAACACGGGTATGGAAAGCACGAGACCCACACAAAGGACAGGCGATGCTTTCGACGAGGCTTGCGGCCACGCGGCCTGTGGCAGGATCGATCAGGCTCCTGGCTTTGTTCTCGATCCGACGATAGAATTCCTGCCATTTCTGATATGAGGTGTACATTGCCTAGCCCTGATCCGTTGCGCGTCGTGGAAAATATTGCACCACGATATCTCGCAAGAGCAGCAGGTCATCTTTGGTTGGCACGAAACTCGGTTGCAGTCGTGCGGCAGAGAGTCGTTTGAAGATCAGCGAAATCAGGACGAGGTTGCCAGCGTAAGAGAGACTTGCGGCAATCGACGCACCGGGTGTCCCCAGCAAAGGGAGGAGCAGCAGATTCAGAATAATGTTGAAGACGAACGCGACGGTTGCCGCGCCGGTGTTGTACCACGGTTTGCCGATCTGGTAGGCGATGAACTGGGAGAGACTCCGTGCCAGACTCCAGCCAATAATGCCCGGGATCAGAAGGAGCAGAGGTACAATAGCAGGACTGAATGCTTCACCGAACACGAGCGGTATGACGAAAGGCGAGGTAGCCCCGATGAGAAGCGATGCGCCGAGACTCATCATGCCGATGACGCGTGTCATTCGCTGCGTAATCCGAACGGACTCTTCCCTGATCGATGACGTTACGCGGAACACCGTTGCGTTGATAATGACAAAATCAAGCAGCCACGCCATCTCTGCAATCCTGGCGGCGAGTGCGTAGAACGCAAGCTCGGCAGAACCAAGCATCGAGCTCACAAGGAACTGGCTAACCCGGAAATGGAGCGTGTTGATCGCCAGGCCAACCCAAAGGGCAATGCCGTACTGAAGACATTTCTTCAGAGCCGAAGAATCAAAGTGGAGATTGGGCGACACCTTCCCTCGCAGGGCGTAGAGGGCAAGCGCAGTCCGGACGAAAAGAAGAAGAGCGCTCAGTTGGACGATAGCGTTGAGCGAGGCTCCACAGAGGAGCGCGACGCCATACGTAGCAAGGGAGATGACTGAGAATGTCGCAGTGATGAAGTAGACGGTTCCTGCCTGTCCACGTCCATACATCAATCCCGACCACAGAGAAAAATAGAGGGAGGGAAACAGAATGAGCAGCGACAGAAGGAAATAACTGCCGGTGAGAGATTCGAACGGCGAGGCGCTGATGGAGACAAGAAGCACCCCGATGGCCAGTGCGATTGCTCCGATGCCAAGGCTCCATACAAGCGAATTGGTGTGGAGAGCGCTAAAGTCGATAGTCCCTTTACCCGCAAAGTACGTATTGGCCGAGAGCAGGCCTAGCTCGGTGATCGAAGCAAGCACAACGGGGATGAGAAGGAAGAGGTCGAGGATCCCCTTGTCATAGGGGCCAAGGGATCGTGCCAGTATGGCCTGTGTCAAGAACCCGGCCGCGAAGCTCAGAATCTGCCAAAGAAACAGGGTTGGAAGGCTTCGAACTGTCGAGGTAGACATTGAGAATTGGTGTCGATGCGAGAGACCTTCGTTCGGGACTTCACTTGTTCAATTGCCGGACGTTCAGCTTTCTATGCTCACCTTCAACCCGTGAAAATCGAAGGCGAAGTCGATGATCGTGAAACCCGCTTTGCTGATCTTCGCAGCTGCCTGTGCTCGTTCTCGATCTCCTCTGCAGCAGAAAACGACGCAGCCCCCACCGCCGGCACCGCACGGCTTGCCTCCGAAAACGTGCTCGCGAACGAGAGCAAAAAGATCCTCCAACGTCTGGTTGCTGGTTGAACTATCCATAACCTTGGTGCACTCGAACTGGGTCGTAAGGATCTTCCCAAATTTCTCAAACTCCCCTTTCTCGAGCGCTTCCTTGCCGTCAAACGCAGAGTCCCGCATTTGGATCAAGGCGTCAATGACATCGCGATGACCCTTGGCAAAGTTCCCCCAGACGTTTTCGTGGATTCTCGAGGAAAGACGGGCAGCTCCTGTGTAACACAGAAGCAGAACCGATTCGAGTTCTCTCACACGCGTCGCTGAAAGCCCGACCGGCGTCGACCGGATCCCTTCTTCTGAGAACTCAAAGACGTTGATCCCTCCAAGGGCGGAGGCACATTGATCCTGCTTGCCGCCGATGATGCCCAGAACTTTTTCAATCCTGAAGGCATCCTCTGCGATGGCGAGCCGCTCCTGAACGGTCGACAGCGGTCGGCCCTTGACAAGCCCGAGCCACAGGACGTTCATCGTCGCAGAGCTGCCCAGACCGGCGCCCCACGGTAGGTTGGCTTCATAGTGAACAGTCATCCCGTCCTTCATTTCTCGATGAGCTCCAGTCAGGAGTTCGCCTTTGACGTACTTGTTGATGGCCGCGTTCAGCGTCGCTCCACCAAACGTCTGATAGAAAACAGGAACGTCCGTCCACGCTCCCGCAAAATCGATTCGAACGGGGGCTTCAGCAACGATCTTCATATTACGTCCTTTCTACGTTCGGAAATCACCCTATGTCGTCGCACGCACTCGAAGAAGATCATTATACAAATCCAGAAGCTCATGCGCGAGGCGGTCCCGGTCAAAGTGCTCCACGGCCCGCTGGCGGCCGGCCGCACCCATTCGCCTACGAAGATCATCGTCTTCAAGAAGCAAAGACACCTTCTCTGCCAGCGCCTCAGGATTACAGGGCTCGACCAGGAATCCCGTGGTACCATCGATGACCACCTCGGGGACACCGTTGATGTTCGAGCCGACAACGGGTTTTCCGCACGCCATCGCCTGAATGGACGTCAGCCCCAGGCACTCGATGGCAGTACAACTTGGAAACACAAACACATCGGATGCAGCAAAGAACGCGGGGAGCATCTCATCAGGTTTGGGGCCAAGCATGAGGAACTTCGAGCCGAGGTTCAGTTCGTAAGCGCGAGCTAGCAGATCGGCTGCGATCCCGCAATCGGGTCCAACGACAAGGAATACGGCATTCGGAATTCGCCTGAGGATAAGGGGAGCGGCATCAAGCAGTACCTGTGGACCTTTCCGCGATCGAACCTGTCCAAGAAATAGGACGACACGCTTTCCATCAAGACTGTATTGCAAGCGAATGGCAGAAGTGTCCACGTCGGGTCTGAAGCGCTGCACATCGATTCCATAGTACGTCACCTTCACACGCTCCGGCTCCAAGCCGACATGGCTTATCTCGCGTGCACAATGATGGCTGACCGAAAGGATAAGGTTGCTCTGTTCCAAAATGCGTCGCACTAATCTCTTGAAACGGTTTCCGCGCTCATCGTGATGAACAAGTTCGGAGATATGCGGAACGACTTCACCGAAGATCGTCTGTACGAACTTCTTGTTGTATCGCTTCGCAAGATGCGCAGCAGCAAAGCCCTGTGCCCAGGGATAATCATACGCGTGAATGATGTCGATCCTGCGCGTTTTCACAACCTCTTCGCTGATAGCAATCCAGCCAGCGATCGACTTGGCTGCCCGAGCCATCGTTGCTGGTCCCATGCGAGATCCAACCATCGTTGAGATCCAGAGCGGAATCCGCTTGATGATCTCCGCGATCTTCCTGCTGTGTCTAGTCTCACCATAATAGATGCTTACTCCGGCACGTCGAAACTCGTCGTACTGCCTTGGATCCATCGGCGGCCTGTCAACAATGGTGTGAACATCAAATCCGTGGGTAGCCAGGAAGGGAAGCGTATGTGCCAAGTATGTTGCGATTCCCCCGTACGGAGGAGGCAATGGACCATTGATAACAAGCAGACCGATTTTCCGTTGGCTCATCAGTTCGGCGTTTGGAATGATTGGAGGATGCGTTCGACGTTGGCATCCCAAGTGCAGTGGCTGATAACATCTTGTCGTGCTTGGCGTCCCAACTTGGCCCGTAAGTCCTCGTCGTGCGCCAGCTTCAGGATGAGCTCTGCAAGTTGCCGACTATCGCCAGAGGTCATCTGGAGACCG
>VGWB01000237.1 GCA_016873755.1 Ignavibacteria bacterium | reverse complement strand
ACGATTCGTGCTATCTCGGTCGCTACAACGAGATCTATGAACAGCCCCGTGAGCTCCTGCGCGCTGTTCCGGGTGTGAACGTTGTTGAAATGAAGCGTTCGCGCAGCAGGGGTTTCTGCTGTGGTGCGGGAGGAGGGAGGATGTGGATGGAGGAGAAGGAAGGGAAGCGCGTTAATATTGAACGGACGGAAGAGGCCCTCGCATTGAAGCCGGACGTGATCGGGACAGCTTGCCCGTTCTGCATGACGATGATCATCGATGGAGTGAAAGCAAAGGAAGCCGCTGAGACTGTCGCTGTCAAAGATGTCGCAGAACTCGTGTACGACGCCGCCCGGGCGTAGTTAGAGTGTCCTACCAAAAGAACGGTCTGGCGATTGCATAGTACAGCTGTCGCGAGCCACCGCCCCTTTTTCCTGCAAGAAGTATCAATGGGCTGTTTCGGGGGGCATTGCCCGGCCAACCGATACGAGTGAGCTCGGCTTGTGTCTAGGCGAGCGGCAAAGCTGGTCGGCGCAACTTTGGCCCGAAATCTGCGTCCGTAATCACTGAGGCCTCTCCCTTCTTCTCTATCTGATTTCTTCGATGGTTCGCCCTCTGTCTATTCTTGCTCTTTTCCTCCTGACCTTCCACGGCGCTCACAGCCAGACATTCACCCTTTCGGGAACTGTTCGCGATGCGTCGAACAACGAACCCCTCGTTGCGGCCAATATTCGGATCGAGGGAGCCTCCCGCGGCACAATCACAAACGCCCAGGGATACTATCGGCTCTCGCTTGAGCCGGACCGCTATACGGTGATCTTCAGCTTCATCGGTTACCGCCCTGATACACTCCGGATTGAGTTGACTCGCTCGGTGGAGCATAGTACTCGCCTCGAGCCAACCCCCATACAGATGGCCGAATTTGTCGTCACGGATGAAGATCCCGCGATGGCGATCATGCGCAGAGTTATCGAGAACAAGAAACGGTGGATTGAGGCGCTTAACACCTACCAGTTCGAGGCTTTCACGCGTCAGGTGCTGCGACGTGATACGGCCATTGCCATGATTATGGAGTCGTACTCAACGGGATACTGGCAAAAGGGGGACACTCTGCGCGAGGTCATCAAGCAGAAGCGCCAGACGGAGAACATCCCGGGCACGATGAATGTTGCTGCCGTCGGTGGGATATTGAACTTCTACAACGATGAAGTCAGATTTGCAGGATTCGATTTTGTGGGACCCACTTCGGTGGAGGCGTTCGACTACTACGACTTCAAGCTGGAAAAGACGCGCGTGCGGGATGGCGTTCCAACCTACACGATTCGTCTTCTACCGAAGACGCGGCTCACCCCTCTGTTTCACGGGGCGGTCAATGTCGTCGGAGACTCGTACTCCCTCGTCGGTGTTGAGGTAACGCCAAATGAAGCCTTCTCGCTTCCTCTGTTCAGCAAACTTGAACTCCACTACGGACAGCAGTTCGGGCTCTATGAAAATCGCTTCTGGATGCCCGCCGATATCCGGCTGAAGGGCATGTTTGAACTGAGCATCGTCGGTATTTCGATGCCGGGGATCGGCGTCGAGCAGACCTCTTCTATCTATGATTACCAGATCAATCCTGAGCTGCCTGATTCCATCTTCAAGAAGCGGCGTCGCACCGAACTTCCCGACGCTATGAAAGTCGATTCCTCGTTCTGGGCGGAGCGGGATGTGCTGCCGCTGACGTCGGAGGAACAACAGGCCTACAAGACGCTTGACAGCACGCAGACCATGGAGAAGCAGTTCCAGCCTTCAGGGCCGCTGGTGTGGCTCAGCTCAGGACCGCTATCGTACCTGAAGTACACCAAGATCCGTTTCAATCGAGTCGAAGGCTTACTCCTCGGCGCAAACGTCAACGAAGATAGCGTGACAAACTGGTTGTCCCTTTCGGGCTCGGCGGGATATGGATTCTCAGACAAGAAGGCGAAACTCAGCGTCGGCGCTGAAGTGTTCCTCGATTCGCTGCGCAGATACAGAGTCGGGATCGAAGGATATCAGGAGCTTGACCATATCCCTGATGAGGGATTTTATGACGATTTTGCGATCCTCGCCGGGGCGCTCTTCGCGAAAAGCGACTACCGCGATTACTTCTACACGAAGGGATGGAAGATCTGGCTTGGCGCGAAACCTGTCTCTCGTCTCTCCTTGCAGCTCGGGTACCAGAGCCGGGACGAAACATCTGCACGCCAGCGCACCGACTACAGCTTCTTCTACCGAAGCAACAGGTATCGCTCCAATCCGCCGATCATCGATGGGACGACACGCAGTATCGTGCTCAAGGCGCGATACGGTAATGACCCGGTTCCACTTGGTCTTATTGCGCAGGACTTCGCCGAGCTCGACATAGAGCATTCGAATCGGGATATCTTGGCTAGCGGATTCGACTTCACCCGCGTCGCGGCGCGCGGCGAACTGCATCTCAGGACATACTCAAGACGCCTTCTTTTCTCGCCTACGCTGAGCATTAGAGCGACGGTGGGAGCCTCAAGCGGCTCAATTCCGCCTCAACGGCTCTTCAGCCTGGAGTCACGCTACGACGGATTCGGCCCATTTGGCGTTCTGCGGGGCGGTTCTGTCAAGGAATTCACGGGACAACGTTTTGTGATCTTCACACTTGAACACAATTTTCGCAACACGCCGTTCCTGTATCTGAACATTCCCTTTCTCTACAAGAACGGCATCGAAGTCATTCTCCACGCTACAACGGCCCGGACGTGGAGCAGTTCCGCGCTTCCGTTTGGCAAAACGACAAATGGCTGGTACTATGAGGCCGGATTCGGCTTGAGCAGACTCCTCGGTCTTTTCCGTCTCGACTACACCCACCGATTTGCCCACCCCCGCAACGCGTTCGTGTCGCTCGGCGTGGCGCAGTTGCTGTGAGCCTCACAGCGCAGGCTTTCGACCTTCCGAAAAAGCCGGTCGAGAAACCAATCCACAAATAGCACGAATGTCCCGAATGTGAGGGATCGAAATAGTCTGGCTCACCGTGCGAAATGACATTCCCCTTCTGAAGAAAGAAATCTCTCGCATCCTCAAGAGTTTCTGAGTTCTTCACCTGCTCTCTGTCCGTTTGATTCTCGTTCGACTTTGCTTGAAGCGGGATTCGGCGTCAGCAGGATTCTCGGCCACTTCAGACTCGACTACACCTACCGGTTCGCCCACCCGCGCAATGCGTTCGTTTCGCTCGGCGTAGCTCAACTGTTACAGGTTCGATTGTTTCCAACGCCGAAAGGAGTCGACCACCGTGCCTCTGGAGCTCTGGCAAGCAGCATTGTGCACCAAAGGCACAGCTGTATCCAGCTGCGACGCAGTTCCGCCTGTCCGCAACAAGTGAGATGTCAGAGCTCTTTGCATTCATCAAAAAGAACCCTATACTACAGGGTGAGAAGCATGAAGAAAGAGTGTGTCTCTTCCAAATTCCTGATCCTATGCCCACAGAACACTCCGTAGCTGTCCCTGCCCCCATGCGACCGGCATTTACAGCGATCATGGGTTTGATTGATCCATTCTGTCATCAATATCTAAACGATGAATATGTCGCTCTCTGCCGGGAGCTGACCGCAGCACTCGCTCGCAAACGTCCTTCACCGCTAACACGCGGCAAGCCGGAAATTTGGGCTTGCGGCATCGTGTACGCACTTGGGACAGTCAACTTCCTGTTCGACAAGTCTCAGAAACCACATGTCCGCGCGGATGAGTTGTGCAAGGCGTTCGGTGTCAGCCAGAGTAGTGGGGCGAACAAGGCGAGATCTATTCGCGATATGTTTGGAATGTGGCTATTCGATCCGCGCTGGAGCTTGCCGAGCATGGTAGATCAGAACCCGATGGTATGGATGATGAAGGTCAATGGCTTCATTGTGGATATACGCGAGATGCCTCGCGAAGTGCAGGAAGTCGCCTACAAGAAGGGATTGATCCCATATGTTCCGGCAGACGGTCCACCCAAATGAATGGCGCGGATGCTAACCGTCTGATTGGTATGACACGCCAATTTATAGTTGCCGTGGAGTGGAATTTGCCTAAGAGTCCTCATCGAAGTAAGTTGCCAAGGAGGTTCTTGCGGGTCCCTCCAGCAGACGTCGACGTGTCCAACGGGTGAATACTCCCCTCACTGCGGAGAATTTCTGCAGTTCATCTCTCCCGAGAGCGCGGAGCGCGCAAGTAATGCCAACACTCGCAAAGAAATCAATCGAAGTCAACGCTTGTGGTAACAAAGTCCCAGACTCTCTACTCCGCAGCTCAACCGCCATCCATTATACAAGGAGGAGATAAAAATGAGAACAGTCATGACCCTTGGTTTACTCTTCCTGTCATTTGCCCAATTTCTGCCGCAGAGTCAGGCAAGAGCTCAGAGTAGCATCCTCACGGAGAAACCCTATTTCTCGATTTCTCTCGAGTCGGATTTGTGCATGGGATATGTTCTTCTCAACGGCCAACTCTTATACGCTCCGGAAATGGAGGCCGTCAAGCTTGAGCTCCCGGTCAATCACTGGATCAGGAAAGGGGAGAACGAGCTAATGATGATGCTTGCGCCCGTCGACGAGCAGGGGGATATGGGAAAATTTGCCCGAAACATGAAATGTACCCTGACCCTGCGTGTCAGGCAGTCAGGAAGCAAATCGGCAGAAAACTTGACTATAGCTGCCCTCAAATTCGCAGCCAAGGGCAAAACGGGGATTGAGGGTAACACACCCGAGGGACGATTGGATTCAAAGAAAGGGTTTGCCTCTTCCAAGACGGGCGATGTTGTCATCAGCAAAGCGAAAAAGGAGTCGTTTCAAGAGATCGGTGCAATTGTAACCAGAAGCATTACACTGCCTGAAATCGGCCTGCCTGAGTGGAAGTTCTTCACGAGCGACAATATCACCAATCTCTCCGGCGTGGATATCGAAGCTCGGCTAGATGACGAAACGTCTGCCAGGCTGAAGAAAGAGTTGCTGCCCATCTATCGGAGAATATGGAGCGCGTTGGAATCCCGCACAGTGGATGAAGTGATGCCCCTGTTTCAGGAGCGCAACGAAGAGATAGATGCCGCGTTCTTCAAGAAGTCGGGCGAAACGGGAAGTGCGCTGGCAAGGGAGCTCAAGGACAGGATTTCAGATCCGAAGTGTAAGCTCTGGCCGATAACGGATGACAACGTGATGATTCAACTCTACGACAACAACAAATTGGTACGGTTGTCGCAAAACAATCGGAAGCCGCTCCTCTCATTTGATGATCTCACGGCCCACGTGGCGTACCACTATGATGTGATCTTCAGGAAATCCGGCGACAAGTGGATTATTACGAGGTAGGGCTTATTTGGCGCATCTACCTCTTGCGAAGGCTTTCCTAACGGTTGAAATGATCTGAGCAAAATCCT
>VGWB01000236.1 GCA_016873755.1 Ignavibacteria bacterium | reverse complement strand
ATAAGGATGTCCGCGAAACTCACCCAACCATCTTTCGCTATGATTCCCTGATGATCTTTATTCATTCCGTACCTCCATAGAGGATATGCCCGCGAATATCTTCATAATCCTGGATCGGGATGAGACCGACCGCGATATCTACGTTCTTTCGCTCCCACTTGTCCTGTATGTCCAAGACAACCGAATAAAATGCAGGGTAACATGCGGCAAAGCTTGAAGTGCGCGCAAATACAACTACGGCTTTATTCGTCGCCAGTTGGGCGTCCAGCCATTCACGTTCTTTGCTGCTGAGCGGCGGGCGAAGGGATCTGGCAGATTGTTTGGGAGCGTAAACCGTGGCAGTATCCTTCACACACTCAATGGAAATATACGGACGCGGAAATTCATTCATGCCCGCCAATTCAATACGATTGGCGATTGCGCGTTTTTGTTCGAGAATCTGTGCGACACTGTTCGATAGCGCGTATATTTGTTTGCTGACGTTAGTAATTTTACCAAGGAGGGCAGCTTTCTCTTGAGCTTCAGTCACATTGTTCGCCAGTATCTCCCTCTCCTTATGGAGTCTCGCTAGTTCCACCTGAATCCGTTGCAGCTCCTTTTCCAAACGCAGTTTGTCGTTTACAATGGAAACAGCATATTCAACCTTGGTCTTAACCAGATCAAGTTGCTTACGTGTTTCTTGCACTTCCGATTCGGTCCTATTGAGGGTGGCCTCATCCTCAGAATCTGGCTGGCGTGTCGTATCCCGTTCCGAAGCAAAAAGCACTGCGGCAAGGACACAAGCCATTACAGGCAATGATATCACTCCAAAACTCAAAGAAATATGTTCTTCTTTGTTTTTCTTTGCCATTTGTCCGTTCTGGATATCTTGTTAATTTCGTAACGTCCAATCAATACACAGGCAATCCATATCACACCTCAGCACATCACTCATTTGGTGCTTTATCAGGTTCTGAAACCTCTACTATGCTGATTCGCCGTGGTTGTTTGAGCACAGTTTCGATATGGCGACAAAGATTTCCAACACTCTCGCGAAGCGCTGTCACAATAGCAGATGAGTCTTGTAGTGCTGAAGGGGGAAGCGCCTCCATTTGCCCGCGTATAACTCGCAAATGTTCTTCAATCGGGGAGAAAACATTCTGGTAAATGCTATTGTCGTTCTGTTTGAGATCGGCAAACGTCTTCTGTAACTCCACAATGTCGTGTTGAATATTGTTAATCGCATCCAGCCGTGCACACACGTCTGTCTCCACCGCGTGAACAAGTGACGTTTGTAGTTTCCCAATCCCTTCCGTAATCGCTTCAGAAACAGCCTGTGTATGACGATGTTCGTGCTCCAATGTCTGACGACCATGAGCTTCCATTGCTGAGGCGAACTCGATTTTCAATCCGGAGATTGATGCAAGCCAGCTTTGCTGAACTGTCAAAGCAATGTTTTCTGCAACCCGGGTTGACTCCTCCTTCATGCGCTCGCCAAACCCCTCAGCAGCACCCAACAGTTTTTCTTGAACCTTCTCCATGGTGCATTCAAACCCCGACATCTGATCCTGCAATTGTTGTTGAGCCGCACGCCGTTGCTCGACGATTTCTTTAGAGATTCGCTCGCCAATTTGTCGGCACAGGCCGGTCAGGGCAGTCTGCAACTCCTGAACCATAGACACAACGGGCGAATCAGGCATTTTCTCTCGCTCCACATTCTCAGGGAAACGCTCGCCGACCATATCATCCACATATCCACCCAATTCGCTAAGAAGCGTGTCTTCCTTACGACGAATCAGCCGCTGAAGAACAATAAGCGCCAACGTGCAAGCAAGAGCAAGCAATGTCGTATCAAACGCTGTACCAATCGCAGCGGTGAAGGAAGTGTTACCAGCGCCGGTTTCCGCCGTGCTGAAGTTGGCATAAAGCCCTATACTCAACCCCAACACAGTGCCAAAAAAACCAATGAGCGGAAGAATCTGAATAACATCCTGAACCGGCGTATAAGCAGACCGAAGTTCATCCTCATCTCGCTCAGTCATATCCTTGGCCAGTACCAGCAACTCGCTTTGGCTCATTCGCGGCGTATAGTACTGGATGCGATGATACCGTCTCCACGCCATTCCGTCGCCTAACACCTCAGAAGGACGGGCACGCAGTAAGGCAAAAGCCCGCCGTTCACGATTCCAGTGCCCCCACCGATACAGCAGACAAGCAAAGCCCAAAAGGAACGCATACAAACTAAGCCACTGACAAGGACTCCGCTTAAGAAGAAACTGGTACATGTAATCAGCAGGAGAGAGAAACTGGTGAACCGAAAGCAATATGGCGACAGTGCCGACAAGCGCAAGAATCTGGCTCTGAAAACGACTGATCTGCGTCCTCAAAGAAAATTTCCCGGCGCTCTTGCGTAATGCCCTGCTAGGCGCACCGTTAGGTTTGGCGCAATCTTCGTCTGATGGAAATGTAGTTGATTTCGCCCGTGCAATCCTCGTTTTGGGTTCTTCTTCCAGATCCTCAAGGTCAACCGTAAACCGCAATGTTGTGTCGGGACTAAGTGATATTTTCTGCCCGGATTTTAAAATAGTTGGCACTGTTAATGCCGTTCCGTCAATCATGGAACCGAAACGGCTGAGATTCTCGACTCTAACGTTATCACCAGTTCGTGTGAATTGAAGATGCCGCCGTGAAACATACGGATCACTCAAGCGCAGGTTTGCGGAGGGAGAACGTCCTACAATCGTCGTTCCCTCCTCCAAAAGTAACGGCTCACAAGGTTTGTCGCCCGTTTCGATCCACAATAGACAGCGAGCTGTTTTATCGTGGCTTCCGTCTGTTGATTGGGTAACAAAATCACTGGTCATATTTGTTCTCTCTTTGTTCTCTATTGCGCATAGTTGTTTTGTTGCCTCCCCCAATGCCATCGCCACACCGAGAAAACTCACTCTACCCCAACAGATTGTCGAGAAACCCATCCTGCGGGATAAGCCTTAGCCAACTAAGGCCCTACAATCTAGCCGAGACTTTCACACAACATTGTCTTTGTCAATTCTCCTTACCGAACATTCGCATGGGTTCTCTGTGACCAATCGAAAGAAGAGAGGCGGCTGTTTTCAAATTGCCTCGGATCTTCCTGTTGAAGCATCGCACGTTGATTGAACAACCCCTTGCTTATACCATTTCGTTCAATCGCACAGAGACGATTCTCATTGTCATATGCGTACTGGATCACATGTTCAGATTCGCCGGTCTTGTCATCTTGGACAAGCCTTGCACTTGCGACCAAGAACTTACCGCCAGAAGTCAGTGTAAAGTCAAATTGCACCTTAAAACCCACGGAGGACATCGAACGCACAACATTTTGTTCACCGCCAGGAATCATGCGCTCAAAAACACCGCCCGCTGTGAAGTCAATCTCGTTCCCGCGTTTGTCCAACAACCGATATGATCCGTCCGTCATCACCCCCAAAAACTTGTAACTGCTTTGTCTTCCCTTTTCAGGAACGTATCCGACCACTTGACCACTGGGGTCATAATCGAACGTCTCTGTTTCCTTCGTGGACAGGTTAATGACAGACATTTGCTTGGATATTTCTTGACTGCGAAACATAACTTTCTCGGCTCCCGCTTCTTCGAGGAGGTAGGGCATCTTTTTGAAGGGGATCGGTTCATTGTCAAGATATTCCACATGCATGTGGTGGTCTTCAGAGAGAACCATATCCGTCAGCTTGCCGGTACCATCAAACCAAAATTCACTCCCCACTTTGTCAACCAGTCTGAAAGAGGCGTCGTTCATTAGAAACAGCCCAACCCACTGTGTCTGATTGCTTCCAACTGGCACGTAACCCGCAATAGAATACTGACTATTACTGAACACCAATGCTTCCGTTTCCCCAGTCAAGTGGTCCACCACTTCCATTCGCTCCGGTATTCGGGCATTCAGAAAGATCGTTGTGCCCTTGCCCGCAGGACGGATGCCGTAGGGAATCAATAATCGCCAGCCTTTACCGAATTCGGACTCGTCCTGTCGGGTCGGATTGAAGTAGCGTACAATCTCCAAGTTGGAGACGTAATGACATCGGCGCACAAACATGATGCGTAATCCCGCGAACTCGCTGCCTTCTATAGCTTGATCCCAAGCCGCGGCACAGTCTTTGTCTGTCGAGTATTTCTGCCCTTTCAAGGCAGCGATCTTGTCCTGCATAGGCTTGACGGTCTTCGCTGCCCGCCTGTAGCAGTTGATGACCAACTCCTCGTTCTTCTCTCTTTGTTGTTCCCCCGTAAGCTTCTCTATCTCCGGTTGCAGCAGACGCCTCATTTCGCTGCGCAACAGTTCCACCTGCATTGCCTCGACCACCTCGTCGGTTACCTTGAAACCCTCCGCCCGGAGACATAGGTCGGTCTGATAGCGAATACCACGACGATCCTTGCCACAGGACAACGAATGTTGAGGAGTCACCGTGTAACGATTGGTCCCCAGACCGAAGGAGAAGGGTTGAGAGGTTACTAGCGGCTTCGTGCTGCTGAGCGGAGTGGTCTGACCGGTGTGGCTTTCCGATTTGCGCCGTGCCTCCTCAAGAGCTTTCACCGCCGTTGTATCGAACACAAACTGTCCTTTGCGGGTCATGTCAACGCCACCTTGGATGGTAACACCCGCCCAGTAGTCAGACTTCTTGGCGAGGTTGTCCACCGTGCCGGGCGAATCTTCGGTCAGGATCAAATCTTTGTTAGCCATCAAAAACCAGTAAAGCGGAATGCCGCTATCCTTCAGATACTTGGCAAGGGCGACCAATTTCCCATAATCGTCGAGTTCCTTATAAATGGGGTATTTCTGGGCAATCTCCGCATAGTGTTCCGTAAAGAATCGCGCAAAAGCCTCGTTGTGAGGGTCAGCAGGACGGCTGCCCGGTTCGCCGTAGCCCAGAATCTCCGTCTTGACCGTCATGTTACCGCCGTCAAAGACCAGCATGTTGTCTGCTGTCTTGAACTTCATGTTCTCAGGCGTGAGCCAGAATCGGCTGAGGCTTGCATAGACTGTTCGTGTGCGGCCGGAATAGTCGTCGGGTGTCTTGAAACCAGGAATATCGGCGCGTTCCGTGCCGACTGACCACTTCTTCATGATGTAGTCTGTCTCGCGCATGACGCGGCCCAAGTCAGTGTTCACGACCCGTCCGATATAGCGGACCATGTGTTTCTCGCTAAAACTGCCTGTCTCCGGATCCTGATAGATCGGATCAATGGACAAACCCGGATCCGTCCTTCCGAAATATACGGCCCAGAGCGCCGTCACAAACTTCCGAAACATCTTCGGATCGAGCCGCGCGTTCTCGCCGCCAACCAACAACGAGAAATTGCCCTCCCCCAGATTCACCTGTGCGCTACCCTGCCCCTGCGCGACACCCGACAGCATCACTCCACCGACATTGGGTGACGAAAACTGAGGCC
>VGWB01000235.1 GCA_016873755.1 Ignavibacteria bacterium | reverse complement strand
ACTCACAGGTATCGCCCCGCTGGCTGAAGCTCGGTTTGGGTCATCGGAAAGACGACCAGCGCACTGAGGCCCTGCGCGACCAGGTACGCGCACAAAGCCCGGAGGTCCCCCCATTCGGGAATAGGGCCGGGATAGCGATGCGGCCTCTAGAGGTGAAAGAGATAGTTGAACTTCAGAAGGATGGTGCGGTTGTTCGTTCTCAGCGATCTGGCGCTGGTGCCGATCTCTTCGTTGTAAACAAGAAAGAGATCACTTCCCGGCGTGTGAATGAAGTTCACGAGGAAGTTGGCCGTGATTGCCTGATCGTCACTATTCCATTGGACATATGCCTTGGCAAACAACCTGGGAGAGAACGTGTAGAGAAGGCGGGTCGCTACGATATTCGTGGAGAACTCGCCTGCGCTGAGCTTCACATCGTTCCGCTCATACTGCAGATTCAGGGTGAACCGAGCGCCAAGCTTCATGTTCGCGCCGATCCCGTAACCGCGTAGACTTCCATCGTAGAAATTGCCGTGGCGCAAGCGCAGCAATCCGGAGAGAGGCCTGCTCTTGTCAGTTTGATACTCCGAATACACATTCGTAAACCGATAGGCTCCAGGCTGAATGTTGACATCATCATGGATCTCGAATTCTTCGTCGAGGTTTTCATAGTTTGAGTTGAGGAGCACCAGCCAGTACGATCCATCCTGGAATAGGGCATACCACCCCACATAGTTATACCGTGCCTCAAGCTCGTTCTTCTGATTGGTGATATACGAGAAATCATCGAAGAGCGCCACCTGGCGAAGATCAAGGAACCTCGGCCGGGGCGATATGCCAAAATTCACTTGTGTCCTCCGAATGCCTGTTCGCGGGAAGAACCCCATCTCCGGATTGAAGTTGTCTTGAATGGTATTGTGGCTGGCAAGAAGGGTCCAGAAATCATCATTGTAGTAGAGATCCACGTACCCGGCCGCGTCCTCCCCCCTGGTGTCAGGCGAGAAGGTTTTTGCCAGAAATCCATTCACCTGAGTGTTTGGGTTCAGATAGAGCGTCGCGTCAAAACCGATGTTCCTGTTATATGCGCCATCGTCCAGCGAGGACTTGTCGAGCCCGATCAGGCCGATCGTTGAGTTTCCGAAAACGTCTTTGCGGAGCCTGACGACACTGAAGTTCGTGCGCGGAACGATCACCAGTTCGTCGTCATCGTTGGTGTAGCTGGTGCGATCAGCAGTCATGTTGAGGAGACCGACGCTGTAGCTTCCCTCTTTTCCTGTAATCTTGATGCCGCCGAGGAGCGGAATGAGCGTATTGTCCTCCGAAAGCCCGATCCGACGACTGAAAAACAGAACGCTTGCAGACGTCAGCGGGTTGAAGAAGCGCTCGCCGAATCGGAAGATCGCAGCCCCCTCGAGGAAGAAATCCCGTTTTTCGGGGAAGAAGAGCTCGAACCGAGTAAGATTCGTTTGTTCCTGGTCTGCCTCCACCTGTGCGAAATCGGTGTTGACGGAAATGTCTGCCGTGAGATTGGGTGTGAGATGATACTTTGCATCCATTCCGATGCCGAGTTGTCGTTCGTACGGACGACCCGCTTCAAAATCGCGTTGCACACCACTCAGCACAAATGGCTTCAGTTCGAGATCCCCGGGTTGTTTCAGTCCTTGAAGCCCCGTCAGGTGCCCATAGGCATCGATGCGAAACTTCCCCCACCAGCCGAACTCGCGTGCGATAGGAGACCAGTAGACCTCCTCCCGCTTGCGCGGGACGAAGCGGGCGAAATTGACGCCCCACGTGAGATCACGAGCGTCATGAAAGCGCAAAGTCTGAAACGGTATGGCAATCTCAGCGGTCCAGCCTGCGCTGTCGACTACTGAAGCGTTGTCCCACACACCGTTCCAATCCCAATTCTGCTCCTCGTCGCTGACATTGGCAGCGATTATTCCATCACGCTGTGCCCCAAGCGGGTTCGTACTGAAAAAGAAGGCGCTTCGATGATCGTGGAAAGTATCGAGATAGATTTCGACGCAGTCGTTGTTGAGAAGATCAATATCACGGCGCATCTCGTTAGCGACAATCCTGCCCGGTTCAGAATCCCAGCAGCGGAAACCGATATAGAGGTTGTGCTCGTCGTAGAGAACTCGAACTTCCGTCCGCTCCGAGCTCCGTTGACCTTCGTTCGGCTCCCGTTGCACGAAACGATCAAGAATCAGCGCACGTCGCCAAACCTCTTCATCGAGCGCCCCGTCGATGCGGATGCTGTTGGCAATCCTTACCGCCTGTACGGCCGGGATCCCCGTTGTATCCGCGACGATCTGTGCATTAAGGAGATTCACTGCGAATATAAGTGCACCAATTGCCCAAGAGGATCTCAGACGAACCGCGGATGCGCCTTGAATCCCGTTGAGCCCGAATCCTCGCTTGCCGTTTCCCTCACAATGTCTCATCACAGCTCTACCAGAATCCTGTAGTAGATCATACCGAGTATGTGAGCCATCCAATTTGACAGCCTCGGCGGTACCTCTATTCCGACTCGGATCTGTCAGCCTCCCCAAGAAAAGCGCTCTGGAAACGAAACCACTGATTTCCGCGGTGAAACTCGCCATATTCTGTCTAAAGCTCGTGAGGGCAGGGGCCATTATTGTAGAATCGCGCTCCAGATTCCCCCGACATTGCGCGAATGCTCGGAAGAGGGTGTGTTGTTTCGCAGGACGAAATTCCAGTCTGGGAGGGTCAACTGTCGGACGCATTCAAAACAAGTAAGCAAGGAACATTTTGGTTTTCTTCATGTAGGCCTCATATTCACCGCCGAACCTCTGGATATTCTCCCGCTCTTCAACTCTCGCAGTTGCATACAGTAACACGGATGAGAATAACGCTGCGACAGCAGCGAAAACTGAGGCATCTTTCAGAAATGCGCCCCAGGCAAAGAGAAGCAGGGAGCAGTACATCGGGTGCCGGATGTATCCGTACGCTCCGGTAGTAACGAGCTGTGTGGTGTTCTCGAACCGAAGGTTCGCTGATTGCCCATCCGGACTCCCGGACTTTCCGAGCGATATGAAAAGAAAGAACGCGTGAATCGCGAGGGAGAGCGATGCCGTGAGCAATATCCATGAAGCAATCTGTTGCGCCGCGAAGGGCCGCTCAAGCCAGTAATCGATGTTCATCAGAATCAGGATCAGGATAAGCTCAAAAGCGAAAAACCTGAAGAACCCGTGAGAACGCCGATTCTTCAACGACTTCCACGAAATCGAAACGATGCCGACTGAGAGAGCCACAAAGAGAGCAAATTTCATCATTTCAGCACGCAATAACGTCCGGGCTTGAACTCACTTAGGCCTCACACTCCTGTCGTGAAGGCGGCTGATCAAACCCTGAGCTTCATTGCCATGAATCGCGGTGTTGAGCTTCACCGGACCGAGAGCAGGAGGAAGGCTCGATTCATTATGAACTGTCGAACCGCCGCCGGCACTACGTCTCATCTTCCGGAGCTTTCAGTTCATCAAATCCACCTTCCATCTCCTCGAAGAGCTTGAGCGTCTCCAGCGCTTCCTTTTCGTCCATCTTACTGATGGCAAATCCAACGTGGACGATGACGTAATCTCCGACCTGTACATCCGGTATCCATTCGAGGCACACCTGCTTTTCGATGCCGCCGAAGCTCACGTTCCCCATGGTGGGCTGAACGCTTGAGTCGATCGACAGGACCTTTCCGGGAATGGCCAAACACATGTCAAGCCTCCTTGTGCAACTCTTTCTCGTGTTCGGACTCCACTTTCGAGATGGCGACGCCGGACTCGATCAGGATGGTATCGCCCACCCTCGCCTCCAGCAAGAAGGTCAACGGCACGCGCACCTTCACGCCCCTGACGTTGACCCGAGCGGTGGCGGTCCCCTCCTCGACGTAGATTTCTTCGATTTGGCCAGTGATGAAATTCATCCGATTGCCTCTTGATACGACCCCGCGCTCGCTCTGTTGCGGTGCGATTTCGCCCGTGCCCACGCGTAGAGCTGCCCCAATGCGATACCCCCATCGTTGGGCGGAACGCGCTGGTGCCAGTACGGCCGCAGTCCCTTCGCACGGAGCCGCTGGACAGCCTGTTCAGTGAGATACCTGTTCTGGAAACACCCCCCAGTCAGCACAATACGCTCAACACCTATCCGATCTGCCACTCCAAGAAGCGCTTCGACCAACATATTGTGAAATCTTATTGAGACTCGGCTTCGGGGCACGCCGCGAAGCAGATCTCCGCGCATCTGCCGGATCGTGTCCGACCAGTCGACGGCAAGCGTCGACCGCCGGCCGCTGTCACGCCCACTCGGTGCCGGCAACCGAAGATCAGACATTGTGAAACCGTAAGCTTCGCCGGAGCTGTCGCCGGCCATCGCGAACTCAAGCTCCATTGCCGCTTGCCCTTCAAAGTTCACCAGATGTCTCAGGCCAATGATCGACGCGACCGCATCGAACAGGCGACCAACGCTGAAGGTAAGGGGAGAGTTGAGACCTTTTTGAAGCATCCTGTGGATGATGTCGATCTCTTGCGCTGCAAACCCGTAGCGCGATGATAGATCCAGTTCATCGAACACGGCGTCACCGAATACTTCGTAAAGCGCACCCAGCGCCGTACGGCGTGGCTCCTTAATTGCCTTCTCGCCACCAGGAAGCCGAAAAGGACGAAAGGTCGCGACTCGCTCAAACGATCCATCTCGTGCAAGAAGAAACTCGCCCCCCCAGATCGTTCCGTCAAGCCCGAATCCGGTGCCATCCCATGAAACACCAAGGACCTCCCCATCAAGCTCGTTTTCCGCCATGCATGCCGCCACGTGAGCATAATGATGTTGGATCTCGACCACCGGGCAGGTCATGCGTCGCGCGTCCTGGGATGAGATGTAGTCAGGGTGCATATCACAGACGACCGTCGTCGGCGCGGCCTCGTACAGCGTCTGCAGATCCGCTGTGGCCTTTCGAAACGCAACGAGCGACTGATGCGTTTCAAGGTCTCCAATGTGCTGGCTGATGAAGGCTTGTTCACCCACAGCCAGAGCAACGGTGTTCTTGAGGTGTCCGCCCACAGCCAGAATTGGCGCGTCGAGCCGAGTGTTGAGAAGAACTGGCAATGGCGCGTAGCCGCGCGCTCGTCGAATCACGAGTTCTCTCCCCAAAATCACCCGAGCGATAGAATCGTCCACGTGTCGCACGATGGGACGATTGTGCACGAGGAAGAAATCCGCGATTCCGCTCAGACGTCTCACCGCCTCCTGCTCATCGGTACAAATTGGTTCGTCGGACAGGTTCCCGCTTGTGGCGATCACCGGAAATGCGAGATCCCGCATCAGGATATGGTGCAGCGGTGTGTATGGGAGCATGATACCCAGATACGGATTCCTTGGAGCAATTGACGGAGCGATGCCAGGCGATGAAGTCCGGACGTCGGAGTTCGTAACCTCTTGCTTTCGC
>VGWB01000234.1 GCA_016873755.1 Ignavibacteria bacterium | reverse complement strand
GGCATCATCGTTATCGATTTTATCGATCTTGAGGATGAAAAGAACAGGAAGAAAATCTACGATGAAATGAAGAAGGAGCTCAGGAAGGATCGGGCGAAGATGACGGTTCTGCCTCTCACGGAGTTCGGCCTCATGCAGATTACACGGCAAAGGATCAGGCAGAATGTTCAGCTCAGCTTGAGTGACACGTGCCCGACCTGCGGCGGCACCGGTCTCGTTCAGTCCAAAACCACCACGTTGAACCAAATTGAGCGCTGGATCCGGCGTTTCAAGTCTGAATCCCGCGAATTCCGGCTTGAACTGCGAGTCAATCCCAACGTTGCATCGTTCCTCTCGCACGGCGCCATCAGCCGGCTGACGAAAATCATGTTCAAGTTCTTCGTCAAGATAAAACTTGTGCCCGATGCGGCCTTACCGATGGACGAGTTCCGGTTCTTCTCAGTGAAGCAGAAGAAGGACATCACGGATCAATTCGACCTCTAGCCTGTACCTGCTGCAAGGAAACGTACCATGAAATTCTTCATCGATACCGCGAATATCGCTGAGATCAAGGACGCCGCGAGCTTGGGGGTGCTGGACGGAGTGACGACCAATCCGAGCCTCGTGGCAAAGGAGGGAAAGGACTTTCGGAAATTGCTGGAGGAGATCTGCGCGATCGTTGACGGACCGATTAGCGCCGAGGTGCTCGCCACAGACTACGAGGGGATCATGAAGGAAGCGCGGGAGCTCTCGAAAATCCACCGGAACATCGTTGTCAAGGTTCCGCTCATCAAGGAAGGTCTGAAAGCCGTCAAAGCTCTGAAAGGGGAGAGTATCCGCTGCAACGTGACCCTGTGTTTTTCCCCGAACCAAGCGCTCATCGCTGCCAAGGCAGGTGCGCACTTCATCAGTCCCTTCATCGGCCGACTCGACGACGTCAGCCACACGGGGATGGATCTCATCAGGCAGGTTGTCACGATCTACCGCAACTACCACTATGATACGCAGGTTCTGGTGGCGAGCGTCCGACACCCGCTTCACGTCGTGGAGGCGGCCCTGATCGGCGCGGACATCTGCACCATGCCGTTCAAGGTCATTGAGTCGCTCATCAAACACCCGCTCACGGATATCGGCCTGGAGCGTTTTCTGGCCGATTGGAAGAAGGGCCAGCAGAAATGACGGCGAAGAAAACAGCCTTCAATGATATTCATGCCTCGCTCGGCGGGAAATTGGTCGAATTCGCCGGGTTCGAAATGCCGGTGCAGTACAGCGGCATCATCCAGGAACACCTCGCCGTAAGGACTCGGGTCGGTGTCTTCGACGTGTCGCACATGGGGGAGTTCGAGGTGAGAGGGAATGACGCGCTCTCCTTCCTGCAACGGATGACCATCAATGATGTCTCCAAGCTCACCGAGGGACGCGCGCAATATTCGGCCCTGTGCTACGAGGATGGCGGGATCGTCGATGACCTGCTCGTGTACCACTGCGGTTCGTCCTTTATGCTCGTCGTCAACGCGTCGAACATACAGAAGGATTTCGAATGGCTGCGGGCGCACGTGAAGGGCGGGGTGGAACTGAGCGATGTCAGCGATGCTATCTCGTTGCTGGCGATCCAGGGCCCGCATTCCTTGGGGACATTGCAGAAGCTGACGGCGATCAATCTGAAATCGATCGAATACTACCACCACGTGCGAGAGAAGCTCGCTGGCGTCGAGATGCTCATCTCTCGGACAGGCTATACGGGGGAGGTCGGTTTCGAGTTGTACTTCGAGGCGAAGGGCCATCTGGCCCGCACGGTATGGTCCGCCGTCTTCGACGCTGGAAAGGAGTTCGGCATCCTCCCCGTCGGACTCGGAGCGCGAGACACGCTGAGACTGGAAATGGGATACTGCCTGTATGGCAACGACATTGACCAGACGACGAATCCGCTTGAAGCCGGCCTCGGTTGGATCACCAAACTGAACAAGGGTGACTTCGTCGGCCGGGATGCTCTGGTGAAGGTGAAAGAGCAGGGCGTCCGAAGGAAACTGATGGGCTTTACCCTTGCGGAAAAAGCCGTCGCTCGGTATGGCTACCCGCTGTCAATCGACGGATCGGAGATTGGGCACGTGACGAGCGGGACATTCTCACCGTCACTCGAGCAGGCGATCGGTATGGGATATGTCGCTGTGGAGCACGCGCAGGTTGGGGGCACGGTCACCGTCGGCATCCGGGGCAAACAGGTCCCCGCCTCTCTTGTGAGAGTACCCTTTGTGCACAAATCCTAGGTTCACGACAACGGGCATCGTATGAGAATTGACCTCTGTTTCAACCCGGTAGACCTTGACGAGCTTCAGCTCCGCGACAAGAATGTTGTGGTCATCGATGTCCTCCGCTCGAGCACAACGATCGCCGTGGCGTTAAGCAATGGGGCGCGGGAGATCATTCCGGTCGAGAGCATTGAGAATGCCGTTAAGATATCCGGCAGTCTGTTTGGCGAGGTGACGCTGCGCGGCGGAGAACGCAACGGCAAGATGATCCAGGGATTCAATCTCGGCAATTCGCCTCTTGAGTACACCGAGGCGATGGTGAAAGGCAAGTCGATCATCTTCTGCACGACGAACGGTTCCGTGGCGATGCACCGGAGCCGCTTCGCTCGGCATCTCGCCGTTGGATCGTTTGTCAACGTCTCGACGGTCGTTGGATTTATGAAAGCGGTCAATTCGGATTTCCTGCTGGTTTGTTCGGGTCGAGCGAATGCGTTCAGCAATTTCAGTCTTGAAGATGCAGTTTGTGCCGGGATGATGGTGCACAAGCTCTCCCAGGAGGAGTCGCTGAACCTTGAACTTACCGATTCGTCTCTTGCTGCTTTTGCGCTGCACAAGACGTATGGTCGAGCGATTCTCAAAATGATGAAAAACGCAGATCATGGTCGATACTTGATCGAGATCGGATTTCTGGAGGATATTAAGCTCGCAGCACAGGTGGATTCGTACCCGGTCCTCCCGGTTCTTAGTGGAAACGTGATCAGACTCCGCAAGGACGAAGGCGGAAGCTGAAGGCAGCCCGGGCTCGAATCCGCGCTCGTTTCTTAGCATTGTCGCTACTGGTTCTGTATGCCTGATTCTCTCTCCACGGATACTCCGAAGAAGAATTCTCATCGGCGACGCCAGATATGGTCCTTCCTCGGAATCCTGTTTTCATTCATGCTTCTGCTCAGCCTGATCTCGTACACGCCGGCTGACCAGGCGAGCGGCGACATCGGCGTGTGGGATCTCTGGAAGGTCTTTACATCGGATGAGGTAACCCAGGCTCGTGCCGATCGGACACAGAATCTCCTCGGACTTCTCGGCGCTGTTCTCTCCAACTGGTTCATCAACTCAACCCTCGGGTACGGCGTCATCGTTCTCCCCTTCCTCGGATTCGCATGGTCGTGGTTCATCCTGCGGCGCAAAGAACTGCACAAGCTCATCCTCGCCACGAATTACATCCTCGCCATTGCCCTGCTGTTCTCCACGCTCATGGGATCCGTTCGGCTCACTGCCGCTGCCCCCGTTCTCTCCATGGAATGGAGCGGTGTCGTGGGTGATTTCGTCGCCAATTCCCTGTACAAGCTCATCGGTCTGACCGGAAGCTTCCTGCTTCTGCTCGGACTCCTCGCCATCGTGTTGACCCTGCTTGTCGATCTCGATATTCAGCTCACCGTTGAACGGTTGAAGGAATTGCGGGTTCGGTTGCGCTGCTGGGTGGAGCGCAGACGGGCGGATCTCCGAGATAAGGCCGCGGGAAAGGGCAGACGACGTACCGACAGGGTGCGTCCGGTGGAGATCAAGCGTGATGTCGAGGAACCACCGTTACCCGTGACTGCGGCACGAAGGCCCGTTCATCCTGAGGAGCGGACCGACGTCGAGCCTCCCATTCTGCATGAGGAAGAAACCCCTTCGGCTCCGGCCCCCAGAGAGATAGCACTGGACATCAATGAGCCAATACGAGAAGAGGAAGCGGATTTCGACCAGCGTGCGGCTATCGAAGAGGAGATAGAGGAAGAAATCGACTACGTGTTTCCATCTGTGGAGCTTCTGGATCCCGCGCGCGCAAGCGAGGTGGTCGACGAAGATGAGCTCAAGGGCAACGCCGAGCTCCTGCGGTCGAAGCTGGCTGACTTTGGGGTGGAAATCGAGAGCGTATCCGTGACCCCGGGGCCCGTTGTAACGTTGTACGAGATTGTGCCTGCCACAGGGGTGAAGATCAGTCGGATCGAGAGTTTGCAGGATGACATCGCTCTTGCGCTGAAGGCTAAGGGGATACGGATCATCGCGCCAATTCCGGGAAAGGGGACGGTCGGTGTGGAGATCCCCAACCACAATCCTGCCCTCGTGACGTTGCGGTCGATTATCAACTCGACGAGGTTCCGCGACTATAAGGGGACACTGCCGCTGGCGATCGGGAAAACAATCACGGGGGAGATTTACGTTGATGACCTCGCCAAGATGCCGCACTTGCTCATCGCAGGTGCGACGGGCTCGGGGAAGAGCGTGGGCATCAACACAATCCTGACCAGTCTGATCTACCGACTCCACCCGAGCGACGTCAAGTTCGTTATTATTGACCCGAAGAAGATCGAGCTCTCGCAGTATGCGAAGCTGAGAAAACACTACCTGGCGGTTTCTCCCGACGTCGATGAGGAAATCATCACCACGCCCAACAACTCGGTCCTCGCCCTGAAGAGCGTTGAGATCGAGATGGAGAGGCGGTATGACCGACTGGCCGCCGCAGGCGTTCGGAACATCACAGACTACAACGAGCGTGTCAGGAGCGGCCGCCTCCATGACACGGAGACGGTGAAACACCGCAAGCTACCGTTCCTCATCATTGTCATCGACGAGCTTGCCGATCTGATGATTACAGCCGCGCGCGACGTTGAAGAACCTATAGCACGCCTCGCCCAGCTTGCCCGCGCCGTGGGCATCCACTTGGTGCTGGCCACGCAACGGCCATCGGTCGACGTTATTACCGGCGTAATCAAGGCAAATTTCTCGGCGCGGATCGGGTATCAGGTGGCATCCAAAACGGATTCGAGGACGATCCTGGACATGAACGGCGCGGAGCAGCTCCTGGGTAATGGCGACATGCTGTATCTCCCGGCCGGCAGCCCGAAGCCCATTCGAATCCAGAACGCCTTCATTTCGTCGGACGAAGTAGAGCGTGTGGTCACTCATATTGAGAAGCAGCACGGATACAGTCATCCGATGACGCTGCCATCCGTATTTGAGAAGAAACGTTCGGCGGGTATTTCCGGCGAAAGCTCGCGCGATGAGTTATTCGAAGAGGCTGCGAAGATCGTCGTGCGCCATCAGCAGGGCTCTGTCTCGTTGCTGCAGCGACGGCTGAAGGTCGGTTATTCCCGTGCCGCACGCCTCATTGACGAGCTCGAAGCGGCCGGTATCGTCGGTCCATTCGACGGCAGCAGAGCACGCGAAGTTCTGGTAGAAACGGA
>VGWB01000233.1 GCA_016873755.1 Ignavibacteria bacterium | reverse complement strand
GCCGCGATGAATCCGACCAGATCACCGATCACCCCTCCCCCCAGAGCGAGCAGCGCGGACTTGCGTCCCACTCCACTCGTGATCAGCTCCGTGAAGATGCTGTTGGCCCGCTGTAGACTTTTTTGCCGCTCACCGGGCGGGATGACAATCGAAGAAACATCGAATTGAAAGTGCCGAAGGTGCTGCTTGAGAGGCTTGAGATAATGAGGCGCGACGTTCGTGTCGGTAATGACCACCACGCGTTTCGGGAGCCCGTGCTGCTGACATGTCGGAGCCAACGAAGATATCACCGACTGCCCGACGTAGACCGGATAGCTCCGGTCCCCCAGCGCCACATCGATCTGTCGTTGAACCATACACGCTCCTCACGTATCAATGAGTCCACGCAGCCTCCGGACGATCTCGTCGACCGTTGTGCCGACCTTCTTCCTGTCCGTGCGGATGATCACATCTGCCCTCGAGTAAAACTCGTCCCGACGCTCGAACAGCTCCAGAATGCGCTGCTGAAGCGCATCCTCGGCGAGCTTCGCGCCAGTGAGATCGGTCAGCAACGGTCGATCCGTTCGCCGGTGCACACGCTGATAGATTTCCTCCGGTGGAAGCTGAAGGTACACAATGATGCCGCTCTGGCGAATCAACCGAAAATTCTCCTCATTCGCAATCGTGCCGCCCCCCAGCGAGACTACGCATTGCTGCATGGACGAGACTTGCTCGAGCGTGGCCCGCTCACGCGCGCGAAAACCCTGCTCGCCCTCGCTTGCGAAGATCTCAATGAGCTTCTTGTCCGCATCCTTCTCAACAAGCCTGTCGATATCGACGAAATCGAAGCCAAGCGTATTAGCCAGAATGGGACCGATCGTGCTCTTGCCGCTGCCCATGATGCCGGCAAGGTAGATGAGATTTCGCGTTTGCCGCTGTTCCTGGTTCATTGCTGAACGATTGCGCACCGTACAACGTGGCGAGAGGAAAAACAAGCGAAACCGCAAGAGACCGGCCTACGAGTTCGCTTTCCACCCCGGGGAAAAACATGCTACAGGATGTCGACGACGATCCCCACGCCAAAACTCAGGCCGTTCACATTGATGCGCGTCCGAAAGACATCAGCTGGAAAGGCGATGGCTACGCCGTTGTAGAGCGCAACGGGTTTGTCGAAACGATTTTCGGTTGTCAGCTCCGGATCACGGAATCGCATTTCACCGCGCACAGCAAGCCAGGGGAGTACCCGGTAGTCGAAACTGCTCTCCACGTGGATCCCAAACCCGACTGGCTTGTTCTGCTGCGGCGCATCGACACCGGCCACGGAGAGAATACGCGTTCCGTAGTATAGTCCAACTCCCCCGCCCATCGAGACTTGCACCGTCTCGGAACCGATCGGGATGAAGATATTGGCGCCAAGCTCGACCGGTATGAGACGAAAGCCGTCCTTCACCGGAGCACGTCGAGGCGGTCCCACGAATGCAACGGTTTGAATCTGTTCCTGAAGCTTGGAAAGGTACTCAGTGGAGAGAGAGATGAAGAAGTTATCGTTGGGAAGCTTCAACCGCAATTCCACACCCGCGCCGTAAATGTCCTCGAGCGCGGCGTACTGACTCCGGATCTCGTTCGAAGGGGAATCGGGGTTGTAAAAAACCCTCGAAGTCGTGGTGTAGTTCGCTTTTGCAGCAACCGAGAGCGTCCAACCGCCCGCCTGGGCGACAACCTTCCCAGACAGCAGGACCAGCAAAATGCCGACGATCACTGGTAGCCGGTTCATGGGCTCCCCTTCCACCTGAGGATTGACTACCGATAAAACCTGTCACGGAAGTCTTCAATATCTGCTCTGTCTCGCAAAGCCGCGAGCCAATCAGAGAACAGCCGGTTTCGCTTTTCCTGCAGCACCTGCTCCTGCAGCGACGCACGCTGCCCGGCATATTGCGTCGAATCGAAGGGCGTCTTCGAGGTGAGCTTCAAGACATAGTAGCCGCGCGTCCCCTCGAACGGCTTGGATAGTTCGCCCACGTTCAGACTCACTGCTGTCCCGATGAAAACATAGTCGCGTCCCACACCCTGCGGAGCATCCGTCGGTTTGAAGGAACCGCTCTTCTGCGCAGTCACACCCGGGATTGATTCTGCTGCAGTGAGGAGATCCGTCGACGGTGAGAGCGTTTGGCAAAACGCATCAACCTCCCCTTTCACCTTTTGCATTTTCTTCTGCCGAAGCACCTGCGAGCGCACGATCGTCTCCACCTCCTCGAGCGGACGAACACCTTCCTCCCGGATGCCTGAAACCTTGAAGACCGACACACCACCCGTGACCGAAATGGGCTCGCTGATGGCGTCGAGCTTGTTGCTGAACGCGAAATTCACGACAGCGTCGTTGATACCGATGCCGGGTATGAAGCCACCCTTGGTGAACTCCGGCGTCTCGCGTACCTGATACGAGCTGAACTCCGCCGATTTCTCGAAACCCTCATCCCTGGCCAAATAGCCGAAATCCTGGGCCCGCTGATAGGATGCCTCAACGCTCTGAGAGCTTGCCTTGACTTTCATCGTGAGGGTAGCAACTCTCAGCTCGCGGTTGTCCCTCCCTGTCACTTTGATGATGTGCCAGCCGAATTGCGACCGGATCGGCCCAACGACATCCCCCACCTTTGCACCAAACGCCGCCTGCTCAAACGGCTTCACCCAGGCGCCCCTGCCATTCCATCCAAGATCTCCGCCGGAATCTCTTGAGCCATAATCCTCGCTGTTTTCACGTGCAAGCTTCTCAAAATTCTCACCGCTGCGAATCTGCTTGATGAGACCTTTGGCCTTCTGGATTATTGAGAGACTGTCAGATCCGAGCAAGGATGAGAGCAGAATATGACTCGCCCGAACGAACTCAGCGGATCCCCTCCTCTCGTCCAGGATCTTCATGAGATGATAGCCGCTGAGGTCACCGACGGGACCGACGATCTGCCCCTTTTTGGCCGAAAAAACGATGTCTTCCTTCTGGCGGCTGAGTTCGCCATGCTTCACAAAAACGGTATCACCCACCGGCAGCTCGGAATACGTTTTCGCAAGTTCCAGGAAGTCCATTCCCTCTTTGGCTTGCTCCAGCAGGCGGTTCATTTCTGCAAGAACAGCGGCGGAGTCTTCACTGGACGGAGATAGGCTGAAATGGACATACTTCAGCTTTCGAGCGGCATCGATCTTGAATTCCTCCTGCCTGGCGTTGTAGTGCTTCTGCAAATCCGCATCCGACACCACCACAAGAGAGTCAGGAACAAACCTATTGGGATCAAACAGCACATAGTCCGCTTCCATGGTGGCTGTCTGATCTGCATATCGCTGCCGGATTTCGCCCTCGGTCACCCGAGCCGCCGCAAAAAGCATGCTCTGCAGCTTCTCCAGCCTCCGCTGCCTCCGCACATCATTCTCGACCTGAATCCATGCCTGCCTGTTTTGTGGATCTGCCACCGCGCGATCGTAGGCGGCTCTGTTGAACACCCCCAGGGAGTCCCTGAACTGATTCGCGATCATCTCCGGCGGATTCGGTCCCAGCAGGATCTCACGAATCTCATCATCAGTCACGGTGATGCCGAGGCGCTCAAGCTCGTCCTCGATCAGGATTTGCTGCACGAGGCCGTTCCAGACCTGCGTGCGTAGCTGACGATCGGTTTCTTCATCCGGCTCCGCTCCTGACTGTCTCCGATACGCTTCGCTCTGCTGGCGCAGCAGCTCCGAAAACTCTCGATACGTAATCTCTGTTCCGTTGATGATCCCAACATTGTCGCTTCCTCCGCGGAGCCGTCGATCGGAGATATCCATTCCCCAGTCAAGCACGATGTACGCGATGAAAAAGACGGCAAAGACCGCGAATGCCCTCGCAAGGTTGTTCCGGATTTGAGTCATCAACGGCATAGCAGAGACGTCTCCTTAACGACACTCCAAAACTGAGCCATGGATTTTCAATATACCGGCAAAACCCCTGAAATGCAACGATTTTATTATTGACTTTGCACGCACATTGGGTTATATTTTCCTTTACTCTTACCCATCTCTCCCCTCGAGTTTGCATGCGACGTGTGCCCAACTTCCCCCGCTCGGTGCGATGAGGAGACGAATCTGACTTAGCTTGGAGATGTTTTCGTGAGAAACCAGCTTTCAAAAATCATCTTGATTGTCGCCGCTGTTGCCCTGGCGCTGGTCTTTCTGTATCCGTCATTTGAGGACTATCAGCACCGGACAAAGCTTTCATCACTTTCCGACCAAGACAGCGTTGCGTACTTCGAGCAGAACGAGGAGGATATTCTCGACGCAAGACTCAAGCGCATCAAACTTGGATTGGATCTTCAAGGCGGAATGCGCGTCGTCCTTGAAGTGGACATCCTTCAGATGCTCGAGGACATTGCCAAGAACAAGGACGAGAATTTCCGGACAATCATCAGCGAAGTGCGTGCGGAGGCTGGTGAGAACGATGAATCGGTCATCCCGATTCTGGGTCGGAAGTTTGAAGAACGAGGCATACGGCTGAGCCGTTACTTCGGCAGCATCCGCGAAAGCGACGCCGCAATCATGTCACAGCTGGATGATGAGACAGAAAAGGCAGTCGACCGCGGCATCGAAGTCGTTCGTAACCGCGTTGATCAGTATCGGGTATCGGAGCCCACGATCCAGAAACAGGGCGGGAGGCGGATCATCGTGGAGTTGCCTGGTGTCAAGGATGAGCGCGAGGTTCGGAGGCTGCTCCAAGGAACAGCCAAGCTGGAATTCAGGCTCCTACGCGACGCCGATATCTCCTACAAAGTGATGAAATCAATTGATGATTTTCTATCTGGCAAGGTGGAAGAGGATACAACAGCGGCAAAACCTGCGAAAACAGAGCAAAAACCTAAAGACGCCCTGGAAGAGCTCCTGGCCGGAACCCAGACTTCGGAATCCGACACATCCCGGGAGGCCCAATTTACCCGCGAGCACCCGTTTTTCTCGTACGTCCTTAGGGTCCAGGAAAGACCCCAGGAAGGATTTGTCGAGGAAAAGAACCGTGATCGCGTGCAACGGCTACTCTCCCGCCCGGACGTGCAGCGCCTGCTCCCGCCTGATTTTGAGTTCTTGTGGTCTGCCAAACCCGAGACCTTTCCCGATGGGAGACGGTTCTTCGCCCTCTATCCCGTTAAGCGCCAGGCCGAGTTGACAGGCGGCGTTATTGTCGATGCTCGGCAGAATGTCAGCCCTGAGGACAATAGGCCGATCGTCAATATGGAGATGAACAGCGACGGCTCACGTGAATGGGCACGCATCACCGGTGCAAACGTGGGGAAGCGGATCGCCATTGCGCTGGACAACTCGGTCTTCTCTGCTCCGACCGTAATCAACAAGATCATCGGCGGCCGATCTCAAATCACGGGGCTTGATACGCCCAACGAAGCACGGCTCCTGGAAATTGTCCTTCGGGCAGGTGCTCTCCCTGCTCCGGTCGCAATCGTCGAGCAGCGCACGGTTGGACCTTCG
>VGWB01000232.1 GCA_016873755.1 Ignavibacteria bacterium | reverse complement strand
GTCGTGCGCACCGGAGTTGGCTGAACCGGAGGTACCTGAGGCCTCACAGCCACTGCGCGCTCTGGTTGTAGCCGTGCTGGCGGAGATGTCGGAGGCCTTGCCGGAACCGTCACCGGCCTTCTCCTGTCGGCGGCCTTTGTTTCCTGCAGCACTCCCCCTTCCTGCACAATCTGGATCCTGCGTTTCCTTGGAAGTATCTTGAACAGCGCTTGTTGTGTGCCTCCGGGCATGAGTTCAACCTCAAAGCTTTCTCTCTCAATGTAGTGATTCGCAGGCAGGTTTCCCTCAAGCACCTGAAGGACCCATCGACCCGGGCGTACCCCGGAAAAAGTAAACCGGCCGCGGTTATCGGACAGACGACGATGCGATTCGAGAGAATTCGAAAGCTCAAGTATGACGTTGGGGTGACCGCCGATTTCAACCGTGATCGTGCGCGCTGAATCAACTTCCACGGTGTCCCTCGTTCCGTAGATGAGAACGGTCCCGGAGATCACAGCACCACGAACGACACCGAGATCGAGACGAGCTTCTTCCCCTCCCTGAATCGTGACCTCCCGGGGCATCGGTTGAGACGGAACACGATTGAGGCCGATGCTTGCCATATCCATCTGGATGTAGTACTTGTCGGGTTTGAGCGACGGGAACGAGAACTCGCCATCGCGATCGGTTATTGCAGTGAACCCGGTCGCGTAGATGAGAACATTCGCCAAGCCCCTTCCGGTCTCAACATCAACCACCCTCCCGCGAAGCTGCCCTATAGTTCTCATGCGGGACAAAGGAACACCAAGAGGTATGCTATACTCAAGTGCATATGCGAGATCTTTTCCATCGGTTGTCGGGGTGAACTCACTCTGCCGACCCCGGAGAGCAAGCCGATGTCCAAACGAGAACGTATGTTCGAGCGTCAGATCGAGCAGGTAATAGCTCTGCCTGATCGAATCGGGAACGCGGCTACCGTACGCCGTCATGATCAACTGCGTTTGACGTCCGAGCATCAGCCATGCGCTCAGACTCCCCGAAAGGCGTTTCTGAACCTCGTCGGTGAAGATGTTTTGGTCCTTGGAGTATTCCACGGACATCCCGATGCTCGAGCCATCCGTTGGGCGAAAGCTCGAGAAGACGGTGTAGCGCTGAAACGGATAGTCCTTCCCGGCGACTGTATCACGAGTCGTTCCGAAGTCGGCGTTGGCTATTAAGCCAAACGACGGGAACGTATGGCCCATCCGAACTTGGACCATTTCTTCATCGCGACGGTACTTCGGTTTCGGGAGGAGGTCATCTTGGTGGCTGAATCGATAATACACTGCCAGCAGGTCGGAGTACCCCGCGCCCACCTGGTAGTACCGCTCGCGCGGCGCCAGGAAAAGAGATGTATCGCGTTCGAGGTTTCGCTTCTCGTCACGGAAATACCCCTCAATTCTGAAATTCCTCCATGGCATCACGTTCAGGCTGAGCGTTTTAAATTCCAGATCTTTGAAGTACCCGGTGTACCGTGGTCCCGCCCGGACATACCTCGCCTCATACGCAATCCATGGTTCGCGTCCAGCCACGCGCGCCGCATACGCCTTGTCGATGATTGATCCTGCAGAAGCCCTCCCGTACTCGAAATCGACTTCCGAGCTCCTGATCGGCCGCAAAAGGGTACGCACAGTGACGATGTCGCTCTTTGTCAGATCGGGCTTACCCAAATAGTTCAAAGCTACCTCGGATCCCTCCACGGGCCGATAGCTCAGGAACCCGGCGTATTCCTTCTGCCGCGGGCGCAGAAATCGGGTTTCGTTATAGAATCCTCCGAGGGTAAACCGTCCCAACGTTGCTTTCCCGCCCCCCCCAAACGCGTAACGGTTGTATTCTGTCAGCGGAGAGAGGGAATAGTTTCTGTCGCCGACATAGATCTCGTATTGGTCGCTCAGGTAGCTGATCCGATACTCATCACGTTGTCCGAGAATCGAGCGGGGTTGAATGTCAGGCGTACGAACAAGCAGGTCAAATCGATCCTGGCGTCCCTCGCCTAAGGCACCCGACCCCGTGAATTCCACCTGGACACCTCTGGTTGTTTGCTCCCCCGCGGCGCGCACGCGAAGCTGCAGTGGAAATCTCACGTACGCATCCTCCAGCCCGGAAACCCTGGGCACAACCTCAACGGCGCCCGAAGCTCGCGCGGCAATCGCCGACTCGCCTTCGCGTATCGCGTGGATCTCCAGGACATCCTGCACTTTTTGGATTGCCTCCGGATCCGTTTGCACCAGGGCTCTGATTTCTCGAGCCTCATTCGGCCGCAGCTCGACCACGCTCGAATCGAGGCGAACCACAAAATTAGCACCGCTCTTCGCCACCAGGCGAATTTTGCTTCGAACATTACCTCTATTGGTGATGACGAAGGTGCCTGAGTATCGATCTCCGGCAATGATGTACCGGGGGAGATCGAGGAGCCGGAGTTCCAGTTGTCGCACGGCTGTAATAACAACCGTAACTGATGCTTCTGCTGCTGTCGTTGGTGCGGCCTGATCTGTGACGGTGTAGCGGATTTCGTATTGATCGGCGGGCGTCTCGCCAGGTACTGCAAAACTGATCAATCGGATGTCGCTCGCCCCAGGGGCAAGTTCATACGGTGTTTCTTTTCTGAGGGATCTCCAACCGGGAGGGAGAATCACACTTGACTCGAGCCTCACTGCTGTAGTCGACCGGTTGGAAACCCTCATGCTGACGGTCACGATCCCCCCAGGCAGCGCCTCGATCCTGGAGCCGGATGCGGGTTGGACTTCGATGCGACGATCCTGAAAAGACCCGATTGCCGGCCGCGCCGCGAGGCCAAGCATCACGACAAAAAAAAATATCCGGTTGCAATGAACCGGATGTATCTTCTCAGCCTGATTCACAGTCGTCGAAATCAGAATTTCAGTGTGTACTCAGCTCCGTAGATGTCGTCCCCTCCCGCGTCGACAACCACCAATGCCTTGTACGTACCCGCGGCCACGGTGCTCAGATCGATCATCTGACGCACTGACGTGCCTGGATACATGCGAAACCGGACGCCCGAAAATTTCCCCTGAGATACTCCCTGCTCGTTGAAGAGTTCCACGTACACTTCAGGACGCATGAACAAATCACCAGTATTCTCGAGGTCTACCTGCAAGAACCGTTTTCCGTCTTCTTTCGTTACGAGCTTTGTGTCAAGAAAGCCAACAGTCTTCGTTCCGGTCTGTGCAATGTGTGTGGCAATCTGAATGCCGTAGCGGATGGTCTGTCGAATACCCATCTGGGTCTTCTTGGGATCGCGCGGAAGCGCGGATTCGGCTGATCCTTTCGGGATACCCTCCACCATCAACATACTCCAGTACGAACCGTTGAGCCTCCGATCATCAGTACTCGCGGGAACCGCAACCGCATAGTTGATAGTGACCGTCCCCTGCGGCGGTACCGTAAGGTAGGATGGGCTGAACGTGACCCACATTGCATTGGAGCGCGGCAGCGTTCCCGGATCAGCATAGTTGTTCGTACCATCACGGTAGAACATGTAGTCCGTCTGGTACACTTTGGCTTCCTGCTGCTCGTTGGTGTCATTGCGAATGACTATGACGCCCTCATATCGTTCTCCCGGCTTCGCCTCCCGATCGTGGCTAAGTTCACCTATGACGGATACTTGGGCTTGCGCGAAATAGCAGAGCAGCATTACTGCGCTGAGGAAGGAGAGTTTTGTCGACATGAAAATCCTATTGCACTTGAAGGGTATAGGTGACGGTGTGAACGTCGTTTCCAAGCTCTGCACTGTTGCCGTCGGCAAAAGTTGCCGAGGCAGTATATTGCAGAGTAGCGTTGGTCCAAACAAAGCCTGCCGAAGGTATGTTCGTGATGACGTCCGTATCCAGCATTCCTTGGAACAGTGTGACCTCAGGGGCGGCAACTCCCTGGTCAATGTTTGTCGCCAGAACCTTGAGCGTGAAACTCTGCCCCGGACACGACGTCGTTACTGTGATCTTGGCGATTTGCGCCTGGCGCCGATAACGAAGCGAAGTCGCAACGTTCACGACGGGAATCGGCTCCGAACCAGGAAACCCCGTGGTGATGCTCAGTGTAGGATTGCCGCCCCGCACGCTGATCTGTGCGTGGGCTTCGCTGAGAGTACTTGCAAGAGCCAGAAGGCAAACGCTCAGCAAACATGCAAGCCGCCAAGGTTTTCGCATTCCGCTGCTATGTCCCTTCTTCGCGCGCATCGACGGCCCCCGATCCTTGTCAGTTGGAGATCGTAAAAGTGACAGTGTGTGAATCCGTTCCTGTGCCTTGCGACGCCAGCGCAACTCCCGTGTACCGGAGCATGCAGCTTCCCGAGGTCCTGCCAACATTCACGAGTAGGTCATTGGCGACCGTGCTCAACACAACTTCTGGCATGGCCGTCCCCTGGGTCGGATTCAATGCAACCAGCCTGAGCGTGAACAGAGCGCCAACGAGATTTGTGCTCACCGTGATCTTCCGGTTCGAACTGTTGGTTCCCCAGAGCAAGCTCGTGCTTTGGTCAACAACGGACATCTGATCCTGGCCGGCGACCACACCCGCACCCGTAATGGTGAGGCTGACGCTCCCGGCGCTGACCTGTATGACATTAATGGTAGCTACCGTCACCGTCACCGTGTGAGAGTCGGAACCGTAGACTTGAGCGGCCGCTCTCTGCACGACGCCCATGGACGCAACCAGCAGAGTTGCAGCCAGCACCGGTCTGCCGCACAAACTCCGTGTGTACGCCATCCGCTGTTTTCGCATACGACGTTGTGCAGGGGCTTGCAACCGCTGCAATATAGGTTCAATCGACGTGATATTCAAGATGCCCTCTCAGGGGCAAATAACGGGCCTTAACTGCCCGTAATCGTGAAGGTAATGATATACGTCTCGCTGCCGATCCCGTCGCTGATCTTGGCCGCCGCCGTATACTTGATTTTGCACCGGCCGGAGACCCTTGATACGCCTGTCACGAGATCCTTGGTGGTATTATCGCTCAGAATCACTTCTGGAGCAGCGACACCGGCCGAGTTGGCCACGTCGAGGGCAACGACCTTGATGAGAAAACGAGGAGAGGGATTGTTGCTCGCCACGGTGATCTTCTTATTGTCTCCATTGGTAATCCACACCAACACGCCATCCTCGTTCGTCGCTGGCACTGGCGTACCATCCTCCAATGAAGCCTGGTCGATGATCAGTGCGACCGCGTTGTTGTTGATCCCAATCTTGTTGATTTCCAGTACTTGAAGGGTGAGAACCTGATCCGTACTCGCTTGCTGACCAAGCAACCGAACGGAAAACAGGAAGCTGAGCATCATCGCTCTCAGGCTTCCTGTCATCATATCTTTCATCGTCGGTTTCATTGTCGGGCTTCCTTGCTTGGCTGATCCAGGGTCCGCGGCTGGTCACTCCCGGAACCAGCCGCGGGATGCTTCCTCGTTCGGAGATTAGTTTGTCAGGGTAAGGGTAACGGTCTTGGTCGTCGAACCA
>VGWB01000231.1 GCA_016873755.1 Ignavibacteria bacterium | reverse complement strand
TGTTCCACGGATCACGACGTTCCGCTTTGGTGGGGCGTCGTGATACGTTTTTTTCGCGCCTGCTAGTCTCCGTCACGGTTCCATCGTTGGAGCCCAGAATAAGCTGGGAAAGCATCTTGGCTCTTCACAGCCAAGAACGTGCCTTCACCCGCTATCAGTCAGCTCGTCGTCTGCACTCAGCAGCCAGTACCGTATTGCCTTGACTGTTTTAGTTTCGTATTTTCGGTGTGCGTTGAAAGGTCGTCCCACCGCGAAGCTCTCAGTCAATCGGGGAGCTTGCTGAGCACCCTGACAATGCCAGGTAGTTCATCGGAGAGCTGGCAGAACGGCTATTGCACCGGTCTTGAAAACCGGCGCCCGCAAGGGCTTGCAGGTTCGAATCCTGCGCTCTCCGCTTTGGGGGTCTCCGTCAGCTCGTCGCGCCAATGGCGGGACGGCGGATCCGCCTTCGGCGGAGAATCCCTCGCTCTCCGCTCCCGCGCGTGCGGAGCAAACTCTCTCCCTCATTGTGACCACGATCGAACTTAGGCCGGAGGTCTCACATATCGGAAAGCTTTCCTCACGTTCTGTATTCTCCGTGCTGATCTGTCTGCTCGTCTTTGGTTCATCCTCTTCAGACGGTCGCCAAAAAGACTACTATTTCTACAAGCCGACGCAAACACTCGGGTCGGATGCGACCTTTTCACCTTTCTCGCTCCTGCTGAACGGCTCCTTCGACGCCATGCGTATCGGGGGCAAGAGGGCACACGACCTGTCCTCCTACGACTGGGGGACCGACTTTCGGAACGTCTGGAATAACGTCACGAATCCAATCGAAAGTGCCCGCGCGTACGGATGGGAAAATTTCAGACGTCAGGAGCTTTTCAATTTCAGCTTCAACAGGAGCGAATTACAATTCATTCCTAATGTGGCCGACCACGTCATCGGGTACGGCATGCAGTACGTCAAGGTCACAGAATGGTACGACTATCACGGCTACCCCTTGCCACCGGTTTGGGGAATTACCACCTCGCTTGTGTATCAATACGTGAATGAGATGATCCAGAACGGCGGGCTCATGTTCACGAACGTCGACTGCGTGGCGGATTACGACATCTTCAATGTCCTTGGATACGTCCTCTTCAGCTTTGACGGCGTGAAGCGGTTCTTTTCCAAAACTCTGCAGCTCAATGACTGGTCGCTCCAGCCACTGTACGTCCCTCGCAATTATCACGTCGAAAACGTCGGGCAGCAGTTCATGATGAGGTACACGCTCCCGTTCGCGGAGAACTATGCCCCATTCATATGCTGGGGGGTCAACTCCGTAGTGGGAATGAGCTACAAGTACGACGACGCAAACAGGATCTCGGTCGGCGTCGGTCAGGCAGTCGCCGGAACAACGCTCAATTGCAGAGGAGAATTCAGGAGCAACACGCCGAACCTGGACGGCGCGATAGGGATTTTCTGGGACAACGACGGATCGCTGCTTGCGGGACTGTATCTCACGGGCAGGAGCTCGTTGAATGCCCAACTGAATGTTTATCCGGGATTGGTTGAGTTTCACGGAATTCGTCCCGGATGCTACCTTGGCGTCGGCGAGCGCGAGGGCCTGGTATTCGGCGTTACGTTCATGGACATTCCCATCTCGCTTGGAGTCGAACGTTGAAAACGTTTCACGTCTTGAAAAAAGTTGGCAAGAATATCATCAAGGTGGCTTTGCATGAGCCTATGATGTTCTTCCCCGATATCCTCATTACGCATCATTGCACTCAACGCTGCCTCCAGTGCTCAATCCCGCTCTCAGCTTCCCCAACGAAGCCGTTCATGGCTTTCGACGATTTCAAGAAGATCGTTGATCGGCTTGACGAGCATGGGACTCAGGGATTTGTCATCTCGGGTGGGGAGCCGATGCTCCATCCGGAACTACCGGAGTTCATCCACTACGCTGCAAAGAAGAATTTCGGACGCGTTCACCTTCTCACAACGCTCTACGGCCCGGAACGGCTGATCGAGCGGGCAGTTCAAGCGTCGATCGACGCTGGGATCTCTCTGTCGGTCTCGTTTGACGGACTCGGTTCCGTGGCGGACACCGTCCGGGGAGCCAGAAATGTCTCCGACCGCGTGAAAAAGAGCATTGAGTACGTCAAGAAGGAGATGGAGAGGAGGGGGAGATACATCCATTGTGCTGTTGGTGTTGTCCTTTCGCAGCTCAACGTCCATCAAACCAGGGACATCCTGAAGTATCTTGAAGAGGTCGGCTGGTATACGGAGCTGGACATTTACCGGTGGCAGTCGCAAAGCCAAACCGAAAACGATGAAATGAAGTTCAAGGACACAAAGGAACTCCGCGAGGCACTCGAAATCGCAGAGGCATCTCCGATTGTCCTCACCCCGAACTGGCTACTGGACATGCTGCCGGATTATCTCGATGGCCGGTTCAAGAAGTACTGTCCGTATCTAAGCCTCCCCACGTTTGGCACGAAGGTCTTCATCCACCCGGACGGCTCGGTGAAGTCGTGCATGGGGGACTCGTTTGGCAATATTCTGGTGCAGACTCCCGAAGAGCTTTTCCAGACCGATGAGTGGGGGAAACAAATGGAGGAGAAGAGAGCGTGCCCAGGGTGCGTCAACACTTGCTACACGCGAGGGAAGTTCATTTTCCCCACGAGCATCAAAGAAGTTCGCGCCAACTGGGAACAAATCTGGAATCGCCGCACATCCCCGTGATCACGAGGGATACTGTGTTGCACCCTTCCGCAGAACGGTCTTCCGTAGCTCTCAAAATTAAACCATCCGGATCCCTTGCTCCTGACTTGTCTTCTGGCCCACCGCGGTGCGAGCGCACGGTTATCAACCTACAGAAATCGAAGTATCCTCTCAGCGTTGCTGATCATGCTGGACAGGGATCGATGAATTGGGCTGGAAAAAGAAAACCCTCTCCTTTGCAATTTGCTCTCTCTTTCACTATCTTTTTCATGAAGGGTCGAAGAAAGTTGCCGATGTGGCGGGCGTCCTAGACAAGCGTGGACGCTTTTTTTGTATCTTTCTTGAAGGTTCTTTCCAGATGACCGATCAGGTCCGGGTCCGTTTCGCTCCAAGTCCGACAGGCTACTTGCACGTCGGAGGACTGCGTACTGCCCTCTACAATTATCTCTTTGCAAAGCACCACGGGGGGAAGTTTGTCCTCCGCATCGAGGATACCGACCAGGCAAGGAAGGTGGAGGGGGCAATCGAAAATCTGATCTCGACCCTTGAATGGGCTGGGATACGGTACGATGAGGGCCCCAATCGCGAGGGGGCACACGGTCCCTATATTCAGTCGGAGCGACTGGCAATCTATCGTGAGCATGCAGATCGCCTGGTCGAGCGCGGAAAAGCATACCTCTGCTTCTGCACGCCCGAGCGTCTGGAAGAGGTACGTCAGCACCAGATCAAGGCCAAGCTCAATCCGGCGTACGATCGTCATTGCCGGGATCTGCCGCTCGATGAGGCCGAACGCCGACAAGCACAGGGTGAGCGTCACGTTATCCGGATGAAGGTTCCGATAACCGGCGATATGAGATTTCACGACCTCATTCGTGGCGACGTCACGATCTCCTACGACGTTCTTGACGACCAGGTGTTGGTGAAATCCGACGGATTTCCGACGTATCATCTGGCGGTCGTCGTCGACGATCATTTAATGGAAATCAGCCACATCATCAGGGGGGAGGAGTGGCTTCCGAGCGTGCCGAAGCACATCCTGCTCTTTCAGTATTTCGGCTGGGACGTTCCAAAGCTTGCGCATTTGCCGCTGCTGTTGAATCCGGACAGGAGCAAACTCAGCAAGCGGCAAGGGGATGTGGCGGTTGAGGATTACCGTACAAAGGGATATCTCAAAGAGGCGATCGTGAATTTCATCGCCTTGTTGGGATGGAATCCCGGTGACGAGCGTGAGATCTTCACACTCGATGAGTTGATTAAGGAATTCTCGTTGGAGCGTGTGGGAAAAGCAGGTGCTGTGTTCAATGTCGAGAAGCTCAACTGGCTCAACTTCGAACACCTCCGAAAAAAGCCGGATGCTGAAGTTCTTGTGATGCTGAAGGAGCATCTTGATCGGTCCGCCGTGAGCAAGCGTTTCGAGGATGAGTACTTGCTCAATGTGATACGCGCTATGCGAGAGAGAGTGACGTTTGTGAAGGATTTCGTGGAGAAGAGCCCGTACTTCTTCCGATCTCCAGGGGAGTACGAGTCAGATGTTGTCAAGAAACGCTGGCAGCAAGAGACACCGGCCCGCATTAGGAAGCTGGCCGAGGAATTTTCACGCTTGCGGAACCCGCAGAAAGAAGACTACGAAGCCGCACTCCATCGCACAGCCGAGTCGTTGAAGATCAACCAGCGCGATTTAGTCCATCCCGTGCGACTGGCCGTGTCGGGGATGGGTGCTGGTCCAGGTCTCTACGACATCTTGTTCATTCTGGGCAAGGAGGAGACGATTCGGAGAATGAATTCTGCCATCGAGAGACTGATTTGAATTGGCAGCGGCCTCGATATTCGGATTCAGAGCTGGCGGTGTGAATCGCACCTTTGAGAAATACACGTAAAGTGAAAATGATGGACAAAGACAAGAATCTGCACAGGGACGAAGCGAACGCCGAACCGGCGGAACGGAGGAATTTCATCCGTGACATCATCGACGAAGATCTGAGAACCAATAAGTTCGGTGGCAGGGTTCACACCCGGTTCCCTCCGGAGCCGAATGGATATCTCCATATCGGTCATGCAAAATCCATCTGCCTCAATTTCGGGATCGCGAGGGACTACAAAGGGCTCTGCAACCTTCGGTATGACGACACAAATCCGACCAAGGAGGAAGTCGAATACGTAGAGGCAATCAAGCGAGATGTCCGATGGCTCGGCTTCGATTGGGAAGACAGGGAGTTCTACGCTTCCGACTATTTCGATCAGCTCTACGATTATGCCATCCGGCTAATCAAGAAGGGTAAGGCGTACGTTTGTGACCTGACCGCTGATGAGATTCGTGAATACAGGGGCACGTTGACCAGACCCGGCAAAGACAGTCCGTACCGGAACCGAACGGTTGAGGAGAACCTGGATCTGTTCCAGCGCATGCGCAGCGGGGAGTTTCCCGACGGGACCCGGACACTACGCGCAAAGATCGATATGTCGTCTCCGAACCTCAACATGCGCGATCCGGTGATGTACCGGATTCTGCATGCTTCGCATCACCGGACGGGCGATAAGTGGTGCATCTATGCTATGTACGATTGGGCGCATGGCCAGTGCGATTCCATAGAAGGAGTAACGCACTCGATCTGCACGCTCGAGTTTGCAGATCACCGTCCTTTGTACGACTGGTTCATCGATGAACTTGAGATATATCATTCGCAGCAGATCGAGTTTGCGCGGCTCAATCTGACGTACACGGTGATGAGCAAACGAAAGTTGCTGCAGCTCGTCGAGGAGGGATTCGTCAAAGGATGGGATGACCCGCGTATGCCGACGATTTCGGGTCTTCGCCGGCGCGGCTATTCGCTGGAATCCATACGGACATTCGCG
>VGWB01000230.1 GCA_016873755.1 Ignavibacteria bacterium | reverse complement strand
ACTTCAATCCGCTGGATTGCCTCTCCCAATTTGAACTGCGGAAGCATTGCCTCCCAATACCTTCCGTTTTCCATCGAGACGGCACTCCTGGTATAGATCTTTGACCCGTAGAAGATGGTGATTTGCACGGACTGAACATAGTCTCTCATAGCATACACGGGAAGGAAGCGGATCACATTGATTCGATCAACGAGGGGTTGTCCGTCGATTGAGTTCGTAACCGCATAATAGTTCAGCACATTAACCTCATTGCTATCAGCTAGGATTGTAGAGCTGGTCGGTAAGAGTACAAGTAGAACACAGAGGAGATGTTTCATGATGGCCTCCTATTCTGCGAGTGGTATGATCGGGAAGCTCACTTGGACCAGCATGTCCCAGCTCCGGCCCTTCTGAAATCTTTTCCCTAAGAACAGACCCGGTGAATTCTGTGAAAGACCGCGGACACCGAGTCCAACCATGACCGACGCATTCTCGAAACCGCTCCTCCCAGGTTTGTAGGCAAAGAGTGACTTGGAGAGGATAACGCTTGAGAAGATGACGTTCGAATGCGCAATCCCGATTTCAACGGACTTCCCAACGATTGGCCCGAAGAAGTACGATGCCATGATATCAAATTGAGAGCTGCAACCAATCCATTCGTACTGTGCACCCAGAAGCGACTGGGTTGCGGGATCGGTTGTTGTGGCGTTGCGAAACTGTGTGTTGACATACAGCCCAACCTTTGAATTTGGACGCACGAAGGTCACGATGAATCCGCCCGCAAACGCGCCGGTCCCTTCCGTTAAGGCAAATCCCGCATTCCCGGCGAGCAGGGTCTTCGAAAACCGATCAACCAGAGTCCGCAAACCAGTTTCTGCTGTCTGGAATGCACGCAAAAACGGTTCCCGGACCAGGTCCGCAGCTTCGGCAAGCAATCTATTGATTTCTTCCGCCAGCCGAGGAAGGCGGAACGGCTCTGCCAAACGCATAATCTCCTCCAGCCGTCGTTGAAGTTCTGACTCCAAACTGCTCGTCAATACCTCGGCTAGGACTTCGGCCAGCTTTTCTGGATCTTCGTTCAGGCCAAGAGTCGTTTGATCGACGCCGACGGACAGTGGGGATCCTGCCAGTGCTTTCGACAGGGCTCTTATCACGGAGTTTCTTGTGGAGGGATTCCGAAAGTTGTTCAGGGCTTTGGAGAATGCTTGATGAAGCTCCTTCCGCAATTTGGTCCTAATTTCTTCAACGATGACGTCCTTAGGCGGGCTTTTAGGAAGTTGGAGTTCAAGTTTCTTACCTCCGTATGAGATTACAATTTTTCTTTCCACTGTGTCCGCGGAGACCATCGGAGGCTGAAGAAAGGCAATGATATCTTCTTGCACTTTCGACATCTTGTTGAACAGAAGGTTGAGTTGCGCCCCTTTACCTGTTCTGCCCAACTCGGTTTCGATCTGATCCTGCATCTGCCGAAAGGTGCTATCTCTCGCAAGCAATGGATCAGAGGAGATGATCTGGTGCATCGTACTTGCTGTTTGCGAAACCGCTGCTTGCGCAACAACCCCAAGACCGACGACGAGCCAAAGAAACCGTTTCATCCTGGTAATTCCACTCCTTCCTGAAACTGATGTTGTCGTGAAAACCGTAAAGTACCTGCTTGTGTAAGAAATCATGTTCTCATTCGGGTTCACACACGTGTGTTCAAACGTGGGACGGCACACCCTCCAACATCCGTGAAATCGGTCGCTGCCTTGACTCAGTCCTCATAGCTCACCTGAGCGTTTGTTGAGAAGGATATCCCCGACCGCGGCTTGCGTCCAAGGAAGGCTGCCTCTTGCTGACTTTCCACGTTTTGTTCCAGATGCTTGACCGCGATGGCACCTGCAGGCATCTTCAGCACTCCTGGGTCCCGTTGGGACTTATCTAGGAGCGGGTGTTTGACGGCGCCTGCGAAGATCGTCGTGGACTGGGAGCTCCGTCGCTGGAGTTGCTGCAGGGCATGCTCCATCCCGCTTAGATACGGGGCGACTTAACCGGGTATAGGCACGCGTTCAATCGCCAGTGCGGCCCCGCGATCGAAAGGCTGTCAGCGTCTCGCTGATCGCATCGCGAATCTCTTTCGATGATTCCTTTGCCTCAAATTCCTCCAGCTTACTCCGAACCTGTTCCCTCATCCCGGGGCTCGAATTTGTGGAAAACGCCTCCAACACGTTCAGACAGAGGACCTTCGCGAGCGGCGATTTCGTCTGTTCGAATTCACGATACAGATACTTCAGCGACCTTGCATCCTGCAGCGCGTGAAGGAACGAAGCGATGCTTCGACTGTCATGTTCTCTTCCAGCGTGCAGGAGCGCAACAGCTTTGCTGTAGAAGGTCGTGTCAAAGACAGACCGGTGCTCTCCCGAGGAAGTCAGCGAAGCAAGGTTCCGGTTGTCTGCCAGGACACGGGCATACGTCGTGACGTCGGCGGACCGGCTGGCGAGCAGGGCGGACTTCAGACTCTCGGCAAGCTGAACTGTGAATACCGTATCTGCGTACGACAATTCTGCGCGTAACTGCATTTGCGCGACCGGATTCTTCACGGATCGGAACTCCTTGAGAAAAAGAGCAGCAGAATCGCGGCTCAACACCTTGTACTGGGCCGACATCTGCGACTGCCGGGAGGTTCCGCGAGACAGCGTGCCGGGGAAGAAGAGCACCCTCGCTGGCCGCGCACCGCCGGGGTTCCCCGGACTTTTGAGCTTAAGGCTCGTGAAGAACCCGTCGACCTCGAGTGAGGTGATTCCCTCATAACTGCCTTCCAGCAACTCCTCGGGCGAGAAGGAGGCTTCGCAAATGGGTTGAGGCCTTTTCGATTGCGTGTCGTACTGGGAGATCGCAAAGGGAATCGGTGTCGTCAACCTGTCGCGACTGACTCGCAGAATCCATTCATAAGTAAACCGTGAGGAGACCGCGCTCGGTTTCTTGTACACAAAGAGATTCTCCGCAACCAGGTCGCGAATGATATGCGTGTCCGGGATTGCCGCGCGATCGCGTGCCGTGAGGCGGCCGACGATTTCAACCTCCTGGGCCTTCGGTGGAAAGAACAGAGCGTAGATCAACACACCGACTATGACAAGAAAGACGACGTACACACCGAGGTAGACAAAAACCCGCACCCACTTGGGCATGCCGGGAAACTGTTTGCTCAGAAAGTCCAACACCCATTCCACAATCTTTGTGAAGAGATTCCACTTCCCCTGTGACTCCCCATCGTTCTTTGCGTCTTTCGACATACTCCTTTCCTCCTCTTTATTTTTCCTTTTTCATTTTTACTTTTTCATTCTCTCCTTTATCCCCATCACCGTTTTCAAGAAATCGTACCAGAATGGTGCCCCGAGACTAACCAGCAGCGTCATCGCGAGCCAACCCAGGATAGCCCTGATCCAGACCACGAGCCATCTGTCAGAGACAAAGGGATTGAGGCGGGCCTTTGTCCAGCGAAATACCTGAAACGTGTTCGAACTTGCCACTTGCCGGATTTCATCCAGCGATGCCTGAATATCGCGGACGATGAGTGAGTCCGGCTTTGAGACCACATATGTTGTCTCGCGAGCGGCGGTCCGATCAATGACGAGCAGAGAGTCGCGCGGTACGGCTACAAACTTCTCTGCCATCGCAACGGCTGCATCTCGAACAGTTTTGTTCGTTGAGAATTCTCTGTAGATCTCGAGCAGATTCGCGTTCAGGACGATGACAACTACACCACTGATGATGAACGACCAAAGCTTCATCTTTCGCTCGTACAGATCCTGAAATGCCCGCTTCGTGATCTCAAACCAGATCTCGATCTCTTTTTCAACCTCTTTCAGCTTTTCCTTCGCCTTGCCGAACATCGGAAGCGACGCGGCAATGCGCTTCATGTCATCGATGCTCACTTTCTCGAGAAGCTCAAGATCTCTGTAGCCGAAGCTCTTCACCGCAGCTTCGATCTGCTCGACGATGCTTCGCGCACGATCGTCGGCATCGCCCATCTGACGCGTGATGGGCTTGAGCGTACGGAGGCCCTGTCGCTTCTCGGGCGGTTGAGGTGAGCTGAACATTGCCAGGAGCTGAAAGCGCATATAGTTCGACTTCAGGTCGAACCAGTGCTTCATGATTTGCTGGACCGCCTGAACTATAAGGCTCAGGCCTAACGCCACAGCAGCGGTGGCAATGATGGCGTCAAGTGTCTCAAGCATGGTGCGCCTCCTTTTGGCCTACTTTCTGTGGATTCAGCGGCGAAAACTAACGGCGGATGGTTCGTTGGGATCGGGAGCGCCGCGTCAGACGGCTGATTCTCCCGTATTCAAGAAACCGTGGATTGATCCACGCCAGATGCATCTTCGCCATCAGTGATCCGAATCCATCGTCGTCTCAGACGGTAGGCCTACGGTAAGTTGCCTCAGATAGTCTATGTCTGGTGCCGATGCCTCTGCAAAGGGGCGGATTGCGTCAAGAAGCCACGGTGGGTGTTTCCGCTTCTTGAGGCTCCCGACGAATTTCCGATCAGACCGAAAGGTACGCTGCCAGGCAGAGGGTATCTTCTTCCCCGCCCTCGCATAATCACTGAAGGCAAGGGAACATCCTTCGACTTCCGTGTACGAGTCGAGATCCGTGCGCACAGCCGCAAGCCGTTTGGAGTATGCTTGGGTACAAGGTCGTTTGGATCCTTCTTCAACTGGTCCTTCAGGATGCTGTTTATTCGAGGGAGGACGCTGAGCAGTCCGGTTCGTGCTCACCGGCGTCGACCGCAGGGAGACATGGGGATGAGGTGAGACGGCATCGTAGAAGAACTGCTCGTAGAGTTCGGCCATCCGATCGCTGCGCGAGAAATCCCTTCTGGTTATCATCATCCAGTTCTTTCGGAAACCCACATACGACCGCGTGCGAAGGTTCCGTTGAACACCGTCGAGAAATCAGTCCTCGATGGCCCTTACCAACTCAACATAGGATTGGGGAGTTATTCTTGCGTCAGTTGCAGACTCCAACAAGCGTTTCAAATGCAGGTAGTACAGCGCACCGATGATGGATCCGCCGGAACCTGTTGAAATGACGTCGACGCGACGGAGGAGGTCAAGTTCAGCTAGTTTGGTAAAACGCCAAAATGGAAGAACGACGCTCGGAATTCACCTCCTGGGAACGCCAATGGTGCACCAGCCGTGCGTCGCTGATCACGGCTCTACTTGCCCGTAGAGATTTGCGCGAACCAGCCAAAGTTTGCGTTTTTTGGGTTCAGAGTCAAGCTATTTGACCTGAGCGACAGTGATCGTGCTGAACCCGAAGGACGCCTTCGGAGACGAAACCCGCCTGACTGAACGAATGGACGTCCGTCGGAACGGCGTAGCCGGGCGGGGGCGATGCTCGATTCGAGTGATACAAAACCCACGAGAGCACGAAGAGCACAACGGAGAAGAGGATTGAGGCGACAGGAGCATCTGCTCACTCCCTGAGCCCGTGGCAGAAGGAATGGCGATTCCAGGGCGCGAACGCGCAGGCCGATCGGGAGAGACCGGGAAAATCCCACGTCGCCGTTCCACACGCGT
>VGWB01000229.1 GCA_016873755.1 Ignavibacteria bacterium | reverse complement strand
TGTCACCGGATCTCCCGATAGCGGGAACTTCGACGGTCCCACCGCGGGCGGGTAGTTGTACGGCTTGTCGGCCTCAGTGATCGTGCCGAGCGGAGCGAATCCTCTCAGCATCTTCCACCACCGGCCAGCTCCCGTTTCATAGTTGTTGAACGGCGGGTCTGAATACGGGCTCCCTGCCGAGAAGTACGAAAACCCGGTCATCGGAAGGTTCTTCTTGCCGAATACCCGCTTGAAGTCCACAACTGCTGAGTCCGTCGGCGCTCCCGGAATAAGCGGTCCGGCCAAGAAGTCGTATCCTGAGCACGGAGGCGGCAGACCGTATCGCACGAATGTCCCGTCAACAGGAAGGGCATTGTAGATGAATGCCATACTTAGCGTCGTATCGCACCCCGCAAGGTCATCGAAGGCGTCCCCAAGATCGATGTCGGACCACTGACAGACATACATGCTGTCAATGTAAAACGCACCGATCTGGCCGGCACCAATATCGACGCCTCCTTTGTTTGTGATGCGGAGTCGTTTGAAGTACACGTTGCCAAGTGCGTCCGTCCGCTTGTATCCGAACGTCGTAACCTGGATTTCCAATCCGGTCGGATTGGATCCTTCGAACCGAAGCGAAAGTGCCCTGTCCAGATCGTTATACACCGTCCACATCACCTGATCGGCAGGTGTGGTCAGGTCGGCGCCGGCGACACCCGGCTCGTCATAGTTGCCCGAGATCAAGCTGTCGACTGTGAAGTCCGGACCAAATGCCGGAGGAGGATCATACTTCCCGTTGTTGTTCCGGTCGATGTATGGAGCCCCCTTGGCAACCGGCCATTCCTTCCAGTCCAGCTCATACTGTGCCCTGATCGCTTCGATCTGCGTCGTCGTCACCTGGTCAAGCCTCGCCAGCTCATACGAGGTCTGAGCATCGAATCTCAGCTCGCCTTCAGTCATCGACGCGTAGTCTCGCCGAACCCTGTAGTAGCGGACATCGGCAGCGTTCACATCTGCTGCCACAGCCGTTGCCCCCAGGCCCGTCACATAGCCCGCCTTCGTCCCCACGTTCGAGAGGTATGTGCCTCCACCGACACGGATCGGCTGGACGGAGGGTGCCTGGGTCCTGGCTGCATTCAGGAACAGCTTGCTTCCGAACACGATACCATCCTCATACACGACGTTCCCCGTCCCGACGGGATAATACACCCCGTTGTCACCACCGGGGGAGTGGTTCGACTCCCCGTCCGATCGGGCCCACGTCGTGATGTTGTTGATGTTCAGAATCTGATGCCGCGGAATCCCTGCTCCCTTCTCCAGGGATTGTTTCCCTTTCTTGTCGCCGCCCGGCTTCTCAGCCGCAAAGGCGATCGTCAGGAATGCGGCGGTCACCACAGCGAGCGACAAGTATAGAGTCTTCTTGAGTAGTATCATTACTGAACACTCCTTCTTGAATGAGTAGTTGACTTCACAAGATTCTCCCGTCGCATCCCGGCTGAGGTGCGACGGGTTCCCTGTCAAGTTCGATTACAGCTCCATGCGAACCCCAACGCGAAACTGCCGCGGTGCACCATAGACGTCACCCCAGCCGGCGGCCATAATACCCCACCGGTTTTGCAGGTTGATGGCCCGATAGAAGGCCTCGTAGTTCGGAATTGCCTTGAACGGATCTGACAACGGGTTCTTCAGCCATCCGTCATCAAACGGCGTTCCGGTCATCGGATACACCATGATCACTTGCTTGGTGTTCAGCAGGTTCAGCACGTTGACATACAACTCGAAACTGAATCCGGGGAAGTAGAACATCTTGTTCCAGTTCAGGTCGAGGTTGTAAACCCACGGCGTTGTGGATGCGTTGGCCGGTTCCACAGGCATCCGGCCTCGTGCGTCAATCAACTGCCTCACTCCGACGTTCCATACGTTGGCCTGTCCGAGGTTCTGAGGCTCCTGGATCTTGGTGTAGTTGTGTCCGCTATTGAACGTGAGCAGCAGATAGAAGCCCATGCCTTCCAGGACCGGACCTCCGTCGCCCTTCCCAAACCTGTAATCTAGCACGAGGTTGCCCCGGTGCGTCTGGTTGTAGGGGAGCGGTGCTGTGAAATTCGGGAATCGGGCCTTGATCTCGTCGGACGTCGCGACCGAGTTCGAGGCTGAGCTTGCGCCTGTTCCACGTGCGTCCTGGAGCGTATAGTTCAGCTTTGCCGACAGCCGGTTCGTCCTCCGCATCTCGAGCGTCAATTCGACACCCTTCATCGTCGTGAAGTCTTCGTTCTGATACGCCGTGAAGATCGGGTTGCCGAGCGTGTTGAAGACCCTGCGGTTCTGGATGAGGTTCTTGGTATCCTTGTAGAACCCGGTCATCGTGAACGCGAAGTTGTCCGTCAGGAACTGCCGGAAACCGACCTCAAACAGCGTGGTCTTCTCGGGCTGCACCAGGAATGGCATACTGCCGCCATAGACTGAACGTGTTGTCGGATTGATGCTGTAACTGAATGAATAGTCGGTGCGGAAGAACTGCCCCAGCGACGGCATCTGCGCATACTTCCCATATTGCGAATAGAATACGGTTCGATCCGTCACGGGGAACGAGAAGCTGATTCTCGGCAGCAGAAGATGCGTTGCTTTCGTCCGCGCATAAATATCGGGATCAATAAAGCCGAGATTCTCATCAACCCCCTCGACGGTCTGATAGTCGTATTCACCGGTCAACGGATTCAGAGTCTTCCCGATTTCCCTGATGTCCGTGTACCGATACTCATACCTCACGCCGAAGTTGAGCACCAGGTCTGAATACTCAACTTTGTTCTGAACATACGCCGAAGCAAAGACCGGCTTGTAAGGCTTGTCATAGACCGTGGGCTTGCCAGGCAGGCTGTATCCATCGGTCTCATTGCCCATGAAATCATAACCATAATTGGTCACACCGGCTACCGCGATGATACGAGCGCGGCGGGCCTGCTCGAGCGCAATGCCCTTCTTCAGGTCCGAAGCGTACACCTCGGCATCCGGATTGGGTGTACCATTCATATCCGGATCGATCCAGCGCAGATAGGCACCGATATTGCCGATGCTGTAGCTCCGATAGACCCAGCTGTCGAGAGCGCCGCCGGCTTTCAACTCCCACCGCGACGTCACCTGAGATGTCAGGTCGATCGTCATCCCGATATTTGTCTGCTTGTATTTGCTGTAGCTGTTATTTGGACGATCGGGATCGTGGAAGTTCCACATATAGATGGTGCTCAGCGTCGGCGGACCCGTATATCGGTTCACCCAGCCGTAGCCGCCGACTCCCGTGTAGCCGAGCTCGGCATTGGCAACGCTGTCCGGATACTTGGCCCAGTCATCCTTGAAATCAGGATCGTACCAAGTACCCCAGTTCCTCATATACGACACACCGAGCTCATAGAACGTCGTCTGGCTCAAGAAGTGCGTCAGACGGAAATTGCCGAACAGATTGTCGCCGTCACTGAGCCCTCTCTTCGCGTCCTTGAGGTAGTAGTTGGCCAATGCGCCGGGCCAGCTGCCTGTGCTGATCGATCTGGAAAACGTGTAGTTGCCCGAGAGCCGGATCTTCAACGGCAGATCGGCAAGCTGAGTCATGTCAAAGACTAGGTTGCCTTGAGCCGTGTTGCTCCAACTCCAGTTGTCGAACAGGTAGTTCTTCTTGAACTCAACAATACCACGTACTGTGTCGCCCGCTGAGGTGACTTCCAGGCCCGGAAGCGGCAGACCCATCCGTCGCGATCCGAAATTGTCCGTCTTCAAACCCTCAAACCTGAAGGGCTCCAGGAAGATCGCCTGGTCGTTCCGTGAATAGTTGTACTGGTTCGCCAGGAACACCCGGATGCCATTCGCAAGCGGACCGCTGATCGTCGCCACTGCATTTCTGTATCCTCGTGCCGTCGTGCCAAGGAACGTCTTCCCCGGCTTGGCGAAGTCGTCGGTCAGGTAATCGAGCGAGAGCCTCCACGTGGGGCCTCCGGTCCTCATCGAGCTGCGAATGATGCCGGAGTTGGCACCACCGAACTCCGCCGTGTAGCCGCCCGACTGGAGCTGGATCTCTTCGATCGCTTCACGGATCAAACTCACGGCCTCGCCCATACTGGCAGGGTTCGTGACGTTTGCACCGTCAACATAATATGCAACCTCACCAGCACGACCGCCGCGAACATACAACTGCCCACCCTGTTGCACGGTACCGGCCGACAGGGCAACAATGTTCTGCACCCCTCGGAACGGTATGTACTGGACCTCCTCCTGCTGTGCGATGCGGATCGTATTGGTGGTGTTCCGTTGAATCAGCGGCCGCTCCGCAACAATCTCGACGGCCTGCACCTGGACTGCTGAACTCGCCAGCTGGAAGTCCTGTGTAGTCGTAATATTGGAGCTTACTCGGATATTCGAAATCGTAACAGGTGAATACCCGATGTAGGTTACCTTCACCGCGTAAACGCCGGGCGGTACGCTCAGGATGACGAACTCGCCGTTGACATCGGTCGCAGCACCGAGGCTGGTCCCTTCGACAACGACGTTTGCACCAATGAGCGGTTCACCCGACTCCCTATCTGTTACCGTCCCGCGCAACTTGCCATCCTGCGCGAAAAGGAGAGCAGGCAAAAGGAGAATCGCGGCGAAAGCTACAAGGAGCTTACGAAGCATAACGTGCCTCCTTAATGTGTGGAGATTGTGAATTGTGGTTAGGAACTCTACCACGGTCGATGTCCCCACTTGGGGGACAATCGGCAGGTACTACTGAGGAGAAGCCGTCACAAGGGGTTCTTCTCGAGCGTTCTGGAACGCCGAACCACTCGAATTAGCAATCACCTCCTTCTTGATGAGAGATGCCAATTCAGATAGGTGTGAAGGAGCTTTACTGGCAGAAATATATTACTTGTTACATCCTTTGTCAAGTGCTTTTTCAAGAAAACCGCTGAAGAGTGTTGCTTTCACAATACACTCGTGACCATCCGCCACATCCGAGGAAGCAGCCAACCTATTGACCACTGTCAGCGCTTTCACCCGGCCTGTCACGTCCAAGTCACAAACCGGCGATATTGATGTTTTCTGCAGCAGGAGCTTGCGCTGAAGCGAGGGGATTTACCTGTCCGCCCCGCCAGACCGCAGGCGGACTGGCATCTTTGTGGCGGAGGGGTGTGCGCTATCTCCATGAGAAACATGCGAAATCCTTCTTTCCTCACCTGCCCCTGCGCCAATGAGACGAGAAAATGCTGCAGCACCCATCGTGGAGTTGACGATGAAGACGTTGACGCTCGGGAGAGGTGTCCGGGTGGAATCGTCAATAACCCGGCCGGATATCGTGCTGCGGGGGACCGGTTGAGCAATAAGACCACTCAGCCCGCCCAGGAGGAGCATTGCATTGAGAATCAGGAGGGCCCTGCTAGTGTAGTGCGTCCAACGCTTCTTTACATTTGGACATCTTTGTGCTGAAGTCCTTCCCCGAAGGGGGAAGATATATCAATCAGTTACCCTGAAAGGGTTACGTACCCAGAAGGACAATCATAACGTAATCACTGCGGAACGATGATATCTCACCCCTTCAGGGTTCG
>VGWB01000228.1 GCA_016873755.1 Ignavibacteria bacterium | reverse complement strand
TTAGGTCCAGATCCGAACCGATTGTAATCTCCCGTCCGCCCAGCTTCCCGACACCAATGAGGGCAACGTCGAGCGGAGAGACGTTCATTCCCGATCCTCCCAGTGCCCGTCCGAAGGCATCCACGACAATCTCTTCCGCCAGGTCGCTTACCTCACGTGTGAACTGCCGGATTGACAGATCACCGAGAAGGAGACGCACTGCGATTTTGAACTCGTTGAATGCTCGATAGCGTGCCGCATCACCGCTTCTCAAAAACTCCCACCCCCGACCGGGACTCAGCAATTCTTCCGGTCTCCCGGCGAGACTTTCAAACAGCAACGGTTCTTGCGCCAGCACGCGCGCGAAGCGGGCGCTTCGGGAACAGATGAGAACAAGCAGTTCCGCGAGCTTCTCGCCGCTCATCGCGTGTTCAAGAGTCCGCCTGATGGGCCTTGCCGATGCGATCGACGTGAAGTTGAAGAGGCACCAGTCCGGCGCCTGACTCTGTCGCATCAGGGCAAGCAGAGGTTCCAATCGTTCCGGCCTCGCTAGCCCGGGAAGCTCCCTACCGACAGCTCTCAAATGCTGAGCCGCACCTGTAAGGTCGAGAAAACCGATTCTCTTCAGCCGACCGAGGGGCAGACCCTTTTCTCCTGGGACACCGCGAAATCGTTCAGTCTCGATCTCCACGTCTTCTGCCCCGAAGACAGACCGGAATATCCGTTGGATGTTCTGACGATGACGGCCAAGCCACCGCTCGAACTGCCCCACCGATCGAAATCCCAACTGCTTTGCCAGGACGTGCTTTTCTTCGTGTGTGCTCGGCAGAGAATGCGTCTGCAGACCATGCAAGAGTTGAAGGCGGTCTTCCACCGTCCGAAGTGACTCATATGCCTCGCGCAGTTCCTCTCCCTCCGATCTCCGGAGCAGGTTCGCTAACATCAGTTGATGGATAGCCTTCAATGTGTTCTGTTGTCTCAGGCCGGCGATGCTGGCGGCGTTCAGGAGCTGAAGGGCTTGAACGATAAACTCAACATCGCGAATACCACCGCTTCCGAGCTTTATGTCAATGCCGCTTTCAGTCACGGATTCAATCTTCGATTTGATACGCGCGATCTCTTCAAGCGGGCTGCCAAGTTGCGTCTTTGGGTAGACGAACGGTTCGATATCCCCGAGCCAGCGCTTGGCAACGCTCGCATTGCCGGCTACGACACGCGCCTTGTGGAGCATCTGCCTCTCCCAGAGCTCGCCGCGCGATTCATAGTAGGTCACATAAGCCGACCGAGACATCGCCAGGGGTCCCGAGTGACCGTCAGGCCTCAAGCGCGTATCGACCCGGTAGAGGTGCCCTTCCGCGGTGTGTTCCGAGAGCCGCCGGACAACTGATTCGGAGAGTCGTGTATAATACTCATGCAACGTCACGATTCGCGCCGATGGGGCTCTCAAGGGCCCATCCTCATCATACACAAACATCAGATCGATGTCGGAACTGAAATTGAGCTCCCTTCCGCCCAGCTTGCCGAGTCCGATGATTGCCAGCGAATCCTGCGGCTCAACGCCAATTGTCTCGGAGAGAGAGCGGCGACTCAGCCGCAGGATGATCTCAATGATCGCATCTGCGAGTGAGGAAAGCTCTTCCGACGTTGTCGAGATTGCAGCTTCTTTCAGGATCTGACGTGCTCCGATCCGAAGCAGTTCCCTGCGCTGGAAGCGCTTAAGCCCGTCAAGCTTTTTCTCAAGTCTCTGAAAGAGATTCACGGCTTCGAACGCCTCACGCGCGTACTCCTCGGAGCCTTTTGCCGACTTGAGAACCGGGGTCGACGTCAGCCAGTGAAGGAGCTCCGTGTTACGAACGAGAATATCGGCAAGGAATTGTGACTGAGAGAAGATCTCCAGAGCAATCCGCTGGAGCAATCGATGCTCGTGGAAGTCCCGTAGCCACGACGAGGCGAATCCCATCGACAGGAAGCGGTGAAGGTTGGTAAGAGCTCGCTTAGGGTGTGCGGTCGAACGGACGTCGCTCTTCAGGGACTTAAGAACGAGGGGAGGGGGCAACCCCGCATCGGCTGCCATTGACCCGATCCCCGCGCACAGCTCCTCTTCCGTCGATGGAACACGAATTTGTTCTTCCGGTGGAAACATCCGTGTCGCCATGATACAGAAAAACTGGTTCAGATTCTCCATTCGCTTGCATCTCTGACGGGCGTCATCTATATTTCGCCATCCACACTTCGTCTCTGCCCCGTCATCTATCCTTCGCGAGCAGATATGGTCAAGCTCGTCGTGCTGTACAAGACTCCTGAAGACCCTTCGACCTTCGAAACGCATTTCGCCAATGCGCACCTGCCCCGCGTCAAGAAATGGCCAGGCCTGCGAAAGATCGAGGTTGCGACGGTCACCGGCGCCACGATCGGCGAACCAAAGCTGTACATGATTGAAGAGCTGTACTTCGACGATGAAGAGTCTATGCAAGGAGCCCTTGCCTCCGCCGACGGCAAGGCCGTAGCTTTCGACCTGATGGAGTTCGAAAAGGACTCCATCGCGGTGTTGTATGCAGACGTGAAAGACGTCTGACCAAGCACATTTCCAACGCAAGAAAGCACAGAAACACCATGAGATCTCTCTTCTCGTACTTTGAACTGGAGAAGCATGGAACGAACGTGCGGCAGGAAGCCATCGCCGGCCTGACGACCTTCGTCACGATGGCATATATCATAATCGTTAATCCAAAGATCCTCGAGGCGGCAGGGATGCCGTTCGGTCCCTCGATGGTAGCAACGATTCTGAGCGCCTCATTCGGAACCCTGCTGATGGGCGTTTACGCAAAGCGCCCGTTCGCGATTGCCCCGTATATGGGCGAAAACGCGTTCATCGCCTATACGGTGGTAAAAGTGATGGGTTATAGCTGGCAAACCGCTCTGGGGGCGATATTCATCAGCGGTGTGCTCTTCGCCATACTCACGGTTGTGAAGATCCGCAGTTGGCTTGCCGACGCGATTCCCGAGTCGCTCAAAATCGGCATTGCGGTAGGCATCGGCCTGTTTCTGAGCTTCATCGGGCTGAACGAGACCGGAATTGTCCGGCTCGGCGTTGAAGGCGCCCCGGTTCACGTGGGCGATTTCCATCAGCCGATGGTCCTTCTCGCGATCCTGGGTTTCCTCCTCATCGGTTTTCTGATGATGCAGCGCGTGCACGGCGCAATCCTCATCGGCATTCTGGTCGTGACCGTTCTCGGATTCATAGTCGGCATCACGCCGCTTCCTGATAAATGGGTTGACCTTCCGCCAGACCTCGGGCCGATCCTGCTCCAGCTGGATATCGCCGGTGCGCTGAGCTGGGGATTGTTTTCCGTCATTCTCACGGTATTCGTCATGGCTTTTCTTGATACGCTGGGCACTCTCATCGCGCTCGCGTTCAGAGCGAACCTGCTTGATGAGAAAGGAAACCTCCCGGAGATCGAAAAGCCGATGCTAACGGATGCCGTGGCCACAACTGTGGCATCGCTCCTCGGGACCACGACGACCGGAGCGTACATCGAGTCAGCGACCGGCATTGCAGCAGGCGGCAAGACCGGGCTTACCGCGATCGTTGTTGCACTTCTGTTTCTCCTGGCACTTTTCTTCGCCCCATTTTTCTCCGCGATCCCCGCGTTTGCCTACGGACCGTCTCTCATCATCGTCGGTGTCTTGATGGTCACCCCAATTACGAGACTGAAGTTTGATGATTTCTCCGAGATCGTTCCTGTCTTTTGCATCATCGTGATGATGAGCTTTACATACAACATCGGCATCGGCATGACGGCCGGGTTTGTGGTGTATCCTTTTTTCAAAGTCTTATCGGGACGTATCAGAGAGGTGAGGGGAGGAATGTGGGTGCTTGGCGTACTGTCGCTCTTGTTCTTTGTGTTTTATCCATATTGATTGCCCTGAGGGAACGCGTGATCTCCAACCCTCGTCCAATTCGAACCAACGCTCACGCAAGACTTCCCGTGCGAGGTTAGATACATGAAACGCCGCGACTTCATTGAATCGGCAATTGCGGCCGGGATGGCTACGCAGATTCAGAGGTTGGCAGCCCGGGAATCAACGAGGAAATCCAAGGTCCAGGCGGAGATCCCCAAGCGGCTTCACACAGATCATTTTGACCTTTATCAGTTTCACGCTCTGACAAAACTGGATGACGTCGAACAGATCTTCGCTCCAAAGGGAGCAGCCGAGACTTTTCTGAAGGCGAGAGAAGAAGGGAAGATCCGCTTCATCGGGTTCTCCGCTCACTCGGAAGATGCTGCCCTCGCCATGATGGACCAATTCGCCTTCGACTCCGTTCTCTTCCCCATCAATTACGTCTGTTACGTGCGGGGAGATTTGGGACCTCGCGTCGTCCAGCGCGCGAAGGAAAAAGGCGCGGCGCGACTCGCCCTGAAGCTGCTGGCCCATACACCATGGCCGAAAGGTGCTGAACGCAACAATCCTAAATGTTGGTACAAACCCATCGACGATCCGACTCTTGCAAGGCAGCCTCGTCACAACCGCGGAGAATCTCGAACCGCTCTTCAAGTCATAAGCAGCCCTCCGCGGACATTCTCACACCAAATGGCCGCATCCATTAACTCAGTCGTGACGATTCGGTTTTTCGTCTCTAACACGCACGTTGTTTTTCAATCTCGTTTTCAGTAAGTTCTCGCAAGGGAATGCCTCCGAAATATTTCACTTTCCGTCTCGCTGACGATGTCGTCGTGTCAGTGTACTTTTCCACGAAGGGAAGAGAAGTTACCGAGTTTGTGGCAAAGCTTCAGTTCGAGCATGGAGGCGAGAGGATGGAAGTGATCCGCTACGACGCTGCCCATGGTGGACCACATAAGGACGTCTTGCGCCCCGACGGAAGAAAAGACCAAGTGATCTCACTTAAGTATTTGGACAACAACCAAGCTCTAACTTTTGCACTTGATGACCTGCATGAACATTGGCAATGCTACATGGAAAGGTACAAGCAATGGCTATCCGAAAGCGAAAGAAGACCGTCGACGTAGCTGAGATTATCGATAGGCTGAAGTCCATGGGCGCCCATGAACTTACAGAAGAAGAGAAGAATCTCCCCTGGCACAAGAAGGAGATCGCGGAGTTCGAAGCACCCCTGAGACAAAAGCGGGAGCAACGGATCTCCGTTCGCGAGAAACAATCGTCATACCGTACAAAACGGACGCCGAGAACGAAATCGAAAGCTTGAATCGACCTATGATCAAACACCTCGGTGTCGTCGGCGCTGGGACGATGGGCACAGGGATAGCGGAGGCCGCAGTCCTCTCAAGAATCGACGTTGCCCTTTACGACGTGAACGGGACGGTACTCCGTCAAGCCCTCGAACGGATCAAGGCCGATTTCAAGAGTCGGGTTGTGAGAGGTGAACTGAAACAGGAGGAGACGAGCGAGGCGTTCACGCGAATTCACCCCCGAACGCACCTCTCCGATCTCAGCCACTGCGAGATCGTTGCCGAGGCCGTGCTCGAAGACCTCCGAGTGAAGAAGGATCTCTTCAAGCATCTCGAAGCGGACACCAAACCCAGCACCATTCTGGCGTC
>VGWB01000227.1 GCA_016873755.1 Ignavibacteria bacterium | reverse complement strand
TGAAAGAAGGTGGGCGTGAATTCCCAAAGCACCTGCCCATCGTCTCGATCGCGAAGCTGCTCAAGGAGAAGATCGGGGAGCGATTGCAGAGAAACGAAGGGACTATCCTATTGCAGAACCGCCGTGGATTCTCCCACGTCGTGGAATGCTTCGAATGCGGATACGTCGAACGATGCGACAATTGCGAGGTGACGCTCACTTACCATTCAACCAAGAAACACCTCCGCTGCCACTACTGCGGATTCGTGAAGCATCCTCCGACGGTCTGCCCGAAGTGCGGCGGCGTTGAGATCCGGTTTCACGCGTTCGGTACGCAGCAAGTGCAGCAAGAGCTCCAGCAGCTTATCCCTGATGCAACGATCCTGCGAATGGACCTTGATACCACGACTCGCAAGGGAGCTCACGACCGGCTCCTGATGCAGTTCGGCACCGGCAAAGCCGACATTCTGCTTGGTACTCAGATGGTCGCGAAGGGTCTTGATTTCCCCCGGGTCACCCTCGTTGGGGTGATCTCCGCAGATACACAGATGCTGTTGCCCGACTTTCGGTCGGCTGAACGGACATTCCAGCTGCTGACGCAGGTAGCAGGGAGAGCCGGACGAAGCAACCTCGCAGGTGAAGTCATCATCCAGACACTCCAGCCGGAGCACTACAGCCTGAAGCATGTTGTTTCACACGACTTTCCGGGATTCTATCGCGAGGAGCTTGAATTCCGGCGAGAGCTCGACTATCCTCCGTTTTCACGCATCGTGTTGATCGAGTTTCGGGGCGAGAAGGAAACCGAGGTTCATCACCACGCAAAGAAATTCGCGGAGCTCCTTGTCCCGGGCGCGGGGAAGCACTACAGCGTCCTCGGTCCCGCCGACGCTGCCATCCCGAAGATCAAGAATCGCTTTCGCAAGCACATCCTCATCAAGAACTTCAAGGCGACTGATCCCGCCGGCACCCACCTGCGATCTGCTCTGACGAGAGCCCGACAACACTACGATGGATGTGCGTTGGGGAAGAGCAGGAGCGTCCAGATGACCATCGACGTCGATCCGCAAGGAATGATGTAGAAAGCACGTAGGGCGAAGTGTTACTTCGCCCTACCTGTGGTCCCAACTGCTGAAAGCCTGCAGCTCACTTGTTCTTTGACAGCACCACATCCCTACCGACAGCGCGAGAATGGCGACCATCGCGAAACGCCGTTGTCGTCGGTGTTCAATAGATTAGGGCGCGGCGCCCGTTTGATATCGAGCAAGACCTCGATATCATTCCGCCCCGATCCGGCGAATCAGAAATGAGATCGAGATTCCTCAGAACATCACGCCGACGGTTAGTTGGAAGATGGACGTGGGCTGGTCGGTCTTCCCCGTGGTCGTACTCGTGTATCCCGGAGCGGTGACCCGGAATTCGACGTCATACTCCGGCTGACCTGTCAAATAGCGCACGCCTGCCGTGAATCGATTCGCGACCAACACCCCCGCCCCGAAACCGTACGCGAACGCCGAAGAGGAGAACGACTTCGCGGAGTAGCGGAAAACTCCTGAGCTGACAGACACCTCAGGCGTGGACCCGAGGAGCAAACCAAACTGTCCCGTGGCGTAGATCGAAACTGCTGGAGCCACCCAGGTTGTGTATTTGAGCCCGGTCATCGGCCAGATCGTTGTTCATGATCCCATATCGCCGGTCACTGAAGTCGTACCGGCGAGATCCTCCACCAGTTCCTCATTCAGAGAATTGAATGACACCGCCACGGTATTCCACCACGCAAGGCCCGCGACGAAGTTCAGGCCGAGCTCCCCACCGACGACGAATCCGGTCTTGGCCCCACCTGCGTCAGAGGAAGAGGTAGAGGCGAAATCTCCCGTCGGAATAGCCAGCCCCCCGAAAAGCTGAACATTGAGCCTGCTGGTCACCAATCCAGTTTGTGCCGTCCCGGTCTGGAACAAGAGAGCCGAAACAATCAGAGTAAGAGCTACCGTAAAAGGAACGGAGATTCTCCTTTTCATGGTCGCCTCCTTCATTTGTGATGGGCTGTTGGTAGTGGATTAGAGGTTTTGCGAGAGGAAAAATCAGCACGAATCTACAGCGAACAGACTAGAGAGTCAACACAAATCATGTGTTTAAATAGGCTCTCCCAAAGATGAGAACCACACAACACGGACGGCCAGGGGGCCCTGGACGGGCAACCCGGTTTCAGCAGACGGATGCAGCTACACGATCAGCCGCGACCCTTCCGCTCATCACAGCACCCTCGATGGTCGCGGGATAACCCGTGTCCGTCCAATCACCAGCGAGGAAGAGATTCTCAATTCCGGTTTCAGTCGCGGGACGCAACGTCTCCACCACAGGTGTGGGCGAAAATGTGGCGCGCTTTTCCTTGATGACGAGGGAATGAACGATGCTCGACTGCCGCGCTGCAGGGAGAGCGTTTCGCAGAGCATCTAACGCCATCGACACAATCTTCTCCTTATCCTTCTCTACATATTCTGCCGCCCCACTGATGACAAGCGAAAGGAACTGACGTGCGTCATGCTTGAGTCTGAGGATCTTCGTTCTGTTGAAAATCCACTGCACCGGCGAATCGAGCAGGGCGACGAACTCGCTGTCGATGATCGGTCTGTCGAACCAGAGATAGATCGTGATGATTGGTGACGACTCAAAACGACGGACCGATTCAAGGAGCGATCGCAAAGCGGTCGTAGCGCTTTCAGATTCTTCCCGCCTGCCGCCAAAGAACCCAAAGGGCGGGCAGGCGCTTCGCTCAGAATGACGCACGCTTTGCTCAAGTAATGGAAGGAGAGCGTGCGCCGGAACAGCGCTGATGAAGGCCCGTGCATCACGAGTCACTCCGTCAGAACACTGCACGGCGGTAACTCGATCGCCCTCAAGCACCAACCGCCCGACGCCGCAACCGGTGAGAACGTCGCTTCCTCTGGATCGGAGATACCTGACCGACGGCTCCACGAACAGCTCACTCAACCCGGCGTTGGGCACCAGCATCGCGGAATTCTCCCTGGAGCCGAGAAACGCCGCTCTCAGAATCCTGTAAAACAGCAGTGCGGAGACTTTTTTCGGATCGTCGTTGAGACTCCCGATGGCAATGATATCCCAGAGGTACTTTTTGTTCTCTGCCGATTGCCCTAGTCGCGTGAGCCACTCATCGACCGTCAACGCCTTGAGTCGCGATTCCATGTTTAGCGGATCTTTCTGTAATTCCAATCCAACTTTCAGAAGCCGCGACCGATCACGGAGCGATAGGGATCGAAGCCCGAGCAAACCCCACAGCACGTGCAGCGGCGCGGGCAATGGTGGACACGAGAGCACCGAAAATCCTTTCTCGGGATGAAGGAAGTCGATGTGAAGATTTGGCTGAAGTGACGCGAGATGATCCGTCCCGATTGTCCGAAGGAGCCGACGAGTCTCCTTGTAGCACCCCATCATCAAGTGTTGACCGTTGTCAATGACGTCGCCAGTCTGGTCATCCGTGAACGAAGAGGTACGGCCGCCCAGATGCCGGCGCTGCTCCAGCACGAGGACGGGAATACCACGGGATGCGAGGTCGACGGCGGCGCTTAACCCGCTCAGGCCACCACCGATAACGATCACGTCGTGTCTCATTGTGGCAGGCTTATTAGCCTTCAGGCGGGAAGTTCGGTTCGGATATAGCGGTGGAAATTCTTGGGCAGCTTATTGCGCAGGCGAAGGAGCATGGCAACGAGAAATTTCACAGGCGAGGCTAGGCGGATGCGTTTGGAGAAGACGTCATAGTTGGCCCGCTCGATGCGAAGAAGGAGCAGATAGTAAATATTGCCCATGGCACGGGCTGCACAGAACAGCGGCTTGTCCTCTTCAGCCAGCGACCGCTTGGCTTTTCTGTAGAATTCATGGGCACGCTCACATTCAAACTTCATCAGCGCCCTGAAACGGTTATCGTAGACCGAATTCAGCAGGTCCTCTTCGCCGTAATTGAACCGGGAGAGATCTTCCTGTGGAAGATAGATACGTCCCCGTTTCGCGTCCTGTTTGATATCGCGCAGGATATTCGTGAGCTGCAGCGCGATACCCAGGTTCACGGCGTATTCCTTGGTGCGCTCGTGATGATAGCCGAACACCTCCGCGCAGATGAGGCCGACCGTGGAAGCAGCCCGGTAGCAATATTCATAGAGTTCGTCAAAAGTCCTGTACCTGTTTTTCACCAAGTCCATTTCCATTCCCTGGAGAAGGTCGTGGAAATGGTGAACCGGAATATTGAACCGTTGAATCACGGACACGAGCCTGTTGAGCACGGCGTACCGCGAAGCTCCGCGTAGCGCTCGCTGCAGCTCAGCCGTCCACACCCTCAGCCTCCGGTACTTCACACCGACGTCGACTTCCTCATCTACAATATCATCCGTGTATCGGCAGAATGCGTAGATCGTCTCGATTGCCTCCCGCTTCGGCGGGGGGAGGAAGAGAATCGAGAAGAAGAAATTGCTTTTTCGCGCCGTCGCAATCTCCGGGAGGATACTATCAACAGTATGAGCCGACACGATCAATCAACTGAAGAGGGATGAAAGAACCAGTGATGCCTTGTCGACAAGCGCAAGCCGCGGGCGATAATGAAGGACGTCGTAGTCAAGATGTTCGATCTTCTTGAGGATCCTCATGCCCCCGTTCCACGTTAGTTTCAGCTCTGTGGCAAGGTCTTTACCCACGGCCTGCAGGAGCGGTCTGCCCTCGTTGAAGAGCTGCTGGGTCCTGTCGACCTGGTAGCACATGAGGTCTTTGAAGACCTGCGTCGCCTTGCGGTCAAACAGTTCTTCCTCAGAGTAGCCAAACTCGCGAATGTCGTCCAGTGGAATGTACACACGATCTTTCTGGAGATCAATGGAGACATCCTGCCAGAAATTCGTGAGCTGCAGAGCCGTGCAAATGAGGTCCGACTGCTGCATCATTGCTTCGCTGCGATAGTTGAACAGAAGCAGCATGAGCCGTCCAATGGGATTTGCGGAGTGCTCGCAGTACTCCAGCACGTCTTCAAAGGTTTCGTAGCGATGGGTTGTCACATCCATCCGGAAGGCGTGAAGGAGATGGTGAAACAATTCGATCGGGATTTCAAAGCGGTCAACCGTTTCACGCAGGGCAACGAACACGGGATGCTGCGCATGCCCGCGATAACAATCCACAAGTTGCTCGTCCCACTCGTTCAGGCTTTCGATGCGCTCCGCTGGTGTCAGTCCCGGCTCATCAGCAAAATCATCCGCGATTCGGGCAAAGGAATAGATTGCGCAGATATAGCGTCGCTTGTCTTTCGGAATGAAAAACGACGCCACGGGAAAATTCTCGTAGTGGTCGTACGTCAGCCGCTCGCAGAACTGGAATGCCTGCGGTACGGACCAGATTTTGCGCGCTATTCTTACTTCAGGGGTTAACATACGTTGCACAGTATTAGGCACCCACCCGCGCCTTGCCAACAAGGGCAGAAGGCGCGGCGCGTTGAGCAATGGTGCTCGTCTAGGGCCAATATGAAGAATCCGAAAGCGAAAAGCAAGAGCGCGGGGACAAGACATTCAAGTCTCCCTTTGCCGGGAGAAGTGAACCGGACGGCGATCGCGGGATCATCCTACTCCTTCCCCGCC
>VGWB01000226.1 GCA_016873755.1 Ignavibacteria bacterium | reverse complement strand
TCGCGGCATTGATATTTCGATCCGCGCGCGAGAGGCAGACAAGGGCGACGAAAAGATTGATAAAGCCGATCCGGACAAGCCCGCCTTTCTCAGGAAGATTATGGATTAGGACTTGGGTTGTCGGGCGGCCACCCCCGACCCGCGTCAGTACAAGCACGGATCTCTGGCGCATCTCCATCCCCGCGAAGGCCCCGCGCCATCGCGGGGACTTCTTTTGTACACCCGTCATCTTACGTTCATTGCTTCTCTGCCCCCCATTGTCTACATTTCCTTCGTGAGCAAGATCTTCATTTCACTCAGCGTTTTTTGCGCTCTGGCTGTACCGGTATTGCTGGACGCGCAGCCGCGCATCGAAAGCCAGTTTCGCATCACCCGGCTCAAATACAGTGGCGGCGGGGATTGGTACAACGACCCTTCCGCAGAGGTTAACCTGCTCAAGTTCGTCGGCCAGCACACAACCATCGATGTCGATCCCCGCTACGAATTCGTTGACCTCCTGAGCGAGAAGCTTTTCTCCCATTCCTTTCTCTTCGTAACAGGACATGGAAATGTGGTGTTTTCCGACAATGAGGTGCAGCGCTTGCGTACCTACCTCACCAGTGGCGGCTTTCTGTACGCCGACGATGATTACGGCATGGACCGGGCATTCCGGCGCGAGATGAAGAGAGTGTTCCCCGACCAGGACCTCGTTGAGTTGCCGTTCAGCTATGGCCTTTATCACTGTCATTTTGAGTTCCCGGGCGGTCCACCGAAAACGCACAAACACGATGAAAAGCCCCCGCAGGGCCTCGGGCTCTTCTATCAGGGGAGACTTGTCGTGTTCTACACGTACGAATCGAACCCCAGCGATGGCTGGGCCGACCCGGAGGTTCATGGTGACCCCGAATCAGTGCGGCAGGAGGCCCTCCGCTTCGGAACGAACATCGTCGTGTGGGCGTTGACGCGGTAGGAAGAGAAGTCAGAACTGAAAAGTAAAAAGGAAAAAGTGGATCCTGTTGGTAGCCCGACCTTGAGGTTGGGTAGCTTAACTACAAGTCGTCCCGATACGCTTCTGATCGGGACCTCAACACCAAGGTGTCACGGTGCTATTTCGGCAATGAGTATCGAACAAAGAGGTCCTGACCTACAACGTGTCAGGACGACAAACGTTCTGACAGGAATTCAAGAAGCACACGCATACGGTGTCTAGCTCCTCAATCATACTACGTGACATCCACCAGCGCCTCGCCGCGGTTCGCAGGCTGAAATACAGGCTCGAGCTGCAATCCGGCGTGATCATCTTCGGCGCGATCTCCCTGCTGTCGATTGCTGCAGTCGCGCTCATTGAGCTGGCATTCAGACTGGACGTAACGGGTCGCACGATTCTCTTCTGGGCACTTGTGAGCTTCGTGATGTTGCTTCTGTCCTGGCACGTGATCCAACCGTTGTTGCGATCACTCGGCATACTCCGACAAGTCAATGACTTCACGCTGGCGAACCATGTCGGTCATTTCTTCCCGCAGATTCGCGATCGGCTACTGAACCTGCTCCAGCTCCGCAAGGAGATTGAGACAGGAACATCGCTCTACTCACCGGAACTTGTGGACGCGTCCTTCGTTGATCTCGCGGACAATATCCAAGGATTAGATTTCCTTCAGTCCGTCGACGTGGCGCCGGTCCGGCGTTCGATCCGTCTGTTCGGCCTGAGTGTAGTGGGCGCCCTGCTATTCCTGGCGGCAAATTCCTCGTCGCTCTTGGGTTCGTTGTACCGAGTCGTGCGCTTCACGCAGGCGTTCACGCCGCCACCGGCATTTACGTTTGAGGTCTTTCCGGGTAACAAAGAGATCACCAAGGGTCAATCCGTCGAAGTTCGCGTCAAGGTGCACGCAGCAGCCCTGAGCATTCCAGAAATCCAGGAGCGAACGCTCGAGCTTCTCTGGCGTGCGGACGGGCAGAGGGATTTCGAGCTAGCTCGTCTCCGTGCAGACTCGATGGGAACGTACACGAATGTTCTTCAAAGCGTTCGCATCTCGACGGAGTACTTCGCTCAGCTTTCCGGTGTCTCGAGCCACCACTATCGTCTCACGGTAATTGATCGGCCTATCATCCGGTCGTTTCAGGTCCGCCTCGATTTCCCATCGTACACAAAGCTTCCTCCACGAGTACAGGACGAGTTCGCCGGAGAGATCTCGGCGCTGCCCGGAACGAGGATCTCGATGAGCGGCACCGCTAGCAAAGATCTTGAGCGTGGGCGGCTCGCCTTCGGCAACGGGAAATCGGTTGCTCTTGTCGTTCGCGGCGACAAGTTCTCGGCCGTTTTCTCTGCCGACGTTGAAACGGATTACCATGTTGAGATCACCGACGCGGAAGCCCTCAACAACGTTGACGCCGTCCAGTACCAGATCAAGTTAATACCGGATGAATCTCCGGTTGTTGCTATCCCCCAGCCCGGGCGAAACGTGGATATCGCGGGCGACCAATATCTGCAGCTCCTGATTCAAGCGAAGGACGACTTCGGCTTCTCTGCCATGCGTATCGGATACCGGTTGATCCACTCCCGCTACGAGAAGCCATGGGAGGCGCATAGATTTTTCTCGGTTCCTTTTCCCGGAACAGCGGGGTCGCAGATCGAACTCCCCTTCGCGTGGGATCTCTCACCGATGCGTCTTGCTCCGGAGGACGTTGTCGAATATTTCGCGGAGGTCTTTGACAACGACGCTATCCGCGGTCCAAAAAGCGCGCGTAGCCAGGTGTTTCTGACTCGCTTGCCATCGCTCGAGGAAGTCTTTGCGGAGGTCGACAAGGGACACGAGACATCAATCGAGGACCTGCAACGAACGCTTGAGGATGCCAAGCAGCTTAAGGATAGAATCGAGTCCATCAACCAGGACATGAAAAAGAACAGGGAGATGGACTGGCAGCAGAAGAAGAAGCTGGAGGAGATGTCCAAGAAGTATCAGGAGCTGCAACAAAAGTTGAGCGAAGTGCAGAAACGTCTGGACGAAATGGTCCAGAAGATGGATCAGCAGAATGTTCTCTCACAGGAAACGCTGCAGAAGTACATGGAGCTTCAGCAGTTGTTTGAACAGCTCAACTCGGCGGAGCTGCAACAGGCGCTCCGGCAGATGCAGATGGCGATGCAAAACATCACCAAAGAGCAGATACAGCAGGCCCTACAGAAATTGACCTTTTCTGAAGAGCGATTCCGGCAGAGCATCGAACGCACCATCGAGCTGCTGAAACGCATCCAGATCGAGCAGAAGATGGACGAGGTGAGGAAGCGCGCTGAGGAGCTTCAGCGGCAGCAAAGAGAAGTGAATGACGAGACGGCGAAATCCGGGGCCGATCAGCAAAAAAGGGATGAAATTGCCGGGAAGCAGAGTGACCTCGCCGCCAAGGAGCAGCAACTGGAGAAAGAGATGGCCGATCTCCAGAAGCGGATGGAGGAGTTCTTTGCTGAGATGCCGGTCGACAAGATGCAGCAGCTCAACGCCGAGTTGCAGCAACAACAGTTAGCGGAGATGATGAAGCAGGCCGGCCGGCAGCTTCAGGCGGCGCAAATGCAGTGTGCCCAGGGAACACAACAGCAGATTCAGCAGGGGCTACAGAATCTGTCGAATCAGCTTCAGTCCATTCAGCAGGAGTTGCTGCAGAAGCAAATGCAGCATGTGCTCAATGAATTCAGACGGGCGATCAACAATCTGCTTGAGCTCTCCAAACGCGAGGAGGATCTCAAGGGTCAGTCCAAGAGTGCTCCGCCGAACTCTCCGCAACTGCGCCAGAATGCCCAGGACCAGATGCGGGTGATGCAGGACATGGGCAATGTCATACAGGGGCTGAGTGAGCTGTCCAAGCGCTCATTCGCGGTTACGCCGGAGATGGGTCGAACCATCGGCGAGGCACTCATGCACATGCAGAACGCGATGAATGCCCTTGATTCGAGGAGCGGACTTGCAGCCTCGCAGGAACAAGGCCAAGCCATGGGCTCGCTCAACATGGCGGCGATGCAGATCCAGAAGGCGATGCAATCGTTGATGCAGGCGGGCGGAGGTGGAATGGGGGGATTGATGCAGCAGTTGCAGATGCTGGCGGGTCAGCAGCAATCGATCAACGAGCAGACGCTCAGCATGCAGGCTGCTGCGGAGGCGGCGCGTCTCGCGGTGGAGCAGGAGGCTGTCCGGAAATCGCTTGAACAGTTGAACAGGGAAGCCCAGGCGAGCGGTGAGGAACGGAGAATACTCGGTGATCTGGAAAAGATTGCCGAGGACATGAGGGAAGTTGTACGAAACCTCGAACAAAACGATGTGAATCCCGAAACCATCAAAAAGCAGGAGCGCATACTCTCGCGGTTGCTCGATGCTTCAAAGTCACTGCGCGAGAGGGACTACGAGAAGCGTCGGAGAGCAGAGACGGGCACGCAAATCGCCCGCCGGAGTCCTGACGAGCTTGATCCATCGACACTGGAGGGAAGGAATAGGTTGTTGGAAGATCTGCTGAAGGCGTTGGAGCAGGGCTATGCGAAGGACTACCAAGAGCTGATACGGAAGTACTTCGAGGAGTTGCAGAGGACCGAAGTGCAGAAGAAGTAGAAAAATGATCCCCCGGAGAGAACTTCAACCATCAGCCCCTTGTTCCCCGGCAGAGATCGGAGCATTTCTTACTCAGATTCCACGATATATCGCGCGCCTGTGGCCTACACGAAGAACGACGATCTTCTGTCCATCCAAATCAAAAACCACGCGGTAATCACCCATACGAAATTGAAAGCTCCCAAGCTCAGGATTTGAGAGTTTCTCCAGATAACGGCAAGGATCATCACGATATGTTTCAAGAGCTTTCTTGATCCGTCGCCTCACTTGATCATTGTGCTTCTCGATATCCCTGACAGCCCTTCGAGCAGACACCAACTCATATTTCATTTTCGCTTGAACACTTCATTGTGTGTGTATACCCGTCCCTTTTTGTAATCCTCTCTTGCTTCGCGGATACTGTCGAGATAATCCGGGCTCGCTGCCGCTATCAAATCCTCGACAAAAGCAGTTCTTTCGGAACGCTTCATCCTTCTTACTGCATCGTTGATTTGTTGAGGTGTAATGTGAATTCCAATGGAGGCAGTGTTGGCCATACAATTCCCTTCCCTCGTTCGAAAACTCCTCTTAGCTAACTTACCAAGAACGGGACGTATTGTCAACATCTGGCCATCGTTGTTTACCGCGTCCCTTTAGCGCAAGAGGACTGGATTCATCGGATCTTGAGGGCGAAAGGCACCTTCGGCAGGATTTGCTGAGAGTCGAGAACGAGGGTATTCAAAGGACCGACGTAGTTCACACGGAAGTACTTTGAGGCGTTGCAGAAAACTGGGTTGCAGAAAAAATGGACTGAGAAGATGTCCGACTTCTGACTTTGGATCCTTCCGAAGTTCCCATTGCTGTCACAAAGAACCTTCGGAAGGTTTCTTGTGAGAAGTCGGACATCTACCTGAGTCGATTAGGATTCCACCACCTCTTCTCCGATCCGCATTTTCTCGATGATAGTGATGGAAGGGAAGATGAACATGGACATAACGACGGAAAGCAGCGGATAGGTAATCTCAATGAGTAAGTTCTGCTTGTCATACAGGTAGGTGCCGAG
>VGWB01000225.1 GCA_016873755.1 Ignavibacteria bacterium | reverse complement strand
CGAGCAGTTGAAAGTCCGCATCGAGTCATTTCGTGAATTGCTCAACTCAAGGAATGCCGCATGATATGCTGACCTGCGGGATCGATATCGGCTCATCGACGATCGAAATCATGCTGTATGACGGGAGCAAAATCGTCAGCTCAGCGATCGCGGAATCCGGGGCGGCCCCCTCGGAGAATGCGTCGGTCACGTTTGGCGCGCTTCTCTCCAAACTTCAACTCTCACGATCCGACATGCATTGCGTCGCTGGAACGGGATTTGGTCGTAACTATTTCAATGGTGCAGACAGGATTTTTTCCGAGATCACTTGCCATGCGGCAGGTGTCGTCTCACTTCTGCCGGAAGCCCGGACCGTCATAGAGATCGGCGGGCAGGACTCCAAGATGATCCGGCTTGACGATCGAGGCAATGTTTACGACTTTATGATGAATGACCGGTGCGCTGCCGGAACGGGTAGGTTCATTGAAAATGCAGCGCGTGTCCTGGGCGTGACCAGAGAAGAGACAGGTCCTATCGGTCTCACGGCAGAACAAGCATGTGACATCACTTCGATGTGTGCCGTCTTCGCCGAGACTGAAATCGTGGGGCTTCTCCATAAGGGTGTATCACGGGCGTCAGTTCTCCGGGGGATCTTCAATTCTATCGCCCGGAGGATCCTTGGCATGGCTGGCAGAATCGGTCTCCGCGACGCGGTGGTGTTTACCGGCGGCGTCGCCTTGAATGTGGGGGTTGTCAAGGCACTGGAAGAGGTGACACAACATACGATACTTGTTGCTCCCAATCCTCAGTTCACCGGCGCGCTGGGGGCTGCTCTGTTGGCGTCACGGGAAACGGGCAGTATGAGCCGGCCGAATCATTCAATCATCAGGGTACAGGCGATATGAACCAGCAACAGGACAATGCGGCATCCGAGCCGGGCGGTAAGCGAAAGCGTCTGCTGGCCTACGGTGCCTGTGCGGGTTGAGCCGGCAAGGTAAGTCCGGCCAGGTTGGCTGGAATACTTGACCGACTGCCGAGGATCAAGACTCCCGATCTGTTGGTTGACATGGAAACCATGGACGACGCAGGGGTGATGAGGATCGCTCCTGACCTTGCGCTTGTTCAAACGCTGGATTTCCTTCAACCCATTGTCGATGATCCAAAGACGTTCGGGAGGATCGTGGCGGCCAACAGCCTATCTGATGTGTGGGCGATGGGGGGCAAAGCTGTAACCGCGATGAATATCCTCGCCTATCCGGTGCGCAAAATGCCGACGTCGGAGGTTGAGGAGCTTCTCACCGGTGCCTGCGAAAAGCTCCAGGAAGCCGGAGTTGTCCTCGTTGGAGGCCACTCCATGGAGCAGGACGAATTCGTGTACGGCATGAGTATCACGGGACTCATACATCCGGACAAAGTGCTGACGAATGCGAAGGCTCGGGTGGGGGACAGGCTGATTCTGACGAAACCTCTCGGGATAGGCATTTATGCAGAAGCCTTTTACAAGGATGGCTTGGAGGAGCATCAGTATCGTGAATTCGTTGCCTCGATGGAGAGGCTCAATTTGTACGCCGCGCGTCTCCTTCAGGAGAACGACGTGAGCGCGATGACCGACGTCACTGGCTTCGGGCTGCTGGGCCACGCTTTACCTATTGCGCGGAATGCAGAGGTGACACTCCACATACATGCCCATGCTGTGCCATTTCTTGTCGATGCGATGGCACTGCTCGAGCGGTTCGTCCCTCGACAACCGTGGAAGAGCAAGGACTATGTTGAGCCGTACGCGTTCGTGGAGCCATCGATCTCCTCCGAGCACTATTCCTTACTGCTGGAGGCGCAGACTTCCGGCGGCTTGCTGGCAACCGTCTCCGGAAACTCGGCAGAGAACGTCGTGCGCTCCCTTCATCAAGCAGGGGATATGTCAGCAGCAGTAATCGGGGAAGTCATTCCTCTCCAGACCGGTGCTGACGGGAAGAAGATTTATCTCAGGATAACAGATACATAGGTCAATCGATTCTTGATTCTTTGGGGATGAACGGGAACCTGGTGGTCCCCGCGGACTTCAAATCCGTTGTCTCGTGTCGAGAGATGCGAGAGGTAGGTTCGATTCCTACCCGTCCCCGCTAGGTGTGTCCACTGTCAAGCGGTTTCTTGACATTGCGTGGTTTTTTTCTGTTATTTGCGGCAGGCAGAGGGGCCTGTTGATCTCCTTTGTCCCGGTGTGCGGTTACAAGAAGACCAAATCCGCAATGCTGAAGACCGCAATCACATCTCATCTCCTTCTTTCCTTCCTTCTCACTCTCGTCGTTCTTGCTTTCGCTTCCAGTGGCTGCGTCTCTGCTCGTGATGCATTACGCATGGAGGCAGCGGTGAACTGTCCCCTGATGAAGAACCTGCAAGACAACGATGAGGATCTTTTTCAAATCGAGGACGGCATCGGTGCCGTTGGGGAGGCTGCGGCCTGCCCTACGTGAGGGTAGGGCCGTGTTTCAGGTGAAACCCCCACATACGATTTTGATTTTCCTGCTGGTCGTCAGCTGCACCGGGCTCCTCCGCGCACAGGGATACGATGACGCATTTGAGATGAGGAGCAAGCTCAAGGTCGAGCTCCAGTACGCAGACTATGGGGAGTATGAATATCCCGAGCCGATCGTCTTCCGATACGGAGTCACCGAGTATCAGCAGATCCAGCCGTACATCGCGAACTTCCCGGAGAAACGCGGACTGGTGAAGTACACGCGCATGACGGATGAAAATACGGCGCTGGGATTCCGATATCAGTACTCCGATCTCAAGGAGGATGCGCAACAACATTTTCTTGAAACCAAGATTACCAGAAACCTGAGCGAATCGGCGGTCGGGCTGGCGGCTGCTCAGTTCATCCGGGATTCGAGAGGCTATAGCGCCTTCCAGGGAGGGGCAGGAGCGCTCTGGAACTTCAGCGTAATGACCTCGCTCCAGGCAGATGCCCAGTTCTTCTATCGGGGACCGGAGGCGGAAGCTGTCGGCGGGCGGATGGGGACGCTGAACGCGCGGCTGAAATTCCGGCAGGTGCTGACGCTTTCCACGGCGTTGCTCGCTGAGTACAGTCACTACAACGCCAACGGCAATTCCCTCAAGTTCAATTCCCACAGTCTCTCGCTCTGGCTCAGTCAGTTTTTCCCCACGCAGACAGCGGCGCACCTGAATGCGCGCTACTACAGGAATTCGATGGGGATCGAGTCGCTGGCTCCGTCCATCGAGGTCGCTCAGTACATCGACTGGGCAACGGTCTTGTGGCTGAAGTTCCGATACTACAAGAACAAGAGCGAAAACGTCAGCCTGGGTGAGAAGGACGTCATCGTGCCGGACGGACTCGAATCGAGGTCGTTCAGCATACAGGTCAACCGCGAGATGAGTCAGGAACTCCTGCTGTATGCGAAATATCGGTACTACGGGAGCAACCTGAACGTACAGATGAACACGTATCTTGTAGGATTTGTGGTGTCGTTCTGAGGGAGGATCGTGTGGAATGAAAAACGCAGTGCCATTCTACTGGATTCCCATGGTTGTCATCGTTTCTTGTTGTGTCCAATCTTGTGATGAGCCGGAGCATAGATACCCTACAGGTCCACCGGTTGTCCTCGGTTCATTGAGAATTCTTGTGAATGATCCATCGGGCTCTTCCTCCTACGCCGTTGAGGTAGACGGTCTATCATACGGCAAGTGGTCCTCCCCATGCGTTGTTCCGAACATCCCCGTGGGCACGCGAGAGATCGTCGTCTTCAGCGAGGTTCGTTCGAGTCCCGTGACGAAAGTGGAGATCAAGCAGGGGGAGGAAACCAGCATTTTGGTTTCACTGCTGCCAATCAGGCCGTATGTGGGTGACATTCCTCCCCAATTCAGCGCCTCAAGCGTCGATGGGGAAGCGGTCACCTTGAAAGCGTTAAGAGGCAAGGTCGTCGTGCTGGCTTTCTTCGGCTCGGTTGGCTGAGGGGGAGGATGCTTCCCGACGGAGGCTCCGTCGGTCCACGGAATGCTTCTTTCGTTCGCATCGTCAGGCCGCGTCGCATGCGTCGGCTTTGACTGTGCATATCCGCAATCGTACCTGAGGGATTTCCGTGCTCAAAGACAGCTTTGTTTCCCGATTGTGTCTGACCTCCCCAAAGAGATATTCTCCGGGTACAGTATCGTCGGTTCGTCCACGTATCTTGTTATTGATGATCGTGGTGTCGTGAAGTACCGCGCAAACGGGTTCTATGAGGCAGCTATGTCAGCCAAGATCAAAGAACTTCTTTAGGGGGATGGTTTGACGTGGTGAACTCTGGCATTAGCAGGCTGCTGAAAAACAAAAAGGCCGTCACGTTGAGCGAAGAAACGTGCAATTTGACACGAATGACAGGGTTCAACTCCGCTCACCCTGACGCGGTTTCCTATTTCTGCGTTTTTTTCAGCACCCTCTTAGGCAGATCTTTCAGGCGATCCTTGGGCTTCTTGTTCAGTTCGGCTGTCTTGGGCTACGCCCTCGCGGGCTGTGGCGATCCTCCTGCCGCGATGCCCGCGCCCTCTACCGGGTCGATTCGCATCCTCGCGATGGATACGGCATCGATTCGGTCCATCTATTTCAAGCTGGATGACGTGGAGTACGGGAAACGTCCCAATCCGTACGTGCTGGATGGAGTCGTCGTGGGGCTCCACAAACTGTTTGTGTACGATGAGACAAGCGCCGGCGTCTCAACCATGGTGGAAGTGTTGCGGAATCGACAATCCGATGCGACGGTGTGGCTTCTGTCGGAGGGCCCCTACGTGGGCAACATGGCACCGAACTTCACTGCACAAACCATCACCGGTGACACTATCGGGCTGCAGCGGCTGAGGGGAAAGGTGGTGCTGCTTGCCTTCTTTGAGCATACGTGACTCGATTGCATTCAGACGGAGTTGCCGTCTTTCCAATGGTCCTTGACAACAGTATTACCCGCTGATCGCTTCACCGTGATCGGTGTGAACAACACTTCGTCCGTGCTGTGGCTCGTCAACTATTCTACCATGCGGGGGATTTCCTTCCCCTTTATCTTCGACGACAAAAGTCCAATCTTCAACAAATACCAAGTGGGTGGATCATACGGCAATAGTCCGCCTACGTATGTGCTCATAGATACCAAAGGAGTGGTGAAGTTTCGATCTGATAACAGATTCAACCTGACCGATAGTCTGGCATCGATGATCAGAGGATTGCTTCCCCCATAAGAAAAGGGGGACCGAGATCTCAAGGCTATCGCGCGTGTGACTGAATTGATCATGTATGTTTTCGGGAATTCTTCAGGAAAGGAGGAAACCATGACTGACTGCAGAACGACAGCAGTAGGATTCGCGTTGCTCCTTCTGCTTGTGCCAGCGGTCCTTTGTGGGCAGAGTCCTACAGCGTCCACATGGGAGTCCATAGGTCCGGAAGGGGGGTATCTCACGGATATTGTCCAGAATCCCGCGAACGGGGATTTGTTCGCGGTCTCCTATGGCAATCCCGCACGTCTCTATAAGTCGACCAACAGCGGTGATACGTGGACGAAGGTCTCGGAGATCAACAATAGTATCTACTTTCTCCTGCTCGATCCGCAATCGCCGCAGACAATGTACGCCGCCACCTCTTATCTCGGCTATGGCACAAGCCTGGGATTCTACAAG
>VGWB01000224.1 GCA_016873755.1 Ignavibacteria bacterium | reverse complement strand
GGACCCGCCGGACCAGATTCCCGCCTGAACGACGTAGTGTTGGGGGTGAAGATCGCCTGGGCGCGGAGCGCCTGTCGTTTGCGTTCCCACGGAGACCGTGGGAACGAGCGCAAAACGTGGACGTGAGGGAGATCAAGGGAGTGATACGAAACATACAGCGCAAAACTGCGGCTGTTATTTTTCTAGCGGCCGATGTGTTGAATGATCGCACGACGTCTCGGCGGAAATTCGCATTGGATCCACTGACAACCGGAGCGGCGCCATGATATTCTTCTTCATAGCAATCGCGTATTTCGTGTTCCTATTCTTCCTCATTCGATTCTTCCGGGCCGTTCATCTCTGGGATGAAGAAATCAGTTCGATAATGGCATCCGAAGAGTGCTCTCTGCCGAAAGCGGCTTGAACCAGAAGCTGCTTCACCTCCAACTCACTCTCCTCCTCGCATACCCGCGTTCATACCTGATCGTCTACGGGTAAGGATTCCCGGTTCACCATCCAGGTCTTGTGGTTCACCCCCCCGCTCAATAGGCACCCCGCCCGAACAAGACGACGGGAATGGTGGCAAACATGATCTCGAGGTCGAACAGCAATGACTGGTTCTCTAAGCCAAAGGCTTATCCGCCTACGGCGGAGATGTAGTAGCAGTCCAAAAGCACCATCTCGCGGAAGCCAACGTTGCTTCGACCGGAAATCTGCCAGAGTCCTGTGATGGCCGGTTTGGCGGAGCGAAGGGTCTGATACACCCGTCACGTCATCCTGAGCATCGTGCTGAGCTTGTCGAAGCACGGAGCCCCGAGAGCTTTTCGAGGGGCGAAGTTGAGCCATAGGCTCATGAGCCTTCGGCTCAGAAGCATCTGAAGCGAACTCACCCCCTAACTCCCCCTCTCTTCGCTCGGAAGAGAGGGGGACGGGGGGTGAGTCAGGCAGATCCTTCGGTCACTGCGCTCCCTCAGGATGACGTCGGGCATTTTGTCATCCTGAGTCTCATTGTTTTCTGATGAGACGAAGGATCTGTTCTCTCGGGAGATGCAGATTCTTCTCCGCCACCCCGATAGAGAAGATCGGGGCAGGCATACCCTGACAGCTTCTTGAGTGGCAGGGAATGGTCCCTGCCACCCAGGACTTAATATTGAGCGGAAGTCTGGGCTGGAGGGATTCCTAGTGTGCGCCTTTGCCAAAAAGAACAACGGGAACTGTCGCGAAGAGGATGTCGAGGTCGAATAGCGCTGATTGGTACTCGATGTTATGATTCGCTACTGTGCGAAGCCCTTCACGGCTTTTGCCGCCTCTCCGCCAAGCTGGAAAGCATATAGTGCGTTCGGCAACGTTGTGTAATCCTTCGAGACCACATCATACGTTTCGAGCTCTAACTCATGAGCAAGCGTTGACAGGCGCTTGACATCGCTTTCCTCGGGATGTATTTTGACTTCGTACGCATGCATCCTACTGAGAATGAAATCTATTTCGACGCCGCTCTTTCGCTGGTAGTAATGTACCTCCCCAGCAGGAAGAAGATTCTGGAGCACGCTGTTTTCGAACAAAGGTCCTCTATCGAGCTTGGCGAAGCGGTTGAGAAGTCCGGAATCACACCCGTAGATCTTCGGCGCTTTTCGGATCTCGATGTCTTTTCCCTTGCTCAATGGAGGGACGGTGTTGACAAAAAAAGTGCCCTGCAAAAATGCAATGTACTCTTTGATTGTCGGCCGGGCGATTCCTAACTCCTTGGAAATCTTCTGTATGTCAAGTCTTGTTCCTGCCCGCTGCATCAGCAACAGCATCAGATCACGTATCACGTTGTTCCTTTTGAAATCACCTAACTGAGTGACTTCAAGATGAAAGAACGACGTAAAGATGTCGTCAAGCGATCTGTTCTTTTCCTCGACAGTATCCTTCAAAACGACGCCGGGAAAACCGCCGTACAAAACATATTCATCGTAGAGATTGGAGATCGTATCGTGGAGTGGTTTTGTAACATTCTCCGGACGTGCGGGAAGGGTTATGGAACTCCCTTTGAACTGCAGGAACTCCTGAAAACTGAGGGGGTAGAGGTGAAAGAGATACTTGCGGCCTGCCAATGTTTCTGTAAAGAGGTTCTTGAGATAGAAGCTTGCCGATCCGGTCAAGAAGAATTTCGTCTCATAGTGATCGATAAAATACTTGACAACAGACGGCAAGGAGCGGACGAACTGAATCTCATCCAGAAAAAGGTACGCCGGCTGTGAGAAGTCGATTCCTAATCCGATCAGCGTTGTTTTTATCCGTTCGTAGTTTTCCTCCTCGAAATACTTTCTGTTGAGAGGGTTCTCTAAGTCGATGAAGAGCTTGTTCCCGCTCTTGATGTCATTGTAGATATGTTGCAGGACAGTGGTTTTCCCAGTCCTTCTCATCCCGGTGATAATAACAGCTTCGGGCGAGGAATAGTATAGCTTGAGGTTTTTGAAGATTTTTCTCGGCTTGATCACGTCTCATATTACAAAAAGTGCTACTTTATGTCAAGTCCATCTTACAGAAGGTAAGGGATGAAGGTATCCTCTGCCCGGCGTGAAGCCACCGCCGTGGAGGAGGAGAACTGATTTCGATTGCTTGGTTTTGTTCAGGCGCTGGTACGCACCCTTGCCGAAGAGAACAGGGAGAAAGCACCAGGAAGTGGAATAGCAGAATTGAGGAAGAAGAAAAGGGTGCTCTGCGACGTCGGCTCTGAGCATTCTTCGACTGCGCTCTCCGCCCTTAGCGGATCGCTACGCTCAGAATGAATCTGTGTCTTGTACCAAGGACGCCCTAATACGCGCCCTTGCCAAAGAGAACAACAGGAATGGTGGGGAAGAGGATTTCGAGGTCGAACACCAGCCATTGGTTTTCAATTTGATGACTGTAGGATCCGATCCCCTGATCGGCACCAAGGCAACAAGGGTGCGGGTCAGGGGACCCGCTACGGTTGGAAACGAATGTGCGGATGCGGTGAGAACCCGTAGCAGCCGATCCCCCGATCGGCGCCACGGCAACAAGTGTGCGGGTCGGGAAACCTAGGCGGGCCGAAAAACGAGGAGAAAGAGAAGCGCCCCGACGACGGAACGAAGTCCCTGACAAGCCCTGCGTTATCCTGACGTTAGACAGATGAGTGGCAGGGAGTGTCCGCCAGATCCGCCGGACCAGATTCCCGCCTGAACGACGTACTGGTGGGGCTGAAGATCGTCTGGGCGCGGAGCGCCTGTCGTTTGCGTTCCCACGGAGACCGTGGGAACGAGCGCAAGCCAGAGATTTTCGGAAACTCAATCTGTTCGGGACGGCGTCCCGACCCTTCGGGCTGAGCGACTCGACTGAGCGACTCGACCGAGCTCGTCGAGGTCTCGCCGAAGTCCTCAGGGCGAAGCCTACATTTTGGACAGCCTCAAGCTGGCTGAGAAGGGTGCTATGAGATGCAAGCTCTTGACATCCTTCGACTGCGTCCCGCTTGCAGCGCAAGCGGGACTCCGCTCAGGATGAATCTGGGGTTCTTGTTGCGCGCTGATACGCGCTCTTGCCGAAGAGATCAACGGGGATGGCGGCAGAGAAGATCTTGAGACCGATAAGGAAGAACTAACAGATCAATGCGCACAAGGAGCAATCTCAGGACAGCGCTTGTCAAAGGCGTCGCTGGAATTCTTCCGCAGTGAGACCTGTGCCTTCAACAATCGTTGCGAGCGTCTTCGGGTGGATGATCTTCTTGCTGTGGTACGGGAGTATGACTATTCGACCTGAGAGAGGATGCTTCCATTTCTGATGGCTTCCACGCTGACCAACTTTCACGAAGCCAACCTTGCGCAGCGCACGGATAACGTCATCGGCTGTAGCTCGCGGAGCTCCAGTCATCAGACCACAACCTTGACGAGTTTTGCCTTCCGGTGAGCTTTCCTCAAATCGATTCTGTCAGGTTCAAGGTATAGCTGTACCGCCTCCTTGATGAGCTTCCGCGCTTCCTCCTCAGTCCTCCCCCAGGTCCCACATCCCGGCAGAGCGGGCACTTTTGCGTGGTAGCCATCACCATCGGGCTCAATGACAATTGTCAGTCTCAAGCAGCTCTCCTTTCCACTGCTTCAATGCAAGTCCTTGCTTCACCAGGGCAAGGCACAGGCAGGAATCCATCGTCAACTGATTCCCGGTTCTTCTTTCAAGAAATATAGCCTCTCGAAAGCACAAAATCAAAGGGAAAGGGAACCGATGATCAGGTACCAGCCCGCCTCACTTCACGACTCACGATAGGCGGAGCACGACGGTCGCCATACGCCATCCTGTGTCCCGCGTGCTGCACCCTGCCTTCTGCAGTCCACCTTCTGATACTGCGATCTCCACAGCGTCGTCTGGCCTCCGGATACTCCACACGCTAATACGCTCCCTTGCCAAAGAGTACTACGGGTATGGTCGCAAACAGGATCTCGAGATCGAACATTGCCTGCTGGCTCCGGATGAAATACGACCCAGACGCGCGAGGCTTCTGTTGCTAATCCAACAAGCGTTGAAATTGTTCGGGAGTCAAATCGGCGTCTCTAAGAATCTTTCTCAGAAGTCCCCGACCGACACGGTGAGTTGGAACAGTGACGGATTTCCTTCCCTCGCATTGCAGTCGAATATGGCTCCCTCGTTGACGAGTTTGAGCATATCCGATCTTCCGTAAAGCGGCAATGATCTCTCGTCCTTTGAGGACAGGCAAGCGTGCCATCGGCTACAAGGTAATAGTATGCAGGCTTATCTCACGGGGTTTATAAGAATGCAGGATCTTGCGGTTCTCTTCTTCTTCAAGAATGAGTTCTATGACTTCACGAATATTCTTCAATGCTTGATCGAGCGTCTTCCCTTGCGTATAGCACCCTTCGAACAAAGGGCATTCGACCACATAAAGCCCGTCCTCATCTTTCTCTACAAACAACGGTAGTTGGGCCTTGCCATACTTTGATGCTTTTCTGTTCATGACCATTCTTCACCTCTTGTCCATTCGACAAGGAAATATAGCACAGCGTGCCTAAATTAGCAACGGTTCCATCAAGACGACGAACAGAACCATAGGCAACCGCCCACCTTCCAGCTTCTCTGCTCACAATACGTTATAGCCGATCTCCTGATCCCCACCAATCGATCTATGGTGAAGATCGTCTGGGCGCGGAGCGCCTGTCGTTTGCGTTCCCACGGAGACCGTGGGAACGAGCGCAAGGCAACTCAACAACTGTATTCACCCTGAGCGGAGCTTCGAGCCTAATATCAGCCGCGGACTCTCCGCCTGAGGCGGACCCGTCCGCCATGCTTTTTGGCGGATGAGCCGTTACGTGAGACGTGTTCTCTTTTCCCGCTTTCCGTCTAACAAAACAGCGGAATCCCGCTGTCTGCTCTACAGAAGATCCTCCAAACCGATGAGCTTAACATGTTCCGCCGCGGCGAGCGTTCTCATCTCATCGGTATAGCCGCTCTTTGAGAACAAAACATAAAAGAACTTCTTCCCCTGCGAAGAGAGGAATCCACTTCTCTCCACCAGCGTCAGATAGATATCTGTTCCAACCTTCTTGTTGCTCCATTTGCATTCACCCAGAAGGTAGTTGCCGCTGTCATCGCCTGCAACGATGTCAATTTCCTCCTCCTTATCCCACCATGAACCGAGGGAAGTCCATTGGACAGGCATCCTTTCCCTGCTTGCTCTCAAGAAAT
>VGWB01000223.1 GCA_016873755.1 Ignavibacteria bacterium | reverse complement strand
TCCCATGACGAGGAGCATCTGGAACTTGTCGATCAGTGTCAGCCCGATGATCTTGGCCGCCGAAACGGAGTGATGCCGGAGTGCTCTTCCGCCCAATTCACCCAGCTGGCCCGGCGTGATTACTCCGACCGTTATCCCAAACAGGAGCGAGGCAATCGTTTCAAGGTGTGAGCCCGCAGGATTTGCCAGCCGCGTGAAATATCTCCACTTCACCAGTTGAAGGCCAAGGTTAAGCACACCGAGGAGCAAGGCTACGGCGATGTACTCGAAGCGCGCGGAAAGAAACGCATCCGCAACTTCATTCAGGGAAACGAACAGGGTCAATGCGTAGAAGAGCAGGAGGGTGACGACGATGCGGAGCGCCGTCAGGACCCACACGCGTACGCGCGATCCATTTCCCTGGTCCGAGTTGTTACTCACGACTCGCGTTCCGGTTTCCATTCAAATCGCTTGAAGAGACCAAGGGGGCCGATCGCTGTATTGTAAGCAATGTAGAGGAACTCCATCAGAACAAAAGAGGGTGCGAAAGCCCACGCGCTGAACATCGGCGCTGCTACGAGAAAGAGCATCGAATCGCAGATGACCTTCGCCGCGAACGCCCACAACGGAATGGACGGACCGTTCAGAATAATTGTACCAACGAGTGAGAGGAACAGTATGAGGTTCGCGCTGTGAAACACGAAGAAAAAGAGTTTCATCAGCGGCGGGAAAAATCTCGAGGCGGAGAAATGTCGTGTCCGTTGCTGGACAAACGCGCGCAGCGTCGGAGGCGGAGCCGTGCGAACGTAGCTCCCTGGCTCCATGACGTAACGAATGTTCCAACGCGTTGCCCGGCGGACCAGTTGCAGGAACAGATCATCATCGCCGCTGATCGAATGTCTGATCTTCTCAAATCCCCCGACTTCGTCATACACAGCCTTCCGATACGCCAGGCTGCGTCCTGTGCAAAGCCAGCCTTTGCGAAGGCCGATCGCACCCGCTGACCAGACAGCGCCTTTGAACTCCTCGTACTCAAGGAAGGAGTAGAAGATCGATTTAAGGACTCCTTTTCGGGTCGAAGGGGAAAGGAGAGAAGGATCGTAGGGGGAATATCCCGCAACAAGCCCCACGCCGGTCCCGAAGGCGCCGACCAGCTCTGCCAGCCACCCAAGCGGCGGAATGCAGTCTGCATCTGTAAAACAGAGGATTTCGCCTTTGCTCTCGGCGATTCCCCGAGCAAGAGCGTTCTTCTTTGGGGGCATTTCGCCGTCGAGAGATGTGATATCGATTCTTTTCACACTTGGGTGTGACCGCTGAAAAGATTCTATGATTTCGCGTGTCCTATCGGTAGAGCGATCGTTGACGACAATGATCTCGTAGGACGGGTAGGTCTGACGTGTGAGTTGTATCAGCAGCGTCCCGATCGTACGCTCCTCGTTCCGCGCGGCCACGATGACCGATACAAACGGCCGGATATCCGACTTCTTGTATCGAATCCGGCGAAGCCCGACACACAAGCCGAGAACGACGACGCAGTAGTAGACCGCCAGGAAGATGATCAGAACGTGCAGAGCGCTCATGGAGGTTCAGTGTTACGATAATCGCAAAATAAGGTCTCTTTATCAACAGAGAATCACGTTGAAACTTCTGCTTTTATCGTCTATATTCACGTGGCTTGTGCTCGGGAAATGCGCGCCATTGTCTCCTTCCTCACACAGGATCAACGGTCGGTCGTTTCAGGGACAACTTGAACCGGATCGGATCAGATGAACCAATCACTCATCATCGGGATTGCAGGCGGAACAGGCTCAGGGAAAACGACCGTGACGTCAAAGATCCTTGAGTCTCTGGACAAAGACCGGATTGTCGTTATTCAGCACGATTCATACTACCGTGACATCTCGACGTATCGCGGGCTCACGCCCGACAAGATCAATTTTGACCATCCGAGTTCCCTCGAGACGGACCTGCTCGTCCGTCATCTGGAGGTTCTTCGCAGGGGGAACGCGATCGAGCAGCCTATCTACAATTTCACGACTCATCAGCGCTTGGCTGAGACGCGTCGCGTGGAGTCGAAAGAGATTATCATCATCGAGGGCATACTGATCTTCGTCGACAAGCCGCTGCGTGATATGATGGACATCAAGATCTTTCTCGATACTGATGCTGACGAGCGATTGATCCGCCGGATCCGCAGGGATCTCTTCGAGCGCGGCCGGTCCGTTGAATCCGTGATGAATCAATATGCCGGTACCGTGAAGCCGATGCATCTGGAATTCGTCGAGCCCAGCAAGCACTGGGCAGACATCATCATTCCCCGAGGCGCCGAGAACAGCGTCGCAATTGACATGGTTGTCACGAAGATCAAGGCGATGCTTCAGCAACGAGGAGAAGAGTGAGCTCGCGCGAGTTGTGGAAGCGAAAAATGCACGCCAGCTCAGCCGGTGAATGGTTCCTGTTTTCTTGACTATCCTCTGAAAAAGAAGTATCTTTTCAGCGGAAATGACAGCGATTCTTTCGGATTTCTGCCTCCTGTGACTCTGAAATCCCGTCTTCTGTCGTAGCATCACGGCGCAACTGCTGAAGAAACGAAAAAGTCGAGTGTGAAACGCCCCACGCACAAATCCTTTATCAGCTCAGTCCAGCCCGCAACAAAGGCAACTCAATCTTCCTACAAGAAGACGATTCTCAACAACGGCATCCGGGTAGTTTCCGAGGAGATTCCCCACGTCCGATCGGTCTCCATTGGGATCTGGATCAACGTCGGTTCTCGCGACGAGCAGGATAGCAACAACGGGGTTTCGCACTTCATTGAACACATGGTGTTCAAGGGCACGAGAAACCGCAGCGTACGGGAGATCGCCCGAAGCCTCGAGTCAGTAGGGGGGTACCTCAACGCGTTCACCGGGAAGGAGCATACCTGCTACTATGCTCGTTCTCTGGACGAATACAGCGAGCTCGCGCTGGATGTTCTCTCGGATCTGGTACAACACGCGGTATTTCCGGAGAAGGAACTCGAGAAGGAAAAGGGTGTGGTGATCGAGGAGTTGAGGAATGCAGAGGATGATCCGGACGATATCATCCACGACTATTTTGACAAGGCATTGTTCGGGTCGCATCCTCTCGGGTTTCCGGTTATGGGGACTGAGCCGAACCTTCGCTCCTTCACGCAGGCTGATCTGAACAGGTATGTTCAGAGGCACTATGTCCCGTGCAACTTGGTGGTCGCGGCAGCCGGCAACATTGGGCACAGTCGGCTCGTTGAGCTTGCGGAGAAATTCATTGGTCGGCTGCCATCACAGGCGGGGGACGGCTCTCGCAGCCGGGGCAAGCCGTCCGTTTACAGAGCGGAGCGCCGCGAGTTCGCAAAGCCGATTCAGCAGGCGCACGTTTGCCTGGGGAGTCAGGCGTTCAGCATTCGAAGCAAGCAGCGCTTTCCCTTGCTTGTGCTGAATACGCTCCTGGGGGATGGTATGAGCTCCCGGCTCTTCCAGAATATCCGCGAGAAGTACGGATTCGCCTACTCTGTCTATAGCTATGTAACGATGATGAGCGATGCAGGCGTTTTCGGCTCCTATATCGGAACGGACAAGAACCACGTTCCTGCATCCATCGACCTCATTATGAAGGAGCTTGAGAAGCTCAGGACCAGGCCTGTCCCAAGGGCAGAGCTGAACCGGACGAAGGCTCAGCTTAAGGGAAACATGATGCTGAGTTTAGAGAGCATCCCGAATCGCATGATGCGTCTCGGTAGTTCTGTACTCTATTTCGACGAAGTCAAACCCATCGATAGCATTCTCAGACAGATCAACGCTGTTACGCAGGATGAGATCCAGGCCATTGCTCAGGAGCTGTTTGTGGAACGGAAGCTCTCGACGGTGGTATTCCTGCCGGAAGCAAGGCCCGCCGGCGATACGCGCGCTCTGGCGGCCCTTCGGGGCGATCGCGGGCCGAAACGGAGACCTGCTCGTGCCTGAGTGCTATCGGCTGCGAGAATTATTCCAGCACGTGTGGTGAGCTTATGGAAACGACACAGGGTCATACGGGTCATATGATGATGACGGAAGACGTCGGTCATCCTTCGATATCGACACGCGCCCGAACGATGCAGGATTCTCCCATCCGGAAGCTTTCGGCGACTGCGGAGGCGCGGAAGAAACAAGGAGTCACGGTCTATCATCTCAATATCGGTCAGCCCGACCTGCCGACGGCGCCGATCGTCTTCGAGACGATCCGCGAGCTGGAGCTCACAACTCTTGCATATGCACCCTCCAATGGTTTGCCGCAAGCTGTAACGGCGTGGAGGAACTACCTCCGCCAGATGGGAATCGAAATCGAGGAAAAGGAGCTCATCGTCACCTCAGGTGGCTCGGAAGCGATCATCTTCGCGATGTGTGCGGTTTGTGATTCAGGTGATGACATCATCGTCTTCGAGCCCTTCTACACCAATTACAATGGATTTGCCAGCGTCGCCAACGTCAGGCTCAATCCCGTACCGCTGACGATCGAGAACGGTTTCCACCTGCCTTCCACCGAGGAAATCGTCAAGCACATCACCTCACGAACCAAAGCGATCCTGATCTGCAGTCCGGCAAACCCGACAGGAACGATCTATTCGAAGGAAGAAATGCAGCGGTTGGCGGATATCGCAAGACGTCATAACCTCTTCTTGCTTTCGGATGAGGTGTACAGAGAGTTCGCGTACGACGCTCCCGTGCATAGCGTAATGAGTTTTCCTGAGATCAGCGACCGCGCGGTCCTGCTTGATAGCTCGTCCAAACGGTTCAATGTCTGCGGAGCACGAATCGGGGCGCTTGCGAGTCACAACAAGGAAATTGTGCAGTCAGCGTTCCGCTTTGCGATGGCGCGACTTTCCGTCGCGTCAATCGAACAGCTGGCGCTGATTCCATTGCTGAACTCTCCGCGCACCTACACGCAGCCCATCGTGGAAGAATTCCGGAGGAGACGGGATACAGTCTACGAGGGTCTCAAGGAGATCCCCGGCATGCGGTTCTACAGGCCGGAGGGTGCCTTCTATATCATGATTGGCCTGCCGGTCAGAGATAGCGAGCGTTTTTCCAGGTGGCTCATCGAGGAATACCAGCACAACAACGAAACGGTGCTCATTGCTCCGGGGCAGGGTTTCTACGCCTCTCCGGGACAGGGTGTCAGCGAAGCACGCCTGGCGTTCATGCTGAAGAGCGAGAACTTGAAACGATCGCTCGGAATACTGCGTCACGCACTCGAGGTATATAAGCAGTTTTCCTAACGTGGATAACGGTTACACTACTCCGGACTGACATGGCGAAGATCACGATTGACGGAAAAGAGTACGACGTAGATCCAAAACTGACAGTCCTCCAGGCGGCCATACAGCAGGGCATCGAGATCCCCCATTTCTGCTGGCATCCGAAGCTCTCAGTGTCGGGCAACTGCCGAATGTGCTTGGTCGAAATCGAGAAGTTGCCGAAGCTAGCGATTGCGTGCATGACAAAGGTGGCCGACGGCATGGTTGTCAGGACAAACAGCGAGCGCGTCATCAAGGCGCGCCAGGCCGTGATGGAATTTCTCCTCATCAACCATCCTCTCGATTGCCCGATTTGCGATGAGGCGGGGGAGTGTAAGCTTCAGGACTACGCGTATAAATACAGCGTCGGCTACAGCCGTTTCGAGGAGGACAAGATCCACAAGCCGAAGCG
>VGWB01000222.1 GCA_016873755.1 Ignavibacteria bacterium | reverse complement strand
GGGCGGAATCCAACGGACAGGCGGCGTTGCTCCTCATTGCGTTCACCAGCCTCTGCGGATGCGGCGGCGAACAGGAGAGGAGCGAGGCCAGAATGAGCCATGAACTGACGCGAGTGACCCAGTTTGTGAACGTCAGCAGTGTGTTCGTTCTTCGATGCATGTTCTCATGACTTCCAGTGCGAGTCCGATATTCCCCGTCTGACAATGGTTCTGGGCATGCTCTTGTCTGGTGAACATTCGCCCGGTTACGGTTCGCGCGCGGACAAGGGCCGCAATCTGCATCTCGTGCATCTTCCGGGGGATGAAGTGATCTTCTCTGCCGCTCAGAACCAGAACATCCTGTGTGAGGAGTTCGGAATGGATATTCTCCTCATTCAGCACAAGATAGAAATCGAGCGCATCCAGCGCCTTGGCCTTCTTTGTGATGTACTTGAGATGGTCCACGACCCATGCTGCCTGTCCCTCCCCGCGGAACTTTTGCTCCGCCATCCGCTCCGTCCAAGTTCTGCAATGCTCCATGAACCAGAGATGGATTGCCCGGAGCACGGCATTCATGCTCTTCATGTAGTCAATCGCGTGTCCTGATGCGATCACCCGCTGCACCCGCGGTTCGAAGGCCGCGGCTCTCAGGCTGAACCAGCCGCCCATTGACATGCCGATCAGGGTCACGTCCGTCAGGCTGAAGAAGTCGAGAACAGCTTTCGTCGGCTTTTCCCATTCGTACGTGATGGGGAGTTGATACTTCCTCAATGCCGCGCCTTGGCCAGGTCCCTCGAATCCGATGACGTCGTATCCATGATCCGCGAAGTACCGCATCATGGAGTACCATTCCTCAATGAATGAATCGAATCCGCCGTGGAGAAGGATCGTCCCTTTCTTCTCTGACGACGCCGGGACGGTGATCGCCGGGAGAAACCCTCCCTGGTAGGGGACACGATGTCGTGCGATGCGGTCGCGTTCGACGGTTCGATAGAAGAGGTCGATGAATCTATCGTAGAGGATCTCCTTGTCAGGGTCGTTTGACATCGTGTAGAACTCTGCAGCGCGGCAGCAGAAGGCCGCATTGACTAACCGCTCTTCCCGAAGGGCTTGTTCGGCCAGCCCGAGCATTTCGCGCTTCCAATCCCCGAATGTGGCAATACGTGATCCCGCCTTCGCCATATCCTCGAACCGGGCGTATCCGAGGGAATACCATCTGTTCAACTGGAAGTTGAAGAGCTGCTTCTTATGGAACCTGTGGTATCCGACGGGAAACGTGAATGTCGTTTTCGTGTCGCTCTGTCTGATCTGCATGTCCAACTGTCTTCTGAGGTTTGGCCGCGTCTTAAGAGCCCGTGTTCTTCGCCGTCTCAATGGCGCGAACAAGCGCTTCCGGCTCATCCGTGCCTATGCGAAATCGCCTTCCGTCTTTCATGGTGAGCTCTGCCGCCTGAAAGCCGGAGACATTCCATACCGTGTACTTCCCCGGAATCCAGCGGATTCCCCATCCCACCAGCCAAGAATTCACAGTGGCGCGTACCTGTTCGATGTCCGACAGAGGAATGCGCTTCTGAATGAGGCCCACGCCAAAACGACAGGTAAGGGTGTTCTTCTCGATCTCGACGGTGAGGGAAGAGAACAGAGCGAGCGCAACTCCTGTCATCACGAGGACAGCGATCGTCAGAGGAAAAGAAGGTCCGGCTGCAGTGACAAAGACGACCAGCGTGACACATGCCACGCACACCACTGCGCCGATGATGACTGTCCCCACTTGCGTGTGTCGGTATGTCATGGTTCCTCCTCCTGTCTGAACGCGTGATGTCTCAGTGGGGCTGGCCTGTCACTTGTTCATCACATATTGATTCCACGACAGCTCCCCTTGCTCAATTTCTATTCCATTGGCGACGTATGTTCGAAACCGGATTGGCAGTCCATCACCTGCGAAGAGGCGAGGAGAGTTTTGAAGATGATAGTGCAAATGCGGCATGGCAGCATGCCCACTATTACCGGACAGTCCCAGGAACTGGCCGATTTGCACTTTCTCTCCCGGCGTCACTGCGATCGAGCCTCTTTTGAGATGAGCCAGAATTGAATACTCACTACTTCCATGGTCGATGATGATATAGTTCCCTGCTCCACTTGTCCATTCACCGGGTCTGTTCTCATCGATGGTGTTCACCACTTCAACAATTCTCCCCACTCCCGGAGAAACGATTTCCCTATTGTAACAGAAGTGGTCTTCGTTTCGGGTGCCGTCATTCTGGAAAACGAAACCATTCTTCTTCATTACGAAATCATACGCATATCTCTGATCAGTTGAGACGGCATGATGATTTGTATTGATATTCAGCCCCCCCGCGGCGACGTACCACAACCCATTGAACGGCAGGCGCAGCGTGGCCTTTGTCCTGTAGTCCAAGAGCTTTGCTGCAGCTTCTTGCGGAAGCACCTCAACCGAGAACTGGAAAACACGGTCGCTCCCATCGAAGGAGCACTCCGTCTTCACCGGTTGACGGATCTTGCTGAACTTGCTGTAACGGATGTAGTAGTACCGATTCGATTTGCCTATCGATCTGCCGGTCCGTTCATTCAGCACTTCGGTTTCTCGGCCGAATTGTTTGTCGACCTTCTGTCTCAGTTGCCGAATCTCTCGGGCGGCCTCTTCATCTCCAGCGAAATGATTGAGCAACGAATCCAATCTTTCGGAATAGAACCATGCAGTGTACTTCTGCCCGAACATCAGAACGTCCCGGATGTTCAGCGAACTCCCAATCCCGTCATCAGAATGCTTCCATGCCGGAAAGAAGACGAGAAGAGCGGCAACGATGACCGTCCCATTATGCGCAGGGCGGTGTGTCATGGATTCTCCAACTGTTCCACAATGCCTGCCAACGCCTTGAGACCTTTGACCTCCGCATCCATCGCCGCACGCAAATACTGAATGGCGGACTGGCGCCGCTGCTTGTCCCTCAGATTTGTGGCCCTCTGAACTGCAGATACATCGTGCGGGAACAGATCTGACATCTTTCTCAGGTTCTCGGCGGCGAGTCGGTATTGCCTAATAGCTTCATCGAACAACAGACTCAGTTCAGAGCCAAGCTGCGTTTTGGCTTCTTCCAGAAACTCAACGGCGAACCTCCGACCCTCGGCAAACTCTGCCGCATTGTAAGAAACTCCGTACCCATCCGCCTTCCCTGACTCAAGTAGCGAAACCCATCGTGCATATCCGTCAGGACCCGCTTTGCAGTCTGCCGGGACCCATTTCGGAGAGTTGGCAGAAAACTCAAGGACGAACTGGAGCGCCTTTCGTACCATCTCGCGATAGGGAACCTCCGGAGGAGCCGGCCTGACGAAGTGCATCCCCAATAATCCGATATTGGTTTGTCCAAGCTCATACCAATAGACTGGTCCCTTCCCGCGTTCCGCCTCCCAACCTTTGTGATAGTAGCCGATAGCGTCGTAGCCGATGATGAGAGTACGTATTGAATTGTCAAGATCGAATCCATAGCAGGCATAGCCGCTGTCGATCGCTTGACGGACACGATCCCATACAACCTTCTGAGTAGCTGAGAATTCCTTGTTCGATTTGTGCATCCAGATGCTCTCGACAGAGAAACCGAGGTTCCGGCAGAGCTCATACGCTCCGCGCCAATTCCATACCGCCATACTCTTCGCCTCTGCTCTCTCATCGACGTTGATCAGGAATCCCACTCCCGTGCCTCCGTAGAGCCGCGCATCGGAAAGCGGAATGCCGAAGCTCTTCGCGCATGCCTTCATGCATCCCATCTCTGTATTCCAATGCATTTCCCATTTCAGGTTCTTTGACCGCCGCAGTCCGCGATATTCGACATCCGGATGCTCTGCCATGTACGCAGGTGTCATAATCGCAGGGAGAAGATAGTCCCTGATACACGCGTCATAGTCGGCGGGTTGCAGTTGATTTCCCCCGGTCTGGACGATCACGGTGTTCAATGCTGGCGCGATCGTAATGGTCTGCCCGCCCCAACCGCCCGCCTGCAACGCCTTGATCGGGGTGCCGTTCACGAAGAAGACAATAGGCCACCAGTGATTGAAGTACCTCGGGTAGCTCTTCTCAAATCGCCCCATCGCGCTGTCTGTCCACGCGGAGGAAAGGATGCGCGAACCTCCGAATTCTCCCTTGTTGAGGAACAACCGGCCGAGTTTTGCCATGTCTCGCGGCACCATGAACAGCCCCTCAGAGTAATCCCAGCGGTAATTGGAGATCCCCAGCGGAGTGAACAGCTCATTCTGGGCAAGCACCAGAAAGTGCGGCCCGGTGATTTTCTGAATGATCGTTTCAAGTGCCATGACACACGCCGAGTTGTACACGAATCGCTCGCCCGGGAGATACGCCGATGGCCGTTCGAACAGATTACGTATCGAGTCAGGACTTCTCTTGAGAATGCTGAGGTCGTTCGAGCTATCGAAATATGAGACGGCATGTTCATTCCATTGCAGTCCCGTGGTCATTGTGAGAAGATGGTAGAGCGTGAGTCGCTTCTTTTCTCCCGAACACAGGAGATCGCCATATTCAGGGAAGAGTTCACACAACGGCGTCTGAATATCCTTGATCAGTCCCCGCTCGATGGCGAGCCCAATGCAAGCGGCGGGCACGATCTTGGCGATGGATGATATGCGGTGGGGTTTATCGCGGTGGAATCCGTGGAAATACTCATCGACAATGAGCTTTCCATCTTTCACCACTACTACGCTGTGCAGATTGGGGAACTCTCCCGCGACGACTCGGCGCATGAGGGCGCCGATCTTGCTCGTATCAACACCTTCGGCAGCCGCGTTGGCGACTTCCCATCCGTCATCGCCGACTTCTGGCGTGCGGTAGTGATAATCGAACAGTCTCCTACCATCCCTGCCCAGGCGTGGCACCATGTTGTCCAGGAGGAACATCGGATCTCTGCTTCTCCGCTTGAGGGTAAGGGGGATCCACAGGCCCGGCGTTCCGTACCGCCCCCTGAGGATGTTATTCTCAACCGTTCCTTCAAATCGGGCGTCATACAGACCAATCCTGAGGAAAAGGTGACTCCCATCAAGCTTTGCCTCGGCAACGGGAATGTTGTTGAGACAGTAGTCCGGGCTGTCGTGGAAGACTGAAAGTGAGCCGTCGTCGTTGACGGAGATCTTGTAGATGAGTCGGCTCTCCTGGCCGAAAGAGTGGAGAATACCCTCCCAGACGCCGGCAACGTCAGGGGGTCGAAGTTGCGATTGTCCGAAGCCAAGCTGCGCAAGCATACCCATGACGGCGAACGACAGCTTCAGTTTCTGCACGGCAGCGTTCCTTTCAGCGAACTCTGTACGCGGAAGAGAGAATGCGGACGATAACGACGTTATAACAGAATTGAATCGCCAAGCAAACATACAACAGGATCCATTCCCCCAGGGCCTCCGGTGCCAGCGAGTACTCGCGGCTGATCTCGTCAACCAGCATCTTCTCCCCGACGGACAATACCAGGCTGAGAACGCCAAGAGCCATGATCCCCTGATCGCCCTTGTTGGCGAGCTGAGACGTTCGGACGCGCGACCACATCCAGAGGATAGACACGATATTGAAAAGGAGCGCGAAGAGGAATGCAACGAGGATGCTCATTTCTCCGCCGGCGCTTATCGTGCCACGCTCCAGAAAGACCTGCTCTCTGAATATGGGGATAGCTACCATGGCGTAAAGAAGAAAGAG
>VGWB01000221.1 GCA_016873755.1 Ignavibacteria bacterium | reverse complement strand
CAGAATTGGGGAAACAACCGTCATTTCGCTTGACAGAGACGCGAACTTTTTGAATATTCCGCTGTTACTTTACATGATTGCAGGCGTGGAGCTCATGCTGCAGTTCTCGATAATACCCGCCTTTTCGAGCCTTACCTTCTTTGAAAATTCCATCGTGACAGGAGAATGATAACATGAAGTCTGCTGCGTACGCCACTGCGCTCGTGGTACTGTTCTCCGCAAGTCTGGCATTTGCCCAGACCGGAAAGATAACCGGAATGGTAACCGACGCACGGACGAATGAACCGCTTATCGGCGCCAACGTCGTCGTCGAGGGGACGATGCTGGGGGCCGCCACCAACTTCGAGGGATTCTTCACTATACTCAGCGTCCCGCCCGGCACGTATCGTGTCAGGGCCTCAATGATTGGGTACACGGCCTCGACGCTGACCGACGTTCGTGTCAATATCGGCCAGACCACCGAACTTGATTTCAGGCTTTCTGAACAAGCGATCCAGGCACAAGAAGTGGTGATTATTGCCCCGCGGCCCATCGTCGACAAGGACGTTGCGGCGAGCCGAGCAAACATCACGGCCCGCGATGTGGAGAACCTGCCGGTTATGCAGGTCTCAAGCGTGATCGCCCTTGAAGCCGGCGTCGAGGGGATGAGCTTCCGTGGTGGTGGAATTGACCAAACGAGTCTGCTGTTGAACGGCCTCGAACTTCGTGATCCCCGGAACAACAGGGCATACACCTCCATTAGCCTGTTGGCCGTTGAGGAGGTCCAGGTTCAGACGGGTGGGTTCAGCGCCGAGTACGGGAACATCCGCTCAGGCCTGATCAACGTCGTAACGAAAGAAGGCAGCCCTTCGAGATATAACTTCGGCATAGTGGCCCGCATTGCTCCTCCTCAGAAGAAGTATTACGGGATCGCACCGAACAGCTTTGATTCGTACTGGATCCGGCCATTTCTCGACGATGCGGTTGCGTGGACAGGGACGGCCAAAGGAGCCTGGGATCCGTGGACGCAGGCACAATACAAGCCGTTTGAGGGCTGGAACGCCGTATCCGAAAAGCTCATCTCAGACGATGATCCCACGAACGATCTGACACCGCAGGCAGCCCAGCAGCTTTTCCGATATCAGCACAGGAAGAGCTTCGACATCACCAAGCCCGACTTCGACGTCGACTTCGGTTTCGGGGGACCGGTCCCGATGGGCGAGGCTCTTGGAAACCTCCGGTTCTATTCGTTTTTCAGAATGTCACAGACCCAATATGCCATCCCGCTCGCCCGTGACTACTACAGCGACTACAGCGCATCGGTCAAGTTGACATCGGACATTCAGAAGGGGATGAAGTTGATGGTCGAAGGGCTTTTCGGAAGGAACGATGCAGTTGACATAAACCGGAATGGGGTCTACGGAAGTTTCTCGTCCCCAGGGACGATCGGGGGTTCGATGAATCGCGTGAGCTACATCGACACCCGGCTGTTCACAACCGACTACTGGAGCCCGAACAGCGTTGAGCGCATGAACGTAGGTGCCAAATTCACGCACGTCCTGAGCCCGACAACGTTTTACGAAGTGGTTGCGCAGCGCTTTTCCTCCAAGTACGACACAAACCCCGGTCGAAGGCGCGACACCACGCGCGTGTACAAATTCGGCAACAGCTACTACGTTGACGAGGCACCCTTTGGATTCTTTGATAATCCCGGGAACTATTCGACCACCGCGGTTGACGGGATGCGCATGGCAATCGGAATGAGCAATGGCCGGGACAGCAGCAAGCTCACCACCTACACGGTGAAATTCGACATCGTCAGCCAAATCGACAAGTACAATGAACTGAAGGGGGGCGTTGAATTCAACTATACTGACAACGAGGTGAATTACGGGTCCGTGGACATCGTCCTCCCGGTGGGCCGAACGTGGTCGAAATGGCGCACATTTCCAACGCGTCTGGAAGCTTATGTGAGAGACAAGCTGGAGTTTGAGGGAATGATTGTCGACGCCGGCGTAAGGTTTGCGATGTCTCACGCTGGCGGCGAGTGGTACACGTACGACCCGTACACAAAATACTTGCGCGGAGCGATTTCGTACGGCATCGATACGCTGCTTCAGAAGGAACCGACGAAGCGAGTCTTGACGCTCATGCCACGGCTTAATGTTGCATTCCCGATCACGGAGGACGCCAAGCTTTTCTTTAACTACGGACACTTTCGACAGCTCCCTCTCCCGGAGAATCTGTACCTTGTGCAACATGAGACGGCCTCGGGCGATGTTACGCGGCTTGCCGATCCGAACCTGCCGTTGCCGAAGACCGTGGCCTACGAGCTTGGATACGAGCACAACCTGCTCGATATGTTCCTCCTGCGCGTTGCCTCATACTACAAAGATGTGAGCGACCAGTCGTATCTGGTCAACTACGTCGGCTACAACAACGTACCAAACTACACGGTCACGACCAACAACTCGTATGAGGACATACGGGGGTTTGAGATCACGCTGAGAAAGAACCGCGGAAATTGGATAAGGGGTCTCATCAACTATACATATAGGGTGTCGACCAGCGGGCAGTTCGGGCGACCGCGGTACTACCAAAACCCGGTGGATCAACGAACAGACGAACGTACCAATCCGGTGCAGAACAGGCCGCGACCAGAGCCGTATGCTAATGCGAACATTGATTTCTTCTCCCCACCTGACTTTGGCCCCTCGTATTTGGGGATATATCCCCTCGGCGATTGGCGCATCAATCTTCTTGGCTCCTGGAGAGGAGGCGCGTACTTCACGTGGGTTGGAGGAGGCTCTGTGCCCGGCGTCGTCAATAATATCCAGCGGAGAGACTACTACATGGTCGACATGCGGTTTGCGAAGAACTTCCAGTTCGGCCGCCTCAATCTCCAGTTGTTCATGGACGTCGACAATGTTCTCAACTTCAAGCATCTCACATTCTATGGGTTCATCGACAACGCAGATTATGAGAACTACTTGAAATCGCTCCACCTGTCCGGTGGGTGGGACGCGAATGGCATGCCCACTGGTTTCAACAAGTACTACGGGAATATTCCGGGCGATGATAGGCCAGGAGACTACCGAAAGGCCGGGGTCCCATACCAGCCGATGGTGTACGCAGACAACGTGAAGACCTTGTCGAATCCAAGCGCGGTGCCCATTTACTATGATGCAGCTACCAGGTCGTACTTCCAGTACGTCAACAACCAGTGGCGGCCTGCAGATCAAGGCACCGTCGATAAGGTGCTCGAAGACAAGGCATACATCGATATGCCGAATCAGGAGTGGTGGAATTTCCTGAATCCACGATACTTCTATTTTGGAGTGAGGCTTTCATTCGACCTGTTCTAGTTCGCCACAAAGTCGCCAAGACGCGAAGAAAGAAATGGAATTTTGGCACACCTTCGTGTCTTCGTGACTTGGTGGCAGTGTTTTTCGGAATTCTGGTAAAGGATTGAGAGTTCAGCCTAGTGAGGAACCAATGACAATGATCTCAAGAAAGAATGTTCTGTATGTGTCGATCGCCTGTGCGGCGTTCGCACTGTGCATTGCCACAGAACGGGCGGACGCACAAGGTCAAACCAAGTGGCTTGACGTGGGCCAGCTTCAAAACTGGTTCTCGGAAAAGGGGTGGGAAATTGAAGAGGGAAACGTGCGGAGACAACAGTACGGTTTGCAGTGGCAGGCGCAGTACGATTATACCGACTGCCAGGCCGCCAAGGGCTTCTGGATAGGCACATCGGAGTTCAGGGACGAACGGGGAATAACGTACCCGCACAAGGTCATCCACGTCGGTCCCCGTGTGAATGGCGACTTTGAATTCTTCCCGCTGACTTTCGATGTCTATTCCCAGTTTGAACGTACGCGTGTCTTCGTGGACGGCAATCCCAGTTTCGCTAACCCTGAAGACATCAAAGAAGTGTTGGATACCTTGAAAGCGGATCGTGTGCTTGTGAACACCGTCAATACTGCCGTCGGGATTTCGTTCCAGCGCAAGATCTATGCCTTCAGCCAGCAGTTCCATGACAGTTACCACATCTTCGAGTTCGTTTTCACGAACACGGGAAACGCCGACTCAGATCCCGAGATTGAGTTCCCGAACAAGACTCTGACGGGCGTTTACTTCTACTGGCAATATCGCTACTCCGCTGCTGCCGAGGCCCGCTATTGCGTCAACAATTCCGCCGGTTGGGGCATTAACACAATGAATGACGCCCGGGGCTTCCCTCCCGATTTGGCCAACCCGCTGATCCCGGCATCGGAAAACGACATCAAAGCCCAGTTCGCCTGGCATGGGCTGCATACGACCGCGAACAGGCCACCGGCGGGATCCTCACCAAATGCTTCAACGTACGACAACATCGGAGCACCGATCTGGAATCCGAGCCAATCCGCCGGGTATGTGCCAGCCTCCGACACGAACTGGCGCCTTGGCGCAGCTCAGATCATGGGGTACGCTCATATCCATGCCGATAAGTCCCCCTCCGATCACTCGGACGATCCCAACCAGCCCTCGACCAGCAATTATCTTGGATCCGACGAGCCGCGAACGCGCAACAACAGCCAGTTCAATACGGTGGAGATGACAGATGAGTACACACGGCTGATGAGCAGCGGACACGCACCACGGCATGCGTGGCTCGTCGAACCTCAGGGGAAATTCACCACACAAACCGTCCAAGGCAATATCGGCGTCGGCTCTCCCGGCGGATGGTCTTCGGGCGTGGGCTATGGCCCCTACACGCTGAAACCCGGGGAGAGCATCAGGATCGTATTTGTCGAGGCCGTCAATGGGTTGACACACGATGAGTGCGTGCGCATTGGAAAGAAATATAAGGATGGTGTGATCTCGACACAGGCGAAGAATGATTCTGTTCTCAGCGGCCGGCTGCGGTTGTTTGAGATGTTCCGCCGCGCAATTGCCAACTACAAATCGAATTTCAGTATGCCGAAGCCTCCTTACCCGCCAGCAGAGTTCCAGGTGCGGGGCGGCGGCAATAGGATCTCATTGACATGGCAGCCAAACCCTAAGGAGTCCGCAAACGGATTTGTCGGCTACAGGGTCTACCGGGCAACCGGCCGGCAGGACAGCACGTACCACCTGGTCTTCCAAAGCGGGGGGACGAAACCGAGCGATCCCAATGTCCAGTATTCTGCGTCGAAGGCGTATTCCTATGACGACGTGACTGCTGTCCGCGGCAGATCCTATTATTACTACATGTCCTCGTTCACGAGCCCGCAATCCGGCGACCCGACGACGAAGACTCCTGCAGGAGAGCTCGAGAGCAGCAGGTTCTACACGCAGACGTACGACCCGGCATTCTTGAAGCGACCCGCCGGAACGAGCTCCGATCAGATACGGATTGCGCCGAATCCATACATTGTTTCATCGGATGAAAACGCGCTACGATTCCCCAACGAAGGCGACAAGATAGCGTTTTTCAACATTCCTGGCAACTGCGTGATCAAGATCTACACGGAGTTGGGAGAGCTGATCAAAGAGATTGTCCACGACGATGGAAGCGGAGATGCCTACTGGAATTCCATCACATCATCGAATCAGGTCATCGTGAGCGGTGTCTACATTGTTGTCATAGAGAACAAGGAAACCGGCGAGCGAACGATCAAAAAGCTGGTAGTCATTCGATAGTATCAGGTGATACCAGGTGTGGGTGGGGTTGTAAGTTATGTCTGCTCGCTTTCAGAGTCAAGTGGAATGAGATCGAGG
>VGWB01000220.1 GCA_016873755.1 Ignavibacteria bacterium | reverse complement strand
GGTATCATACGATTTCGATGATCTTCTGTTTGCCCCGTGTTCCTGAGACGATCGCGATGTGCCGCTTCGGCTTCCGGAAATGCTCAGCGAGGACCTCGATCACCTTCCGGTTTGCTCGACCTTCCCGCGGAGGTGCCGAAACGTAGACGATGAGACTTCCGTCCTCGCGCACCTTGACAACGTTTTTCCGAGCGTTCGGCTTGACGACGACGCGAAGCCTCATGGACGTTCTCTCCAAGACTCCCAGGAAACACAAACCGCACCGTGTGGCAGGTGCGGTGATGGACGAAGTGTAGAGATATTCCCCTGACTCCCCTGGACCCTCACTGTCCCAAGCCCCACTCGAGGACTTCCAGCTTCACACGGGCCGTTCCAGCTTTGACGAGGTCAAGCTCTTTCGCGGCGCCGCGCGAGAGATCGATGATTCGGCCTTCCACGAATGGCCCCCGGTCGTTCACGCGGACGATCACCGTCTTGCTGTTCGTCAGGTTCGTCACGCGTACCATCGTGCCGAAGGGAAATGTGCGGTGCGCGGCGGTCAGGGCGTCCATATCAAAGATCTCACCGTTGGAGGTCAGCTTTCCGTGGAAGTCATCTGCGTAGTATGAGGCCACGCCCTCAAGAGTCAACAACACTCGCCCGCTCGTCGCGGACGGCCCGGGTTTCTCGGGCTTCTTGTCCTCAGCGACGGTGCTTTCATTCGTTTGTGACGACTTTTCGCGGGTGGCAAACCTCGGAGAGCTGGAGCATCCGGCGACGGCAATCCAGGCGAGGGGGATGAGAAGCAAGCACGAAGGAGCTAGGCTACAGGTAGTCATTCATCTGCTTCCGGCGCATGAAGTCGACAACCTCCTTTACCTCCTGCGACTCCCCTTTTCTGCAAATCAGAACCGCATCAGGCGTGCTGATGACAATGAGATCTTCAACACCGATCGCCGCGACAAGCTTCTCCCGTGCGTCGATGAAGTTGTTCGAGGAATTGCGAACGATGACCTTGCCCCTCAATGAGTTGCCATCGGAATCGATCGGCGTCTGGCGGACTACCTCATCCCACGATCCGACGTCACTCCAGCCAAACTCCCCCTTGACCACGAAGGCGTTTCCAGCCTTCTCCATCACACCATAGTCGATCGAAATGCTCCGGATCAAGCCGTAGGTTTGTTCGAGTACTTGCGGATAATTCGGCTCCCCTAAGCTGGCCTGCAGAGGCACGAGTTGTTCGTGAAGGTCAGGCAAATGCAGCTCTATCTCTTTAAGAATGGTTCTTGCCTTCCAGATGAAAATGCCGCTGTTCCAAAGGAAATCACCACTCCGGACGAACCGCTCGGCGGTCTCCAGGTTCGGTTTCTCCGCGAAGGTCTTGACTTGGTAGACTCCTTGCGGACGGTAGGGATTCCGGTCGAGTTCCTCCTCGGTGATCTGGATGTATCCGTATCCGGTAGCAGGATGTGTCGGCTGAATGCCGATCGTGACCAGCGCGTCCCTCTCCTCCGCCACGTGAAGCGCGAGCCTGAGGATGCGAAGGAACTCCTCGGTGTTGCGGATGATGTGGTCGGCCGGAGAAACGACCATCAGCGCTTCGGGATCGACGCGCCGAATCCAGGACGCGGCGAGACCGATGCACGGAGCGGTGTTGCGGCCGAACGGCTCGACCAGGATGTTCTCCTTCGGTATGAGCGGAGCTTGCCGGCTGACGATGTCGCTTTGAATCCTGTTGGTGACGACGTAGGTGTTTGCTGCGTCCGCCAGCGGCAACAGACGACTGATCGTGTTCTCCAGCAGGCTTCCCGAGCCGACGATATCGAGGAACTGCTTGGGGAACCGTTCTCGGCTGAGAGGCCAGAAGCGAGTGCCTACACCGCCGGCCATGACTACGGGAAAAATCTGTGCCATCGATGTCGAATTCTATTCAAAGTGAGATTTGAAGTCCCGAAGAATGTTGATTTCCTCTTCGAACAATCCCGCGCGCGCCTCAGGGGCAGCGGAGACCCAGTGTGCGACAGGCGACGGAATATTTGCGAGAATATTCAAAACGCGAATATCGTCGAGCAGCTGATTCTCCAACACGTATCGGAGGAACTCCGCCAGCAGGGTGGAGAAGAGGCGGAAGTCCTCCGGGAAGTCTCCCGCACCAACAGCTTCACACTCGTTCACGACTCGTTCCAGCAGCGTGCTTCGCTGCTCTTCCCCGCTTTGAATCGCCTCAACAAACCGTTCCAGCAGCACCGAGAAGGTCTCCGAGCCTCCCCCGGCAGTTGCCTCAGCTGCGCCGGCGGCCGGCTGAGGCTGATCTTCAGCCATCGCCGCTTCACCGACCGCACGCCGAAATGAAGAAAAGACCAGAGTCGTGTCTGCCGGCGATGGCAAAGTCGCAGAGGCGTCGCTCTCCGCCTGCTGCGCGATCCACATCAGGCTGAGGGCAAAATCTGAAAATCCTTCCACCGTGTAGAGCGACCGCAGCTCCGCCTGGAGGTCCGGTGCGGACTGTAAGCGATGCTTGATTCGCTCGAATGTCGACCGGTTCTCGTCCGACGAAAGCTCGCTGATCGGAACAGCGTCCATCAGCTTCTGTACAACTTCATGCGCTTTGCTCATGGCTTTCCGTAGATTCGTGGAACACGTGATGAGATATTCGTAAGGACTTCGTAGGGTATTGTTCCGATGCGGTCCGCCAGATCCCACGCATCAATCGATTCGCGTCCCTGCGTCCCGATAAGGACCGCTTCACCTCCAACAGCCACATCACTGTCACCGACATTCGCCATGACCTGATCCATACAGATCGTGCCGACGATGGGAAAACGCCGCCCGTTGATCAGGACCTCCGCCTTCCCCGTGAGCAGCCGCATGTAGCCGTCTGCGTAGCCGAGCGGCAGCGTGGCGATCTGAGTCCGCCGACGCGCGGTGTATCTCCGTCCGTAGCTCACTGTCTCCCCCGGGTCGATCCATTTGACAAGGGAGACTTCGGATTTCAGCGCCAAGACAGGCTTCACCTGAACGGTCTCGATCATTTGACGGGACGGGTGATACCCGTACAGCATCAAACCGGGTCTGACCATCGAGAAGTACGAGTCGGGCAGGTCGACGATGGCCGCGCTTCCCGCGCAATGGATGTGTTCAGGCGAAACTCCCTCCGATCTCAGGATATCAAGTGCCTGGTGGAACTGGTCGAGCTGTTCGCGAGAGAACGTTTTGTCCTGCTGGTCAGCTGTGGCAAAATGCGTGTAAATGCCCTTGATTTCAAGCCGGCGGAGCTTGCTCAAGAATGCAAGGAGCTTTCGGATTCCCGGAACCTTGACACCGATACGATTCATGCCCGTGTCGACCTTCAGATGAACGGGCAGAGAGAGCCGCCTCTTGGTCGCCTCGGTATTGAGAAGGCGAGCGTCGAACTCGGAACAAATCGTCGATTCAAGCCGGAATTGAGTGTAGAGATGAACTTGAGCTTTGGCCGGAAGCGTGAAGACGAGGATAGGCGACTCTATGCCGGCCTCCCGGATGGCGACGCCCTCTTCGGCGTTTGCGACGCCGAGGTACTCAACGGATTGCCGTGCGAGGAACCTAGACACCTCCGCAAGACCGTGCCCATAGGCATTGGCTTTGACGACCGCCATGATCTTGACGGATTTCCCGACTTTCCTTCGTATGCCCTTGAGATTGAATGACAGCGCACGGAGGTCAATTTCAGCGATCGTCGGTCGTGTGGACGTGCCCAAGGTGGTGGCAGGAAGATCGTGGATACCGTTCTAGTGTGCTGCCTGTCAGAAGTCGGCTTGAATATAACTCTTCTCGTTCTGAATGTCAACGAAATCAGCACACTTGCGAACCCATCGGCTCATCGTGCCACAACCGGCAGCGTCTTCCACAGCGATGCATCCTCGCTTCCCAGCACCCAGGCCGAGAAACCGCGCAGCTTGTACTGTTTCAGCAAATCGTATTTCGCCCTGAAGCTTCTTCCGTCCTCAAGGAAGATGTACTCAAACAATCCACCGTTGTCGAGGATCGCGAACGGGACCTGTTGCTGATCGTTCCACTGGATCGTGGCGCCATGGCTTTCGATGATACCCAGAGCCCGATCGTGGTCGATTCCCTCGCTCCACGAACGGGCGTTGGCAACGTAGCGAACCGTGTCGAGCGCCGTGTACCAATGCATCGAGCCCAATGGTATGCCAAGAGAAAGCTTCTCCGGAGGCATGAATTTTAGGAAGTACTCGACGATCTTCTTGACCCACGGGATACCGGCGATTGGACCCGGGGTTGTTCGCCGCGTATGCTGGGAGTACGACATCACGGAGATGAAGTCGCCCGTCTTCGCGAGCTCAGCGAGATCATAGCCTGCCCGCCAGTTTTCGAATAGCCACTTGTGGTAGGCAGTCGGACCCGCATAATCCTCGAACCGGTGGACTACCGCAACGCTGATGGAAAACCCTTTCTTGTGCAGTGCGTCGGCGGTTTCCCTGAAGAACGCAGTGAATGCGTCCCTGTCGCTCATATTGAGATTTTCAAAATCAAACTGAATCCCGCGAAACTTGTGGCGAAGACAGAGATCGACCAGGGTGGAGATGCAATTCGCCCGGGCCCGGGGATTCATCAGAAGTCGATGAAGCATACTCTGATCAAAACCGGGGTTAACAATCAGCGGCATAACACCGACCCTGTGGGTCCGTGCGAATTCAAGCAGCCGTGAATCCACCGATCCCCAGACGATGCCATCTTCATCAACGGAGAATGCAGACGGCGCGACGATGCTGATCTTGTCGACGTTCTTTTTGAAGATCTCAAAGCACCGCTCGTTGTTGAGGTAATAGAAGAGGTGTTCTGTCTTTGTCTGGGATTTGGCAGACCCGCCAATGATAGTCAGGAGTATTGCGAACCGGATTGTGATATGAGAGATATTCATAGCAGTAGGTCCAATCGATGAGTTAGGACATCGGTGACGAGAAAACGAAGAGTCCGGCGAAGACCCGAGAAGTCTCCGCGCGGACTCTTTCGTGATCACCTGGAAAGTAGCTCTTCTGCACCGTTCTAAAGGGACGGGTCAGGAGGAGTGTTCGGATTCGACAATCGCTCTGTGTCCGGATACGGCAGCCAGTTGCGCGTGCGGCTCCACTGCGCTTTTGGAACGGCCGCGTCTGCCGGAGCTTTGTTGAAACGGCGCGTATCGCCGAGCCGTGTCCCCAGCATAAACATCTCATACAGGCGATGGTAGTAGATCTCATCGAGCATTGCCTGCTGCGTGGAGAGCTGAGCGGACGTCTTTGGGGGCAAGTTGGCTCCTATGCCGGTGGCGTCCGCGGCTTTGGTTCGTACTCGATTCACTTCGACCAGGGCATTAGCGAGATCGTTCTGGCGAGCATAGGCCTCTGCCTTGATGAGCATGATCTCGCCCGGCAAGTACACATAGTACTTGGCAGCGTCTGTCCGATATTGAGCGAAATTGTCAACCGGCGTGCCCAGGAAGGAGTTGTCCGTTGCCGGGCTCACCCAGTACGCCACCCGGCCGTCACCCGGCTCGGCATTCAGCCTGAAGGAACGAACGGGCTTGTAATACACCAGCTGAACTGTAATCGCCCAAATCGGATTCCGTGACGTCGTGCTGTTGTAGAAGAGGCTTGACGTCTTCGTCAGGTCAACGAGGTTTGCCGCCGCGATGGCTTTCGCATAGTCCCCCTTGATCAAGGCGTAGCGGGCAATCATTGCCTGGATCGTGTTCGGGAGATCGAAGCCGATCCCGAGGATAGTGTTGT
>VGWB01000219.1 GCA_016873755.1 Ignavibacteria bacterium | reverse complement strand
AGAGCTTCGCCGGCCCGAGGATCGTCCGGGAACTGATCCCGGTATCTCTGAAACAACCTCGTTGCTTCGCTGTACCTCCGCGCCGCTGCAGTGGCTTGAGCGGTTCTGAAGAGAACATCACGGCGATCGACGGTGAGCGAACTGTCTTCTGCCGCTCGCTTTAGGAGAGTCGCCGCCTTCGAGAAGGCACCCGCCTTCAATGCAGCTCCACCTGCCCTGTACGCCGCATCGCCCCTCAGATTTCCATTGATCACAGCCGCTCGCTCGTACGCAGAAACCGCGTTGGCATACTCCTTCCTGAGCAAATAGGAATCGCCTGATCGCACCAAGGCATCTTGACGAATATCCGCCGGGGCTTCTGCCGAATCGTCTACAATCGCCCGCCACGAATCCAGCGCATCGCTCACACCGCCAAGTTCTCGTTGCAGAGAGCCCAGAAGCAGAAGAGCAGTGTAGTAGGTGGACGTCGCCTTGTGGCTCTTCACGACGTCTCCAAGGGCATTCTGCGCCTCTTCCAACTTGCCGATCCGGGTGAGGGCCTCAGCCGTCGTGACGTACGCCTGAGCCTTGAGCTCCGGGTCTCGTGACCCGTCAATCACCCGCCTTGCCTCGGCGCGGGCAAGCTCAAGCTGATTGTCCGAAAGATACATCTGTGCCAGTCTCAGCCGGCCGGGGAGAACAACGTCGGATGAAGAGTAGTCCTGAATCAAGGCGCGCAACACTTTCTTCGCGCTTTCCGGGTCACGGGCAACCTCGAAATACTCCGCCGATTTGATCAGCGCGCCCGGAGCGAGCTTGCTTCTCGGATGGAAGGTCTTAACCCGCTCGAAGGCCAGGGCTGCCTCGCGTGCGTTGTTGAGGGCAACATATGATTCGGCAACGTTCCACCACGCCTCCGGCGCTTTGGGATGCTCAGGAAATCCCAGGGCAAAATTCTGAAAGGTCAACCGTGCCTCATCAAATCTCTTGAGCTGGGTCTGACAGAGGCCGAGATAGAACCGGGCTTCAATTCCCTGCTGTGTGTTCGGATACATGGCCACGAATTGGCGGAACTGCTCTACAGCGAGATCATGAAGCTTGTCATTGTAGAGGTTGACCGCCAGCTTGAAATCCGCGTTTTCCTTCGTGTCCTGGCTAACGCCGGAAGCAGAGAAAAGGACAAAAATGATGAGAATGAAGCAGATTCGTGCCATCATCGTGGGAAAATGTAGCACATATTGACGCTATTATCAAGGAGACGACCGTTGTGTGCTGTCGCGGAGGAGAGACGAGGGGTGAGAAATGTCACTGACGTTCGGCCGGTTTATCCTTATACTCTTGCGCATCATGGCGGAACTTGTCATCGTGAAAAAGAGTTCGATTGCCCTATCACATCATATTCCACCTTTAAAAGGAGTCCCTATGTTCCCTCGTTTCTTGAAGTTCTTTTTGTTGTCTGCGCTGCTCGCGGTTTTCGTGGCGGGCTGTTCGAAGAACGATACCTCACCAACCGAGCCCGAAGGATCTGCTGCGACAATCCCGACGATCAGTTTCAAAGGACCCAACACCAACTCTCAGGATGTCAATGCGGTCATGGTGAAGAACTACGTATCAGCCATGAATTCCTACTCGCTGATCTTCACGCCGCTCCTGGCGCTTCAGGGATCCCAGAGCGGAAACACCACTACCTGGACATACACCGACCGCACACTTACGGTGAAGTTCTCTGCCACCCGGCAGAGTGATGGTAGCTACTCGTGGAAGATGGTTCTGAATGGAGTGGATCCGGATGACCAAACGGTCTACAACAACTGGACGGCGCTTGAAGGAACCACCAGCGCCGATGGCAAGAACGGGAACTGGAAGATTTACGAGGAAAACACCACTGTTCTGCTGGCCGAGTACATCTGGACGACCAACAACAACGTCCTCACGGGAACACTGAAGGAGTATATGGGCAGTGCACTGGAGTACCAGTCGATCGTGGTCAACAATCCCGATAACAGCGGTGAGCTGAGGATCTATACCGGTTCAGCGATGACGTATAAAGCCGTCTGGCAGGCGAACGGCTCGGGCCAGTGGTGGACTTACGATTTGAACGGCACACAGACAGGCACGGGGAATTGGACGTAGGAAGACAGGCAGCAAAAAAAGGCGATCTCAGATTCCGGGATCGCCTTTTCTCTGTACGCACTCGGTCGAGTCGTGCTTCATGCCATAACGTCAGGTGACCTCTGCGCGCAGGAATTCCCTGTTCAGTCGTGCGATGTGCGTAACGGAGATTTTCTTCGGACATTCCGCCTCGCACGCGTAGCTGTTCGAGCAGTTCCCAAATCCCTCTTCGTCCATTTGTTCGATCATGCGGAGAACACGCTCGGTCCGCTCAATTTTCCCCTGCGGGAGCAGAGCCAAGTGCGATACTTTGGCCGCCACGAAGAGCATCGCAGACGAATTGGGACAGGCAGCAACACACGCCCCACATCCGATACAAGCAGCGGCATCCATGGCCTCTTCGGCATACGGCTTCGGGACAGGGATGGCATTGGCCTCCGGAACGGCTCCCGTCTTCGCCGAGATGTACCCACCGGCTTGCATGATACGATCGAGCGCCGTGCGATCGACGACGAGGTCCTTGATCACCGGGAACGGCTTCGCTCGCCACGGTTCCACAACGATAGTGTCGCCGTCCTTGAAAACGCGCATGCGGAGCTCGCACGTGGCCGACCCCTTGCCCGGACCATGCATTCGCCCGCCGATCACCATGCCGCAACTACCGCAAATCCCTTCACGACAGTCATGGTCAAAAGCGACCGGCTCTTCCCCTTTCTTCACGAGCTCGGTATTCAACACATCGAGCATTTCAAGAAAAGAGGCGTCGGGTGAGATGTTCTTGACTTCATAGGCGACGAATCGGCCTTTGTCCTCCCGGTTCTTCTGGCGCCAGATCTTCAGCTTGAAATCCATTACTTGTAGCTCCTCTCTGAAGGTTTCACGTATTCAAACGTCAGGGGCTCCTTGTTGAGGATCGGATGCTTGCCGACACCGGCAAACTCCCACGCCGCCACATACGAGAACTCCTTGTCGTTTCGCTTAGCCTCCCCCTCTTCAGTTTGATGCTCCTCACGGAAATGACCGCCACACGATTCTTCGCGATGCAGCGCGTCGTGTGCTACCAATTCTCCCAACTCCAGGAAATCAGCCACGCGCCCGGCTTTCTCGAGCTCCGCGTTCAGATCGTTCGCGCTGCCGACGACCTTGAGATCCTGCCAGAACTCCTCGCGCAACCTCGGGATCATCGTCAGGGCTTTCTGGAGACCCTCCTTGTTGCGTCCCATCCCGACGTACTCCCACATGATCCGTCCGAGTTCTTTGTGAAACTCCTCCGCCGTCCGCTTGCCCTGAATGGAGATCAACTTCTTGACCATGGCCTCGACTTCTCCCTGCGCCTGCTTGAAAGAGGGATCTTCTGCCTTGGCCGGCGGGAATTTCGCCGTGGCGAGGTAGTCGCCGATCGTGTACGGCAGGATGAAGTAGCCGTCAGCCAGGCCCTGCATAAGCGCGCTTGCGCCAAGCCGGTTCGCCCCGTGGTCAGAGAAGTTCGCCTCGCCGACCACAAACAATCCGGGGATCGTGCTCATGAGATTATAGTCTACCCATAACCCTCCCATGGTGTAGTGAACAGCCGGGTAGATGCGCATCGGGACCTTATAGGGATCTTCAGCAGAGATTTCGTGGTACATGTCGAAGAGGTTCCCATAGCGCTCCTCGATCACGTGTTTTCCCAGCCGGTTGATTGCATCCGCGAAGTCGAGATATACGGCCCGTCCCGTCGGACCGACGCCAAAGCCGTTGTCACACATCTCCTTCGCACGGCGCGACGCCACGTCCCGCGGAACCAGGTTGCCGAACGACGGGTAGATGCGCTCGAGGTAGTAGTCCCGCTCCTCTTCCGGAATGCTCTCCGGCCGGCGCGTATCTCCCTTCTTCTTCGGCACCCAGATGCGCCCGTCGTTGCGAAGGCTCTCGCTCATCAGCGTCAGCTTCGATTGATACTCTCCGCTCTGAGGGATACAGGTCGGATGGATCTGCGTGAAACACGGATTTCCAAATGCCGCGCCCTTCTTGTGCGCGCGCCAGATCGCCGTGGCATTGCTCGCCTTCGCCATCGTTGAGAGGTAGAAGAGATTCCCGTAACCGCCGGTTGCCAGCACGACACCGTTCGCTGCGTACGTCTCAATGGCTCCGGTTACCAGGTCGCGAACCACAATGCCGCGAGCCTGGCCGTCAACCAAGACCACATCGAGCATCTCGCGCCGCTGGAAGAACTTGACCGTTCCCGCCTGGATCTGGCGCGAGAGTGCCGAGTAGGCACCAAGCAGGAGCTGCTGGCCTGTCTGGCCTCGCGCGTAGAACGTTCGCGAGACCTGGGCGCCGCCAAACGAACGGTTGTCCAGATATCCCGAATAGTCACGAGCGAAGGGGACCCCCTGAGCGACGCATTGGTCAATGATGCTGCCGCTGACCTCGGCAAGCCGGTAGACGTTCGCCTCGCGCGCGCGGTAGTCGCCTCCTTTAACGGTATCGTAGAAGAGCCGGTAGACGCTGTCCCCGTCGTTCGCGTAGTTCTTGGGTGCATTGATGCCTCCCTGGGCAGCGATGCTGTGTGCGCGGCGCGGAGACTCGTGGTACGAGAAGGTGAGCACATTGTAACCCAGTTCCCCCAGGCTTGCAGCCGCAGACGCTCCGGCCAGGCCTGTTCCCACAACGATGACAGTATACTTCCGTTTGTTGGCAGGATTGACCAGCTTCAGATTGAATCTGTGGGTTTGCCACTTCTTCTCGATGGGTCCACCAGGGGTTTTCGATTCAAGCGTCATGGTAATTGAACTCCCATTGGTTAGGCTGGACGGTGAACAATCGCACCTCAGCCTGTCATGATTTGAACCAGAGGAAATACGCAGGCATCGCGGCAAATGCCAGCGGAATAACCAGCCAGAAGATCACCGCAACAGCATCCACGAGCCATTTGTACTTGCTCGTGCTGACTCCAAGGGTTTGAAAGCCTGATTGGAAACCATGCTTCAGATGAAAGGCCAGAAAGAGCAAGGCGACGATGTAGAAAATGCCGTAGACGGGATCGGAAAACGCGGCCGCAACGAGATCATAGTTGGACTCCGGCGGCTCCGCCCAAAAGCGGTTGGGGATCCAGAACGTTTGAAGATGAATCACAAGGAAGAACCCGACCAGACTTGCACTCGCCGTGAGCATCGGACGGCGCGAGGAAAGCGGAGCGTTATCCTTCAGCCGATACACCGAGTACCGGACGGGACGGGACATCCAGTTCTTGATCCAGACGACAACGCCGCTGAAGAGATGAGCGACAATCCCCACAAAGAGCACAACCTCGACCGTCCGGATGACAATGTTGGAGGACATGAACTCCGACGCCTCGTTGTACAGCTGACCGCCATCGCTCTTGAAGAGCAGCAAATTGATGCCGCAGTGCACAGCAAGAAACGTACAGAGAAAGAGCCCGCTCACGCCCATGATGATTTTCTTGCCGACGGAAGAACGCCAGAAGGCCATGAACTTGTTCATGCTAACGTACCTTGTAGTTTGAAAAACCCTGAGTTCAACTCTGTTCTCTTAGTCACGAGAAGCCTGCGTGTCACAGGAAACCTTTCCCAAAGGGAATGCTTCGCCGCGGACCTTCGGGAGTCGGGAACAGTGGATGGAAACGACCGGCACTCTTATTACAGCGAATTTCTGTTGCGGGAGTGTAGAAAAG
>VGWB01000218.1 GCA_016873755.1 Ignavibacteria bacterium | reverse complement strand
GCCTTCCCACCCTGATTGTCTCAGGACAGTGGCTTCCGGACCAAGGACTTTCCGCCGGCAGCGGAGTCGGAATTACAGTTGCGGGGCAGCTTCCGGTTTTTCGTCCACCTCAACGGACGAAGCACGGAATTCCCTTTTCATCCCGTCCAGACCCTTAGTCAAGACGGGACACCAGAACGATTGTGTGAAAGAACAACCACCTTAGTAACTCAACCAATAATAGAGAACTTCCTGTCGATAGTCAAGACTTGATAGGTCGGACGGGAATATCTAGGCTGACGCCGTTGGGATAAACATTCTTGTTTGTCCTGAGGTGGCCAGACAAGAATGTCTGACCTACCCGCTGGTGGGACAAGCATTCTTGCTTGTCCATATTTGGTCAGTCAAGAATGTCTGACCTACCCGCTGGTGGGACAAGCATTCTTGCTTGTCCATATTTGGCCAGACAAGAATGTCTGACCTACCGTGGATCGTCTGAACAGTACCAGCCGTGATATTCCCACGGGTCTTCTGTCAGCCCTTCTTTGACCGGATTATTCAACATGTAATTGAGCTTCTCGATTAGCTCGTTTTCGTCCCGCACGATTCTATCGTACGATTCATGTTGCCAGACTTGACCTTCTGTATGGCGCAGACGATTGATTTGCCGTGCAGTTACTCCTTTGACCCCTTTCGTAATCCGGCTCAAATCGTATTCACTGTTAGGAGTGAGCAGAAGATGCACATGGTCAGGCATCACAACAACGGCGATCAAATGGTAGTATCGACCGTTGCCGCGTTTGATGTGCCCCAAGGCCACCTTCTGCTCTTGAACACTCAACGCCCTTGACCTTAGTCTGAATGTCACAAAGTAGGTCGCGCCGCTGAGCGTCCAGTGAGGAAGATGTCTTCGTTTGATATGGATCTCTTGATCATGCAATTGGTACAGTCCACTTGAGATTTTTCGCGCCGCAGGGACAAACACTCTTGTTTGTTCCGATGTGGTCAGACAAGAATGTCTGACCTACCCAGTGTTCCGCCAGCGGGACAAGCATTCTTGTTTGTCTTGATGGTCAGACAGAAATGCCAGGTTGCCACAGATTACGCTCGGGGGAACAGATTTGACCTAGTGATCAGGTTCAATAGCCGATCGCCGCGCCATACCCCCGCGGGTCGGTGGCCCCGTACAGGATGCCCTTGGCACGGTCGATAATGATCCCTTCGACGCGACCTTGCGTTCCGTTGCGCTCACGGAGGCGGTATCCACGCTGCTCAAGATTGACGACAACGTCCAGGGGGAACCCTCTCTTCTCGTAGACTAAGGTGTCCGGCAACCACTGATGATGGAAGCGAGGTGCATTGATTGCCTCCGCGATGTTCATACGATGTTCGACAACGTTGAGGAACACCTGTAGCACCGTCGTGATGATCGTTGAACCCCCGGGACTGCCGAGCACCATGACGGGCTGGCCGTCTTCGAGCACAATGGTCGGGGTCATCGAGCTCAACATCCGCTTGTTCGGCTCCACGGAGTTTGCGACACCACCGACCAAACCATACACGTTTGGCGCTCCCACCTTGGCCGAGAAATCGTCCATCTCGTTGTTCAAGAAGAATCCTGCTCCTGCAACAACAATCTTGTTTCCATACCAACCGTTGAGGGTCGTCGTCACGGCCACAGCATTTCCCCAGCGATCCACGACCGAGTAGTGTGTAGTTTCGGTTTTTTCGCCAAGCTCGATTGCGCCATGCAAAATCTCCTCGCTGGGCGTTGCCCTGGTCGTGTCCAGTAGCAGCCTGCGTTCATTCGCATATTCCTTCGAAATCAAACGACCAACAGGCACAGGGAAGAAGTCTGCATCACCCATGAACTGTGCACGGTCCGCGTAGGCAAGTTTCATCGCTTCTGCAAGATAGGAGATAGCCCTGGACGATCCGAAGCCACTCCCCGCGAGGTTAAACGGTTCCAGGAGGTTCAACATCTGAACAAGCATCATCCCGCCCGAACTCGGTGGCCCCATAGAGACGATTTCAAGACCTTTGTACGACCCTTGAACGGGGGTGCGTTCGACTGCCTGATAGGACCCGAGGTCCTCGTGCGTAATCAACCCTCCTCCGCGCTTCATCTCTGCAACGATGAGGTCAGCTGTTTTGCCCCTGTAGAATCCATTTCTTCCCGACTTCTGGATGCGCTGGAGCGTCCGCGCCAGGTCTCTCTGGATAAGTAGGTGACCTTCCTCAAAGGGCTCTCCTCTTTTCGTGAAGATCTTCGCTGTGGAAGGGTATTTTCTGATGTCATCGATCTCGCCACGCAGCTCCTCGGCAAACTCGAACTTGATCCGAAACCCCTTTCTTGCCAAGTCGATCGCCGGCTGCATGACCACCCTGCGACTCATGGTTCCGTATTTCTCAAGCGCATGGAGGAGACCCGCGACAGAGCCGGGGACTCCGGTCGAAAGGTAGCCCTCCTGGCTGCGCTCGGGCACGTATTTCCCGTTCTCATCAAGAAACATGTCGCGGTGCGCCGCACCGGGGGCTTTTTCCCGGTAGTCGATTGTCACCGTTCTTCCGTCTGCCATGCGGATCACCATGAAACCTCCCCCGCCGATGTTCCCGGCGCCGGGGAACGTCACAGCAAGTGCAAACCCGACAGCAACAGCCGCATCGACGGCCGTACCGCCCTTTCGCAGAATCTGGACACCGACTTTCGATGCCACCTCTTCGGCCGACACGACCATGCCATGCTTTGCACGGACCGGTCTCCGGGACGAAGAGAGAAGGCCTTGAAAAGAGAGGAGGAGCAACAAAAAGATCACCAAGGGGATTTTCGTGTTGGATTTCATAGGTTGTGCCTAGCTGGGAAACAGGTGGGTGTGGAACATTAGTAGACGTAGGGACATCCGGCGTGCGCCGCTCGTCCAAGACCCAGTCCGGCAGGCGGCGATGGACCGCCGCACTCCGAACTGGGCGTGAACGGTTGGTACATTAGAACGGGAGGTCGTCGACTTTCCTCCCGGTTTCTTCCTGCTGAGTTGGAGCGGGCCCTGCTTCATACGAGGTTGAGGCGGCGCGACTGTCCAGCATGACCATCTCGTCCATCACAACCTCGGTAACCGATCTCTTGACACCGTTCTTGTCATCGTAATTGCGATACTGGAGGCGCCCCTCGATATACACCTTGCCCCCCTTCTTGAGGTACTCGCCGCATATCTCCGCGAGCTTTCTCCAGGCGACGACATTGTGCCATTGCGTCCGCTCCTGCAGATTGCCCTCCGGATCCTTCCACGATTCATTCGTGGCGAGACTGAAGGTGGCAACTGCCACTCCGCTGCTCGTGTAGCGGAGTTCAGGATCCTTGCCGAGGTTGCCGATAAGAATGACTTTGTTAACGCTTCGTGATGCCATAACGGTGTCCTCCACACACTATTGAACAGTTCGTCGCGCACCCTGCGCGCACGAAATTATTGCTAAACCAAGCAAATGTCAAGTATTCCGCTCCCAAGGTGTCTTCACTCGAAAGCGCGGATTTTGAAGGCGACAATCTTCCCTATGGTAAGCACAAACAACGTGTCCCGAACAATCGCGACATCCTCTACATCATCGATCGGGCTACTCGTGAGCAGTGACCGGAAGGGCGTTTCAAACGCCACCTCACCCCGCTCTGAAAACCAGTAGAGCGCATCCTGCGTCGCGACCACCGCGCGATCCCCTATGACATCGAACCCACGAGCACCCTTCAGCACAGCATTGCCAATCGTACGGATGTGGTTGCCGAAGTAATCGTACTCGAGTACGCGATCCGCTTCAAGGACATAGATATGATCGTTGCTGGCTGCAAGGATTTTCAAGGGTCGAGCCAGCCTGCCGCGTACCTCATCAATCCCGCCAAACGAGCGCTCGAACCTCCCATTCCCGGTATACTTGACAACCCGCACGTTCTCGGTATCCAGGATGAAGAGGTCTCCGAGGCGTGAGAGCGCCACACCGGCGGGGTAGCCGAATCGTGCAGCAACGTAGTCGGTGTCTCGCGTCGTGAAGGAGGAGATGTAGTTGAGCCGCCGGTCAAACCGCAGGACGCGATGATTGCCGAAATCCGAAACGTAGACGCTCAGTCCGTCTGTGGCGAGGCCCGACGGTTCATCAAGCGTCGTGGCTGTCCATCCGTACCCACCAACAGACGATGCAACCGAGCCGTCTTCCTTCAGCAGGAGGATCAAGTTGCGGTCCGCATCGAGAGCATAAAGCCAGCCCTGGGGGCTGACGGCGAGGCGGGTTGCCCGTTGGAAGGAGCCGAATGCGCGGTCTTCGACCAGGAGCGTGTCAGGAGCGCCGAGAAGAGGCGCTTGGAAACCAAGAGCCAGCAGCGCGACTATTGCAGGAAGCGCTGCCATTGATCGTCCTGGAGTTCTCCCCTTTTCGTCGAATGCACGAGAATGTACTCCCCAAAGCCGGATCGATCGATAAATACAAAGAGCACACCATTTTCGATGCCATAGTAATGCCAGATCTCGTACGGTTTGGTTTCCATGGACGACGGAAATCGCTCGATCTCGTCCGGTTCTGCGTAGAGAAGCAGGACGCGCCCGCGATCAGTCCTCCAACCATCGCGCGCCATCGCCCGAAAACGCTGATTTGCGGAAGTCACGCGCTGCAGGTAGACCATCCGTTGCACGCCAGCCCGTCCCATTCGTCCGGTTTCAACTTCGGTCCAGAACTTCGCCAGAAACTCACGGCGTCCCTCAGCGGATGTGATCTGAGAGAACGTACTGATCTCCTGGTCAGTAGCAAGATATTTCGCCTTCTGAAACTCCTCAGCCAGCTCATCTGCCGTGAGACCGGCAAGCTCGCTTGCTTTGATGGAAACAGCCGAGGGCTGCGGTCCCTGAATATGGGGATTGTAGATGTAGAACGTCTTCTCCGTTTGCGTGAGATCCGTGCCTGATGCATCTGCAAGCGTGAGCCGGAATCGATACCGATTTGACGGGATCGAGGCGACATTGGTTGTTCCGGCTTCAACGGCGTTCTTCACCCCGAATTTCTTCTCGCGCGAGGACTCCCGCACAACTGACCCATCCCGAGCAACAACCTGGGTCTTGACAGTATACGTCTGATCTGGGTCAAGGTTGTACAGCTCATTATAATGAAACATCACGGGATGAGAAGCAACGCCGAACACAAGAGTTGGATGCGGCCTCACCTCAAGAGAGTTCTTGTAAAAGAGATCACCCTGCCTGTCAGATGCCTGGATCCTCGAGCACAGCTCGATGTCGCTGCTTGTGACGCCCGTTGAATAAGGCTGCACGGAAAGAGCGAGAACGATGCTGTCCCGACGTGCGGGTGTTAGTGAATCGCTTGCTGCCACCTCCAGCGAGTATTCGCCGAAGGGGAGCGCATATCCAGCAACACTCACAAGGGTCGACCGCAGCATCGCATCAGACGTATCTGCAACGAGAACGGGGACAAAGGACCAGACATTCACGGCATAAGCGTCCGTCTGCTTGTCCCTGATGCGCGTGTTGACTTTCAATATTCCGAAGAACTGTCCGTTGCGGAACTCATACGTGATCAGGCGAGGATAGAATCCGTAGTAGATTTCAAGATAGCCGGTTGAATCATTATTCCGGAACTTCGCGTAGTCCAAGTTCAGGACGAATGCCCCGCTCGGCGTGATCCGCTGTGCGAAGATCACCGACGTGAACGCGAGCATCGCGATCACAAGACCTCCAAACTTTCGTTTCATCGCTCGGTACTCCTTTCGGCTCAATATATCAATACGAGAGCAGGTTTGCAAGCAAACGGTACGCTCCGGGATGAATGTTCAGAAACTGGGGATGAA
>VGWB01000217.1 GCA_016873755.1 Ignavibacteria bacterium | reverse complement strand
GAGTGGGGATCTGGAGGTGAAGCAGAGAGCCGAGGCAGCAGGCGTTCGCCTCTCGCGCTCGTGGTCGTCAGCGTGCAGCGGCGAGACTACTTGCCGATCATCAAGGTCACTCTCAGAACCGATTGGTTCCCTGAAAGGTCGAATGCGTGAATGGTCAATTCGTGGGGTCCCGGTTGAAGATCGTGCGTCTCAATGATCCCCGCTCCCTCAGGAAGCCTGTTGTAGAACGGCAGGCGATTCCCGGACTCAATGTAGAGCTTCTCGAATTGTCCCAGCCTCTTCTTGACAAGGGGGCGATCATAGTAGGTGGCGATCTGACGACTTTCCGTCGCGGGAATGAACTTCTTGGCCGAGGTGAAGATCTGGGCGCCATCCAGGAACACCTCAAACCGATGAGGTCCGGTTCTGTGCTTCAACGCGTTGGAACGATCCCATACACGAACGCTAATGCCGATCGATCCCTTCACGTGAACGCGCCTGTTGAGAAAAAACTCTCCGGTCTGTGAACGCCTGGCGTCGACAACCCAGACTCGCCATTTCCCATGGATGCGTGATGAACGGTCGATTGCAGTGAATGCTATCCTCTGGAAGAACGGACGCTCATCATCACGCAAGAGGGAAGAGAAATGCCTCGAGAGAAACGGATTGATTGGGTTCATCGAGGAATCTCGCAGCTCGAAGTGGAGGTGAGCTCCGCCGGTTCCTGTATCACCCGAATACCCAATCACATCGCCCTTGTCGACCGGGAATGCGGTACTGTCGAGGTCGACTTCCAATGCGTAGTTCTTGTTCTGTTTCTGCAGTTCTTTGACAACGACTTCTATCGAGTCTTTGAACTTCTGCAAGTGCGCGTACGCGGTCAGGAACCCATCCGGATGGCGGAGGAACAACATCTTGCCGTACCCGCGGCGCGAGACGTGGATTCGAGACACATATCCACCGCGCGACGCGTAAACAGGATGACCTCTCTGATTATTGGTCGAGATGTCAATCCCCTCATGGAAGTGCGTGCGTCGGTAGTCAGCGAAGGATGATGTAATGACCGTGCTGGCATTCGTTGGCCAGCGATAGTCCTCAAGATCGGTCCGAAGAGTATCGAATGGCGCGTAAATCTCTTCGATCCGAGTATCAGGTGTTCGATCGCCTCCTGACAGAACGAGGTGGTGTCTCGGCTCCGCGCTCAGCGTAAACGCAAGGTAGGCAAGCGTCGAGGAGATGATGACATCCTTTGAATAGCCGCGCTTGATCGCGGAAATGGAAAGGAGGTACCCGATCCCGTTCAGAGTCCAAACAAACGGCATCGAGAGAACTTGTGCAAGGATTGGCCCGGCGATTGGGATCAAGGCGATCCAGGCGATGAGGGCAGCAAACGCTTGCCCGATAATCCCCACGAGCAGGACCACAAAGGCGATAACCTTCTTGTCGACTCCGAAGTGAAATCCGGCTATCACGAGGATCGCTATCAGCAACCACGCCAGAAGCGAGAACTGATAGTTCGTGATGAAGCGTCGGAACCTGTTCATCAGCCTGCAGGCTACTGAATGCGTATGCCAAGAGAGGCCAGGACACCACTGCCGGGAGAGATGAGGCGAGCTTCCAGGCGATCCCCGGGAACGGTCGCAGCGACACCCTCCGGTGTGCCAGTGAAGAGAATGTCCCCGCGCTCGAGCGTGAAAAACTGAGAGAGGTACCAGATAAGGTAATCGACCTTGAAGATGAGGTTGCCGGTACTCGCGTGTTGCCGCTGCATTCCATTGACGGCGAGGGCTATCTCCAGATCATGGGGATTTGATATTGTGGTCGCCTGGACAAACTTGGAGATTGGTGCCGACGTGTCGAATCCCTTCGAAAGTGTCCATGGTAATCCCCGTTTCTTGGCATCGCCTTGAATGTCTCGCAGGGTCATATCGAGGCCAACACCGTACCCTGCAACATGCTTGAATGCTGCCTCGCGCGCGATGTTCCTGCCGCCCGCTCCGATCAGGACCGTCATCTCAACTTCGTGGTGAAGTTCCCTGGATATGTCCGGTCGGATGGTTGTTCCGCCGTCACCGATAACGGCGGTGGCAGGTTTGAGAAAGAAGACAGGTGCTTGGGGAAGCGCGGCCTTCATTTCCTTTACGTGCTCAGAATAGTTCAAGCCAACGCAGAAGATTTTCCGAATTTCGATATGCTCGTCTGTACCAGTGATGTGTGCAGGAGACATGCGATGGGCACCTTGAAGGTGGGAGATATTTCGGGTCAAAATATAGTCAAGCCTGACGATTTTCGCAACACATTCTCTCGATTGTGTGATATTGGGAACGAGTCTCTGCCGAACCAGGCTCTCGGCGCCGAACAGCGCCATTGGAATCTCCTGGTCTGATGAGCGTCCGTGATACCGTGTGACAGATTTGAGAATCGTTGCGCGAGTCAGTGCGCAGCAGGCAAGAATCTCCTTGTTCACATGGATAAATTCTGGTATCTTTCGAACGCCAAACCTGATTTTTTGAAAATGCCGACAACCTACAAAGATGCCGGGGTCGATATTGAGGCGGGCGACGAACTGGTGCGGCGAATCAAGAAGAGCGTCCGTTCCACGTTCACCCGCAATGTCGTCACCGATATCGGCGCGTTCGGTGCCCTCTACCGGGCGGACTTTCGTGGGATTCGCAAGCCCGTTCTTGTTACCAGTGTCGACGGCGTGGGGACAAAGCTGAAGATAGCCTTTGCGTTGAACCGGCACGAGACTGTTGGTCAGGATCTCGTGAATCATTGTGTGAACGACATACTCGCCTGTGGTGCACAGCCACTTTATTTTGTTGACTACTTTGCTACGGGGAAACTCACCCCATTTGTCGCAGCACAGGTGATCTCAGGTTTTGTGCGAGCGTGTAAAGAGAACGGCTGCTCGTTGATCGGCGGCGAGACCGCGGAAATGCCCGGGTTCTACGCAGACGGTGAGTATGACATCGCCGGCACTATTGTCGGGGTTGTGGATGAGCGACGTATTGTTGATGGCAGGAGAATTAAGTCCGGCGACGTTTTGGTGGCCCTGCCTTCCACAGGATTGCATACGAACGGGTATTCCCTTGCTCGAGCCGTGCTGCTGAGGCAGTTTCGGCTTGACGAGTATATTGGAGAGCTTCAGGCAACACTCGGTGAAGCACTCCTGACGGTTCATCGCTCGTATCTCAAAGCGATCTCTCCGCTCTTGTCGACGTACAGGATTCGCGGGATCTCTCACATCACCGGAGGGGGCATTGAAGGCAACACCCTTCGGGTGATACCGAAGGGCCTGAGGCTGCAGATCGATTGGAGCGCGTGGGAACGACCGGCAATATTCGGACTAATCAAGGAAATTGGCAATGTTCCGGAGGAAGACATGCGGCGGACCTTCAACCTTGGTATCGGGATGATCCTGATCGCTCCTCCGGTCGACGCAGATCGCGTTCTTCATGTGCTGAAGCGCAAACGAGAACGACCGATTGTCATGGGAGAGATTGCCCGGGCATAGCGAAGGCAACGAGCTCAGGAGACTGGCGATATGGGGTCTGATCTCGGAGAAAGTCTCTCGATTATCCAGGCTATCCAGCTCATTCTTGCACCGGCTGTGATGATCAACGCCTGTGGTCTGCTGTTGCTTGCTACCAGCAACAGATATTCCGTGGTGCTAAATCGCATCCGGTTGCTCAACGACGAGAAACGGAAGCTCGTAAAGAAGGCCGGTGAGAAGGCCTTCGAAGAATCCCTGAGGCTGGAAAGCGTCGTACGTCAGATCGACCACCTGATGGCCCGGGCCAAGCTTGTGCGGAATTCCGTGATGTGCTATACCGGGGCCATCGCCTTGTTCATTGTCACGTCCTTGTTGATCGGGGTGAGCTTCTTCAGCGAGTTGCTACGGTCAAACGTCCTCATCACCCTGACCTTTCTGGTGGGTATGGTGAGCGTCTTTGCGGGGGTTCTGTATTCATTCCTTGACACGAAGAAAGGCTACGAGGTCGTGCGTTTCGATGTGCAGGTTGATGAGTAAAGGATCAGATGATCAGGATCCCCGTTGAAGAGGGTCTCTATCTCAGGACGCTCGAACCGGATGATGCGGAGGGACTCTTCGCTTTGACGGACTCGAACCGGGCTTACCTGCGGCGGTGGCTACCGTGGCTCGATGTGAACCAGACGGTCGATGATACCAGGTCTTTCATTGAGTTGGCGATGCGCCAAATGGCTGGAAACGCCGGCTTTCAGGCTGGCATCTGGCGCGATTATCAGCTGGCGGGTGTCGCCGGCTATCACCATCTCGACTGGCCAAACCGCTCGACCAACATCGGGTATTGGCTGGGGGAGCGGTTTCAAGGTCGGGGCATAATGACGAAGTCGTGCGCTGTGCTCGTCGACTATGCGTTTGAGAACTGGAGCCTTCGCCGCGTGGAGATCCGTTGTGCAACTGGCAATCTGAAGAGCAGGGCAATTCCCGATCGGCTGGGGTTCCGTTGCGAAGGTGTGCTCCGGGAGGCTGAATGGCTGTATGACCACTTTGTCGATCACGCGGTCTACGGAATGCTTGCAACCGAATGGAAGGATGATCGACGTACCATGATCGGGCAGGTCACCAGAGCAATCTAAGAGACACAGGCGAAATCACTCATCACGGATGACAAAGGGTGGAATTCTTCATAAAGCGATTCATGTCACCAGACTGGCAGATACCTGAAAACATCGAATTCCTCTCACCGGAGGAAATGCGTACGCGCCTCCTGGAGGCGCATGAATTCAGCACGCGCGTTAACATCCTCAGTGATCTATCACTGAAGATCGACGAAGCGCGATCTCGCGAGGAGATTATCCGGGTCATCAGGGAGGATATCAAACGCCTCATCGACGGCGAGTGCGCCTTGGTGAACCTGCTGAGCCACAGCAAATCCCATTACGTCATCAGTACCCTCTCGCCGTTGATGGACGCAATCGAGCTCAATCATAGGAATTTCTCGGTCGATGTCGGTATGCCGGGGTGGGCCATCCAGAATAACGCGGCGATCGTCGTCGATATCGATTCAGCGCCAGCGTTCCACCCGGCGCTCGAGGGGAAGCTGAAGGACCTGGGAATCAGGTCGCTGATGATTGTCCCTGTGCAAACGCACGAGCAGATACTCGGCGCGCTGTTCTTCGGCTCGTCGAAACCGAATGCGTTTCTCGATCCTGATCTGTGGCTGGCTCAGCTGCTGAGCCTTCAGATCGGGATTGCGTTGCGGCATACGGGCCTGCTCGAGCGCGCCCAGAAGCGCGTGGCGCAGATCGGGCTCGTTAACGAGGTAGCGGGCAAGCTGACGTCGACGCTCGATATCGATGAGCTGCTCACCTCCGCGTCCGAAGCCATCCAGAAGAACTTCCAGTATTTCGACGTGACAATCTTCCTGATCAACCGGGATGAGAATGATCTTGTATTGACTGCGCATTGCGGCAGTTACATTGACTTTCTACCGCACGGATATCGACAGAAGATCGGTCAGGGGATCGTTGGTTGGGTGGCGGAGCACAGCCAGTATGTGCTCGCCAATGACGTTTCACTGGATTCGCGGTACCTCGCCTACCAGTATCATAACACGAACTCAGAACTTGCTCTTCCCATCATGATCGGGAACGAAGTCGTCGGCGTGCTCAATGTGGAAGATACCAAGCTGTATGCCTTCGACGAAACGGATGTGGTTGTGCTCAGGACGCTCTGCGACCAGATCGGAAGTGCTATTCGCAACGCCAAGCTGTTTGACCAGATCAAGAAGAGCAATCAGCGGCTGGTGGAATTGGATCGGCTGAAAACGGACTTTGTCGGCATCGTCTCGCACGATTTTCGCACACCGCTG
>VGWB01000216.1 GCA_016873755.1 Ignavibacteria bacterium | reverse complement strand
GTACCGAGTTCATCCTTCATGCGGGTGAAGACGCTCACCTTTAGATTGCCGGAACCGACCTGGCGGGCGGCATCCGAAAGGACAATAATAATGTGCACGATACGCTTCGAGAGAAAAAGGACCAGGCCGATGGCAACGACGGAGACACCAAAGCTGGCAAGGACGATCTTATTCCTCATCTCCCGTATTGGGGCCAGCAGAACGGCCTTCGAGAAGCTGGCCGAAGAGCTGCCGAGGAGAATGCGTCGCGACTGGCCAGCCTCGCGTTTCGTTACAAAGATGGATTGGATGAAGCGAAAGTGCGTTGCCGTTTCCATCAGACGGGCAGAGTCAGCACTAGCCAAAAGATCGAAGTCGTTGGCCGTGACCGTCTTGTTAACGCTGTCCGGCGCAAGGTGTGCAACGATGACGCCTCTCCGGTCCATGACGAAGAGATGCTCCAGACCCGGGATATTCCGTTTGCTGAAGTTCTTTACGTAGTCCTGGAGGACAGGTACGGAATTCAGAAGGAGATTGTCCTCCGCCACTGCCGTGAGACTCTGGACGATCTGGTACCCGAGCACTTCAGTCTGAAGGCGGAGCTCGCGCTGCTGAAGGTTGACAGCTATGGAGCTGATCACAAACGTTACGGCGAGGACAGAAATGGCTACAATGAGGCTGAGCTTGAAGTGGATCTTCAGGCGGAGAAACAGTTCGACCACGTAGTTCCACGAAGTGTGGCCTGCTAAGGCCGCCTTGTGAGCGGCCTTGTCGGCCCATCGAACGACCGAGGGCGGTATCCCCTTGGCCCGGCCTCTGGTTCGGAAAAAATCGGTGACCAACGCCAATCCTTTTCGAAAATGCTGGATCAGGCTGGAAAATATGGACGCGAGCTGGGGCACGGCAGTTGGACTTTTGCGGAGGGGAGGTACCGCGAATGCAAGAAACAATACCTGAAAAACGACAAAAAATCAACTCAGGTCAGGAGGCAAAAAACCCGAATTGGATGACTTTTGGTCAGACACCCGCAGACGTGCAACTCCCAACTCCAAATCTCGGATCGCTCTTTTTCCCGTCACGGATTCATCACTGCAATAATTCTCACCGGCCCACCGCTTCCACCCTTGATCTTCATCGGCAGCGCGATGACGGTGAACCCCCTCTCCGGCAACTGATCGAGGTTGGCAACGTTCTCGATGGCGGACACACTCTGTTCATACAGCGCTACGTGACTCCCAAACATTGTCGACTGGCCGTAGTCAATGCTCGGCGTGTCCAGTCCGATCGCTTTGATCTTGCGCTCTTTGACAAGCCACTTGGCGGCGTCCGGATGGAGGCCGGGGAAGCGTAGCTTCGCCACGGCAACCTCGCCCCGCTCATCCGTGCCCATGTACTTGACGCGATCTGGATAGTAATTTCCGAACCCTGTCCGGAGAAGGACAATGTGATCGTTGACCGGGATGCCGTGTTTCTTCTCCCACGCTTCAAAATCTGATACCTGGACCTGGTAATCACGGTCGGCCGAGCACTTGTCGGAAACATCGACCACAAGTCCCGGCCCGATAAGCTTGTCCAGTTGCAGTTCATCCATCCGCTCCCGATCCTTGAAGAAGTGAATCGGCGCGTCGATATGCGTGCCGCCATGCTCAGGTGTCCAGAAACGATTGGCCGTGTAGAAGTAGCCTTTCGGCGTCACACCTTCCGGACCCTTCTCGAAGACGAATCCCTTCTCCGTGGGCCAGTAGACGGTAGTGGAGTCGAAGGCGTAGGAGAGGTCGATGATTCTACCGGTAAACTGGCTGGGCTCCTGGCCGCAGCCGGCAAGGAGGCTCACAATAATGATGGGAAGCAAGTGCTTCATAACTCCTCTCCTTTTTGCAGGTGTGATCTGGTGTAATTGGTTTGATCGAGGTATGGCTCAGCGATTCAGTTTCCGCTCTACGGATTCTCGAAACATCTCCGGCCGCTTCCAGAGCCCTGAAGGACCTTCATATACATTTGTATACAAATATACGCTCTTGTATATGAAAGGCAAACAGCGAATTCCTCGCGCAAAAGGGTTCTCGAGACACGACAACCCCTTCCGGAAAAGAGCGGGGATAGGCTAACGTCATACGCTTTCGTTTTTAAGATCGACAGGTCAAACTCTGGGCTTGCTGCACACTGGGATTCTCCGTAAGTTCCCGCATACTTTCACCAAGCGAGGCACACCTTATGCAAACGAGACGCGCATTCTTGAGGAACACCGGGTTCGCGGCGGCATCGTTGTTGCTCGCGGACAGAATCCTCGCCCGCCCCTATGCTCCGATCTCCATCCTCGAGCCCGCCGTAGATCCCGTTCGCATTCGCGGACGCGTCCACAGCACCGGAGGAGGCTTGAGTGGCGTTCGGGTGTCGGACGGATTGTCCGTCGTTCGGACTCAGGCCGACGGCACTTTCGAGCTGATGTCCAACACAAGACAGGAATTCGTCTTTGTTTCCCTGCCGCGGGGGTACAACATCCCCACGAACCCAACAGGAACAGCGCTCTTCTACCAACCGTTACAACCGGACAGAAACGGCGAAGCAACCGCTCAGTTTAACCTTGCGAAACTTCCCACTGCCGATGACCGCCATGCATTCTTCCTCCTCGCTGATCCACAGATGCTGGACGAGGAAGATGTTCAACGTTTCCACGCAGAGACTGTCGTTGACGTATTCAGCTTCTCACGGCAGCTCAGTGAGCAGCCGCTCTTCGGTGTGGCGTGTGGAGACATCATGTTCGACCGTCTTCAGTACTTTCCGGACTATGAGCGAGGGGTCAAGGCCATGGCGACCCCTTTCTTCCAGGTGATGGGGAACCACGATGTTGAAGTCCAAGCGAAGACCGATGAGACGTCTGCGGCAACCTTCAGGAAGTTCTTCGGACCGACGTACTACTCATTTGACCGCGGCGAGATACACTACGTGGTTATGGACAATATCTTCTGGTTTGGCCGGTACATCGGCTACCTCGACCAAGTCCAACTGGACTGGCTCAAGGCCGACTTGTCGTTCGTTGAGGAGGGAAAAACAGTCGTGGTGTTCATGCACATCCCGCTGTACAACCAGCGTCATATCCGAGAGGGAAAGAGAACGCCCGAAAACGCCGTGGTGGTTACGAACCGCGAGTTGCTCTACCGTCTGCTGGAACCTTACAAAGCGTACGTCATCTGCGGACACATGCACGAGAGCGAGTATCTCACCGACGGAGGAGCAGAGATTCACGTCTGCGGAGCCGTGTGTGGTGCGTGGTGGTCTGGACCCATCTGCTACGACGGCACTCCGAATGGATACTCGGTATACGAAGTGAAGGGAGGCGAATTGACCTGGCGATATAAGCCGACCGGTGTTGACATCGACCGTCAGATGCGTCTCTATCCGCGCGGGGCCGATCCGCGCTTTCCCGATGAGCTGGTCGCGAACGTGTGGTCAGCAGACTCCTCATGGAAGGTCATCTGGAGCGAAGACGGCATTCGGAAGGGAGCGATGGACAGGCGGATCGGTAAGGATCCACTTTCTGTCACGCTGCACGACGGCCCGGATCTCCCGAAGAAACACAGATGGGTCGATCCTGTGCCGACGGACCATCTGTTCTACGCAAAGCCATCGCCCGGCGCGCACGACGTTGCCGTCGAAGCAACGGATCGGTGGGGGAGGGTGTACAAGGGAACGATCGCGCTGGAGTGATGGAAGGCTAAACGAGGAAGATTCTCTCTCCGCGCGTCTTAAGATGCGCCCTGTTCCATCGAACGGTTATTTCAAGTCTCTCAGCAACACAATCAAATTCCGCTTTCGCCGGTGGTTTGCTCGTAGATTATTCAGGTACTCGTTCCACTCATCTCCACGGCCGAGCTGCTTGAGAAGCTTGCCAGCTTTCTTCGCGAATCCAACTGCGGCCCGATAGGCATCATTGTTCATTCGCATGATAGTTGGCTCGACAAGACTCTGATACACAGCCAAAGCATCTTCCGGATGATCTTGCTCTCGCTTTCTCGCCAGCTCAAGCCAGAGTGATTCATGGCACCCCCCTTCCTGAGCTTCCTGCCAAGCTTGGTCAACGTTCTTTTCCCACAGAAAAATCTGCACTAGCAATGAGCGATCGACAGCGTTCCATTTCCAGTGCTTCTCTTCTGCTTCGCGTTCGGCTGCGAGCGCGCTTTCCCTGATCAGACCAAGAGCTTTCTCTCTCCATCTCTTCCACTCTGCGGAGCCGCCGGACCGTTCTGCGTGAGATTTGAGAAGCTTGTATTCTTCAAAGCCGGACTGTTCAGCGAACTCGGCCCAGATCAGTTGCATCGCGTTGTCATGCCGGTTCCGCTTATGGTATTCGTTGGCGAGAAACTCCCGCAAACGAGAGTCGGTTTCTTTCGGGAACGCTCCCACCCCTTTCTCTGCCCACTCCAAGGTTTTCTCTTCTTTCCCTGCTTTTTGATAGAGTTGGGCAATCTCGAGGTATGCGTAGGCTGTTGACAGATCCTTCGTTTTGACAGCCACAAGCTTCTCTACATCACCAGCGTGCGCAGCAAGTTGTTCCATGATGCTTGTAACGCGAAAGCGCTCTCTCGAGTATCCGAGGTTCTCCTCCCCAGGTCCAATCGGTCGCATCTTTGCCCATTTTGCTTCTGCTAACGCGCGATAAGTCTCCAAGCCCCGTTTCCCCAGCACATCAGCGTACTGTTGAACGGCGCCATAGAATATCTCCCAGTCGCTTTGCAGTTCCCATTGGAACAGCTTGCGCGCGAGCTGCTCAGGATCAGGCTTCACGTTTACGCAGGCATCGTGATGCAGTTCCTGGATGGCAGGAACGATATCGCTCATGTATCCATCCGAGTCATCCATCATCTCCATCTGAGGCTCAAGCTGTTGAAGTAGGTATTCGGACAGATCGATGACCTCCGTTGCATGACCCTTTTCGAGAAGCTCACGCAACGAAGCGATCACGTCGTCAATTCCCCGGGCGTACTCCTGCATCGATCCGTAGTCGAGGAAATCTCGCCAATCCACTGCGCGGTCGATCATCCTTCGGAAAGCAGGGATATGCACAGTTTTCGCTCCCATAGCAGCCTGCATCAGTAGTCGAGACTTGAGCGTTTCATCCTCGCCTGCTTGCTGGAGAAGCAAAGAGACGAGAGAAGCTTTGTCTTGTTTCTCCAAATGTGCTTTCACATCTGCCATGCTCGTGTCGCGCTCCGCTCGGGGCTTCGTTCCTCCTCTCGCGCCTTTCCGTTCCCCCTCGGCTTTCAGGAGGGCAAGCCCTGCCGCGACGCAATGCTTGCAAAAGACCGTCTCCTCCTGATAGAAAGGACACGTGCACGAATAGCTCAGCTCTCCATCTTCCTCCCGGAGCTGGACATCGTATAGACGCGTGCCACGTACCTTTGCCCGGATGCAATCGTCTTCGAGACGAACGTTGGTGACTCTCCCATCCTCCGCATACTGAACCCCCCGCGAGTAGGAAAGCTCGCCCGCATACTCCCGCAGAAGATCTGGAGAGAGAAGTCCGATAATTGGTTTATCGCTCTTCTTCGTCAAATGCTGTCACTCGCTTGAGAATGCAAGATGAGGTGCCACACCTTCTGCCCAGCATGTGAGCTTGACAACTCACGGAGTAGCGCCCGCACAAGCTGCAGGGGGCTTCATATACTTCTGGATATGAAACGCAACCCAGGCATTCAACGAGAAGTGATTGTGAAGAACCGGGGAAGTACCACAGAAACGAGAAGACTGTCGGAAACTGAGTCGGATTCAGCGTATCATCACACAAGAAAGAAAGATTCTCTTCAGCGTATCTCCTTGCTGAAGCTGTTCGGGCATCCCTGCAAGAACCGCCTCAGCCTTCCCTCACCTCCACCACC
>VGWB01000215.1 GCA_016873755.1 Ignavibacteria bacterium | reverse complement strand
TGATGAATGCCTTCACGCGGGCATTCGGAACCACAGGGTGAGCCAAATAGAATTCCGATCCTTTTACCCCCTGCTCCTCGGCACCGAAAAGGATGAACAGAACCGATCTCTTCAAGTACCTGGATGTTTTTGCCATTGCCTCCGCAGCACCCATGAGCACAGCTACCCCAGATGCGTTGTCGTTTGCTCCCGGCATAAGCAAATGGTTCCTCCCGACGTGATCGAGATGTGCACCAAGGATGATGACTTCGTTTTTCAATGCCGGGTCGGATCCTTCGAGCAAACCCACGACGTTCTTGCCCATTCCTTCCGGGTGATGCTCGGTCGTACATGTGATGGTAACGATCTTGCCGGTGTTGAACGAGACGGGCCTGCGGTCTCTTTGAATCTTCTGGAGCAGCGTGTCTCGATTCTTTCCTGTCCCACTGAAGATGTCGCTGATGACATTTCTCCCGACGTAGGTCAGAACCAGCCCCTTGATGAAGACGCAATTGGGGTTGACGATGTGGTAGTTGTACACGACACCCGCGGCACCATGCGCAAAGGCATTCTTCATTTTGTAATCGTGAAAGGAATACGGACGCCACCCCATGAAGACGTCGGGTTCTCTGTTCGGGGAGATCGGGACTTCCGGTTCCATCATCACGATCTTCCCCTTGACGTTGATGCCTTTGTACTCATCGTAGTTCAATTCCGGAGCGGTGATGCCGTAACCGACGTACACGACCTCCGACGTCACACTGCCGGCATCCGAGGTTGACCCGGGAAAGAAATCTTCTTCGAATCTGTACGACTTCTTAAGGGTGTCTTTCTTCCCTGCTGGAATGTGGAGAATCACTTCGCCGCTTTCGAGCACGAGCGTGTACGGGTTCGGGAATTCTTGGAAGTAGGAACCAGCGTCTCCGGCCGGCTTGATCTTCCAGCGTTCGAAGAGACCCGTTGCCCACCGTGCAGCGTCGTTGTATCCGGGCGTTCCTGTCAAGCGCCCCTGGTATTTCTCCGACGATAACTCCCTGATATAATCATAGAGTGTGTGACTCGAAATGGAATGCATGGCGCTCAACAGCACTTCTTCCCAGGTCGCCGTAGTGTCTCTCGGCTGTTGCAGGGGAAAAGCCTGGGCGTGAAGAATCGCAACGCAGATAAGAATGGCGATGTGTCTGATCCCGGTTGCTCTCATGGTTGTGCTCCTAGTGACTGAAAGAAGGAAAGATCCTCAGCAAGCGGCCGTCCATTGATACTCTCAACTTTTTGTCACAACCGCAATCGGCTGTCTATTCCAAGGCGCGGCGTACCAATGAGAGCCCCGATTCAATTCAAGTAGTCTCCGTGCACGGAGCCTCAACAGAAGGACTCGGGCGGAGCTGAATGAGTAATCTTGCTTGTCTAAGAAAGTATCGATACTATGGGTCATCGGTGCGCTCATGACGACCGTAAAGTCGGTCTTTGACATCGTTCTCCAAGTTCATAAAGCCCTTCAAGGGTTTCCCCACGCGAAGTTTCTATACAAGAGGGACAACAGCCATGAAGTTCTTGAGAATCCTCTCGCCATTTATCCTCCTTCTTCCGTTCATCGCGTTTTCGCAAACCAACGTGGATCGACTCACCAAGACGCTCGATTCTCTTACCCTCTCATCGTACGATGACTGGAAAGCGAGTCCCGACCTGAGGACATACCGGCCTCAGGGCGAGCCAACCCAGCTGGGCTTTGATGACTCGGGCTGGCAGGCACTGAAGCTCAATCAAAGCATCTATCCTGACTCTTGTTGGCTCAGAAAGGAAATCGTCCTGCCGGCCAAGATCCTCGGCAAGCCCGTCAGGGGCCCGATGACACTGAAGGTTTCCGTTGATGACTATGGATACATGTGGATCAACGGTGTCGCGAAAGGGCATTTCCCGTGGGATGGAGAGTTCGTCCTCACTACTGACGCAAAGCCGGGTGAACGGTTCCTGATTGTGATCAAGGCGGTGAACACCGGCGGACCGCTCCGGCTGATCAGGGCAGAAATTGCCTCCGAAGAGATGAAGCCACTCCGGACAATCATCGAAAACTTCACCACCGGTCTCCGCGTCGGGCAGAAGCTTCTGAGCTTTGATACATATCAAACCAGCTCCAACAAGCGTGTCGATCCGGGTACCGATCGATCAGCTATGAACAAGAGCGAGAAGAGGGAGCTGAACGACCTCCTGCAGACCCTGGCCGCAAAGGTCGATCTCCGTCCGTTGATCGATGGTCCCCTGGAGCGGTTCGAAGCGTCCCTTTCGAATGTCAGGTCCCAGTTGAAGCCGATCGCGGAGTATGCGAAAAGGTTCACCCTCTATTTCAACTCCAACGCTCACATCGACGCGGCGTGGCTCTGGCGCGAACAGGAGACTATTGAGGTCTGCAAGAATACCTTCACTTCGGTGTTGAACATGTTCAATGCGCGGCCCGATTTCACGTACACACAGAGTGCGGCCGCGTATTACGACTGGATGGAGCGTCTTTATCCGGACCTGTACACACGGATTCAGCAGCGGGTGAAGGATGGCCGTTGGGAAATTACCGGCGGCATGTGGGTCGAGCCGGACTGCAACATCCCGAGCGGCGAATCGTGGGCACGCCATCTCCTTTACGCAAAACGGTACCTCATGCAGAAGTTCGGAGTAGATGTGAAGATCGGATGGAACCCCGACTCCTTCGGTTACAACTGGAATATGCCGCAGTTCTATATCAGCGCCGGCATCGATGCATTCATCACGCAGAAGATCGGCTGGAACGACACGAACGTGTTTCCGTATCGCCTCTTCTGGTGGGAGGGGCCTGATGGTTCCAGAGTGCTGGCTTACTTCCCCTTTGACTATGTGAGCGAGGTAAAGAATCCGTATCAGCTTGTCGATTGGCTGCGCCAATATGAAGCGAACACAGGCCTCACGAAGATGATGGTGCTCTTTGGCGTTGGCGACCACGGCGGCGGACCGTCGTTGGAGATGATCGATCGCATCGAGCGGTATAAGTCGCTCGATATTTACCCCAAGATTGAATTCGGTTCCTCTGCCACGTATCTGAACTGGATCAAAGAACACGATCTAAGCACGTTGCCTGTCTGGAAGGACGAGCTCTATCTTGAATACCACCAGGGGACATTCACCACACAGGCGGATATGAAGAAGTTCAATCGAAAAGGGGAGGTGCTGCTGACCAATGCCGAGAAGTTCTCCGTTCTCGCCGCGTCTCAGGGTGCACCCTACCGCGGTGCTGCTCTCGAAGAGGCGTGGAAGAAGCTGTTGTTTCTCCAGTTCCACGACATCCTTCCAGGATCCAGCATCCGCGAGGTCTATATCGATGCAAATGAAAAGTATCTCGAGCTTCAGGAAATCGGCACGTTCGAGCTTGCCAGATCGCTGCAAAACCTGGCAGGAAACATCAACACATCGGGTGTCCGGCAGGGGATCCCGGTTGTCGTGTTCAATCCTCTTTCGTGGAATCGGACGGACGTGACGAGACTGGAGCTGCCGAAAGGCGACGACGCCACATACGCTGTGTTCGATGTGGAGGGGAAGGAAATCCCGTCGCAGACGATCGCGACAGGCCGTTACCAACGGGAGATTATCTTCCTGGCTGAGGACGTCCCTTCTATCGGATACAAGACGTACTGCCTGCGAAAGCAGAAGCCGACAGTGAAAACGACAACGCTCTCGGTTTCTCAAACGAAGCTCGAAAACCAATTCTTCTCTGTTTCCGTTGATCCTGCATCAGGGTGGTTGAAGAGCATTGTTGACAAGCGGACGGGCAGGGAGATCCTGAGCGGACCGGGCAATGAGCTCCAGCTCCTGGCCGATTATCCGACGGCGTGGGACGCCTGGAATATCGGGCTCACGGGTGTGCAATATCCATCTACATTCCGCAGAGCCGAAATTGTCGAGAACGGGTCGGTCAGAGTCGTGCTGAGACTCTACCGGGACTATCTCAAACCAGGAACAAAGAAGGGATTTCCGACAGAGGATTTTCCGTCATCGTTCTTCACGCAGGACGTTGTTCTCTACGACAAGGTTGACCGAATCGACTTCAAAACGGATGCCGACTGGTGGGAGGAAAAGACGTTCCTGAAGGTCGCGTTTCCTCTTACGGTCGCAGACACCGTGGCCACGTACGAAATTCCGTACGGCACGATCCAGCGATCAACCCAACTGCGGGACAGCTGGGAGAAGGCAAAAGTGGAGGTCCCTGCACACCGGTGGGCTGACGTGTCGCAAACAGACTATGGTGTGAGTCTGCTGAACAACTCCAAGTACGGGTACGATATCAAGGGGAACACGGTTCGCCTTTCGCTCTTGAGGTCGCCGAAGTGGCCGGATCCAACCGCCGACCGGGGCAAGCATTCAATGGAGTATTCGCTTTATCCACACAGCGGAACCTGGCGGACCGCCGGAACGGTGAGGCGAGGCTATGAATTCAACTATCCGCTGATCGCAGTGATGGTGGAGGTGCACAAAGGGAAGTTGCCGAGCACGACTTCGTTCGTTCGGCTCGAGCCGGAGAACCTCGTGCTGACTTCAATCAAGAAGGCTGAAGACTCCGAAGCTTGGGTAATCCAGTGGTATGACGCCGGTGGCCAGACATCCGAAGCGACGCTGACGCTTCCACAACCTCCGAAGAAGGTCGTTCTGTCGGACTTTCTCGAGGCAGACGGCAAGCCGGTCGCTCCGGAGGGAAAGCTCATTCACATCACGACACCGAAATCATCTGTTGTCACCATTAAGGTCGTTTTCTAGCACCGCGTCAACAGAGAAATCTTGCATCGCTCGCCCGTGTTGATTTGTGTCCGCAAGAGAATGGTTCGGAGGACGTGTCCTCTAAGAGCTTCGTATCGATTTTCTCTCACCCCGCCAGCCTCATCAGGCAACGCCGTCCGGCAGCAGCCCATCAACGCGGTGAAATCGATTGTTTCAAACAGAGATCGCTAAGAGGGGTAAAACTCTGGTTTTCCGGTGAGTGCGCTGGCGCGTGACCAGAATCAACAACGAGAATCAGGAAAACGATTTGATTAAATGTAGGGAGATTCTGACTATCTCCTGCTTTGCTGTCCGGTGGACAGGTGAGATACCAGGGATCCTCGGGACTCTTAGTTTCTTGCAGAACTTCATTAGAAACAAAGTGGAGGGAGAAGAGACATGCTGCGAAGACTTGGTATGATGTTCATGCTGGTTCTTGCGCTGCTTGTGATCGGCAGCTCCGTTGCGCAGACCCAGACGAGTGTGGTGCTGTTCATCTTGAACGCCAAGGTGGACGTAGGGGGCAAGGTGTACCTTTTCTGGACAAGGCTGCCCGTTGACTCGGTCCAATACTACGCCGTGTATCGGGCACCGATGTCAAACGCAATGACGTTTACACGAATCGACTCGACTACCAAGAACGAATACGTTGACACGCCACCCCTGACATCGGTCCTGACGACGTACGTGTATTACGTTGAGGCGAAAATGAAAGGAGGAACGATCCTCCGAAGCAACATGGCGTTGGTGGCCCTCTGGCCGATTCCTCGAACCGATGTTGTCCGGATTACGTCGGTACCGGTGAGGACTGGAGCTGTGGGCGTCGTCTACACCTATCAGGTGAATGCTGTTTCATCTGATTCCACGGCCACCCTCAAATATGCGCTGGCGCTGAAGCCGGAAGGGATGACCATCGGTGCATCGACGGGGCTCATTGAATGGCGCCAGCCGCGACGCGGTATCTATCGAATTATCGTTGCTGTTGTCTCGTCCAAGGGTGGGAAAGCGAGTCAGGAATACACCCTGGTGATAAGCGGGGCCACCGGCACGATTGCCGGTACGGTCACCGACACCGCGGCAAAACCGTTGGGGCGAATCGTC